>NZ_JAVAYF010000006.1:0-205089 GCF_041954755.1 Microbacterium sp. CR_7
GCCGACGCTGCACCACACCGATCGCCCGATGCGCAGCCACCAGCTGCGCCCGCGACAGCTCGGCGCCGTTCTCCGCATCCGCCCACGCCTCATCGAGGCACTGCACGGCCTCGAGAAGCGGCACCAGATGCGAAGAAGTCATGCCCCCAGTTTAGTAACTATGTTCGAATGTGGCTCGATATGCCGATACAGAACAGCCGCGCGACAGATCATTAAGACCCTCTTTCCCTCCAGATCTCGTATCCGCCCGCTCCCGTACCCACGAGCACCCGACCGTCCAGATCTGTGCGCAGCACGGTCGTGCCCGCGGCCTCGAGCATCGAGAGGGCCTCGTCTCGGGGATGTCCGTAGACGTTGTCCGCGCCCACGCCGACCAGCCCGATCGTCGCTGCGATCTCCTCGTACAGCGCCGGCGCCTGGTCACCGCTCCCGTGGTGCGACACCTTGACGACCGGGTAGACACCACGCACCCGGTGAGACCTCAGCAGCATGCTCTGCGACTCAGCGGAGAGATCACCCAGGTAGAGCGATCGTGGCACTCCGCCGCCCTCGATCTCGAGCACCACGCTGAGATCGTTCCCCGGAGGGAACGCCTTCTCGTCTCGCGCAGGCCACAGCACGCTCCATTGAGCACCGCCGAGATCACCGCTCACTCCCGCGTGCACCTCTTCGACCGTCGCGCCGCCTTCGGCCAACCGCTCGAGCGTCTTCTCGTCGGCGGTCTCACCCGGAGGGCCATGCAGCACGGTCCTCACCCGGCCCTGAACGGCATCGACTCCGCCGACATGGTCGAGGTCGAAGTGGGTCAGCACCAGCAGATCGAGCCGCGCGATGCCCAGCGCCCGAAGGCACTCGTCCAACAGCGTCGGGTCGGGGCCGGTGTCGATGAGCGCGACCTGGTGCGCCGATCGCACCACCACAGCGTCGCCCTGCCCGATGTCGCACATCGCGATCGTCCAGCCTGTCGGAGTCGTCATGCGCGCCAGCGGACCGGAGAGGACCACGTGCGAGGTGCCGAGGGCCAGCGCACCCGACAGCACGGATACGGCGAGCAACCGTGGCAACCGCAGACGGTGTCCGCGGCTGCCGACGACGACTCCGACCGCACCGCTCAGTCCTGCCACGACGAGGGCGCTGAGCACACCCGGCGGGATGGCCACCTCGGCGAACGGCAATCCCGCCGTCGCATCCGCGGTGGCGGCGATCCACGACGCCGGGAGCCAGGCCGACGCAGCGAGGACATCCGCGAGCGCAGGCACCGGAGCGGAGAGGCAGGCGAGCAGGCCGATCACCGTGGCGACGGGCGCGGCCGGCGCGGCGAGCAGATTCGCCGCGAGCCCCACGAGGGACTGTCTCTCGGCGAACAACGCGATGATCGGACCGCAGGCGAGCTGAGCGGCGAGAGGGACGGCGATCGCAAGAGCGAGCGGCGACGGCATCCACTGGGCGAGGCCTCGCGACAGGATGGGTGCGAGCAGGATCAGCGCCCCGGACGCGACCACCGAGAGCGCGAACCCCGGGGTGGACGCGAGCCAGGGATCGATGATGAGGATGCCGGCCGCGCTGAGCGCCAGCATCCCCGCTCCGGCGCTGGGGCGACCGACCAGTAGCGCGATCATGGCGACCCCCGCCATGACGCCGGCTCGGATCACGCTCGGCTCCGGTGTGACCAGGATCGCGAACCCTGCCAGCCCCAGTGCCGCGAGAAGGATGCGGAGTCCACGCCCTGCCCCGCACAGCGCCGCCGACCAGAACACGGCCCCGACGACGATGGCGCAGTTCGCACCGCTCACTGCGGTGAGGTGGCTCAGACCGCTGGTGCGCATCGCGTCGTTCAAGTCCGAACCGACCGCGCGCGTGTCGCCGACGGCGAGGCCGGGCAGCAGACCGGCACCCGGCTCGGGAAGGCGTGTCGAGCGCTCGATGAACGCTTGCCGCAGCCCGGCCGCCACGGCGAAGAAGCCCGCCGCCTCCCGTTCCACCGATGCGGAGCTGGCGAACAGCACGAGCGCCGCACGCTCCCCTGGATCCGTGGCCGCGCTCTCGCCGGTCACCCGCACGACCGCCCCGAGGTCGAACCCTTCGACAGGATCGACGCCGACCCGCACCGGAGCGGACGCAGCACTCACACGGCCCGGCGGCCCGATCCCGGCCAGCTGCACGTCGATCCACAGCCGCCCGTCCCTCCCCACCGAAGCCGACGACGCGATCTCCCCCACCGCTTCGACGACCCTGCCGTCCCAACCCCGAACCGCCGCACGATCCACCGTCGCAGACATGACGGTGAACGCCACGGCGGCACCGACGGCCAAGACAACGATCATCAATCCGCCCGCTGACGCAGCCGACCGACGACGCAGCACCATCGCAGCGCCCGCGACGAATGCTGCCACCGAACACGTACCCGCGCACCATCCCGACGCTCCCGGCTCGAAGACGCAGAAGAGAGCGACGCCCCACGCCGCGGCCATCACCGGGAGCAAGCGGAGATCACGCGTCGAACCCAGACGTCGTGGTGGGTACTCCCGCGCACCCTCTGTCCGCACAGCCATCCGAACAACCTAAGAGCGCGAGGACGCGGGCACTGACCACGAACACACCCACCGTGAACAACCCGCGTCATGCCGTCGATGTGCAGTACCGATGCAGGAAGCCGCACCTCGTGGCGGACCTAGAGGCGGCTACGTGCGCTACCGTGAGCGGATGTCGAACGACTGCACGGATGTCGGCGCTCGCCCGAGCTGGCGGGAGGTATGCGGTCGCATCGGCTGGGCGTGCCTCGCGATCGCCGCCGCCGTCGTGATCCTGACGGGTGTCGAGGTGTTCGCGGCATCCGTCGGTCTTGCGCTCCACGGCGGCTTGAGCGTCGAGGCGGCCGACGCCATCATGCTCCGTGCACGCATCACGCTGGGAGCCGTCGCCGCGATCGCCGTCATGGCGGTGATCGCGTCACGGTGGGGGTTGCTGGCGGCATCCTCGCCGTTCCTTCTCGTGCTCATCGTGTTCACGAACGGTCACCTCACCACCGCGGAATGAGAGGCCGACGCGATCGCTCCCCGAGCGGCGTGTCTGCGGCGTGTGGGAGACTCCCGCCATGGAACAGCGCGTCAGCTTCATCACCCTCGCCGTAGCCGATCTTGAACGCAGCCGGGCCTTCTACGTCGACGGCCTGGGGTGGGAGCCGATCTTCGCCGGCGACGACGTCCTGATGCTGCCCGTCGGAGATCGACTCATCCTGTCGCTCTGGTCGGTCGAGGGCTTCACCGCGGAGATCGGCGAGGCGCCGGCATCCGGCATCGCCCCGATCACCCTCGCCCACAACCTGGCCACGCCTGCCGAGGTCGACGCGGTCATCGAAGAGGTGCGCGCGCTCGGCGTACCCGTGAGCCCGGCTCGCGAACGGGAGTGGGGCGGTTATTCGGGGTACTTTTCCGACCCAGACGGATTCCGGTGGGAGGTCGCGGTCAATCCGGGCGAGACGGGAGACTTCGTGTTGGCCCCCGTCACACCCTGACGCCGTCGCGGATTCCGGCGAGGAGCTTCTCCCCGATGCCCGGGACCGCCAGGAGATCGTCGACCGACTGGAACCGTCCGTTCTCGTCGCGCCACGCGATGATCCGCTCCGCGAGCGCCGGACCGATTCGGGGCAGGGTCTCGAGAGCCGCCTGATCGGCCGCGTTCAGATTGATCCGATCGTCACCCGGCGGGGCAGCGCCCGGCACGTCGGTCGCCGCCCCGAGCACCGGGACGACGATCTGCTCACCGTCGGTCACGGCACGCGCGAGGTTCACGCCGGCGAGATCGGCCTGGTCCGTCGTGCCTCCGGCCGCGGCGACCGCGTCCACGAGCCGCGCGTCGAGGTCGAGCACGTACAGGCCCGGCTGCTCGACCGCGCCGAGAACGTGCACGTAGAGGTCACCCGATGCCGACAGAGACGGCTCATCGGTCGACATCGGAATCGACTCGGTCGGCGCCGCCTGCCCGCGGAGCAGACCCAGCCCGACGGCGCCCGACAGGACGACGAGCGCGACCACGACGGCCGCGCCGACGCTCAGACGCAGGCGACGCTGCGGAGGTGGAGGCGAGGACTCTGACACCCTGCCAACCTAGGCGCGCACGCCGACGCCGCACTGCCGGGCGAACTCCCGCCGTGCACAACTCGCGTCACCCCGGAGATGTGCAGAAGCAGTCTGGGACCGCCCCCGATATCACTTGACGACGATGCTCACGATCTTGGGGGCACGCACGACGACCTTCACGATCTCGCGGTCGCCGATCGACCGGATCACGCGCTCGTCGGCGCGGGCGAGCGCTTCGAGCTCGGCCTCGCCGATACGAGCCGGCACCTCGAGCTGCGCCCGCACCTTGCCGCCCACCTGCACGACCGCGGTCACCGTGTCCTCGACGAGGAGCACCGGGTCGGCCGACCGCCAGGTCACCAGACCCACCGACGGCTCATGACCGAGCGCCTCCCACATCTCCTCCGCGGTATGCGGGGCGATCAGGTCGAGCATGACCGCGACCGTCTCCGCCGCCTCGCGCACCGCGGGGTCGGCGGCGCCGGCTGCGCCGGTGTCGATCGTCTTGCGAGTCACGTTGACGAGTTCCATGAGGCGCGCGACGAGCACGTTGAACTTCGTCTGCTCCACCAGACCCGGAGCCTCCGCGAGCAGCTTGTGGGTCGCGCGCCGCAGCGCAGCGTCGCCGCCCTTGAAGACCACGTCGACGTCGCTCGACACCTCGTGCGCGATGCGAAGGGCGCGGGACAGGAACTTCTGGGCGCCGGTCGTCGACACGTCGGCCCAGTCCTTGTCGTCTTCCACGGGGCCGGCGAACGCGAGGCCCACCCGCAGAGCATCCGCTCCGTGCGCGTCGAGCTCCTCCTGGAACAGCACCAGGTTGCCCTTGCTCTTCGACATCTTCTGCCCGTCGAGCAGGACCATCCCCTGGTTGATGAGGTTCGAGAACGGCTCGGTGAAGTCGATGAGCCCCATGTCGAACAGCACCTTCGTGATGAAGCGCGCGTACAGCAGGTGCAGGATCGCGTGCTCGACACCGCCGATGTACGAGTCGACCGGCGCCCAGCGCGACGCGAGAGCCGGGTCGAACGCCTCGGTCTCGCTGTTCGGCGAGAGGAAGCGCAAAAAGTACCAGGAGCTGTCGACGAACGTGTCCATCGTGTCGGGGTCTCGCAGCATCGGGTCGCCGGACACCGGGTCCACCGTGCGCACCCAGCTCTCGGCGCCGCCCAGTGGCGACGTGCCCTTCGGCTTGAGGTCGAGGCCCTCGACGCTCGGCAGGGTGACCGGCAGCTTGTCCTCCTGCACCGGCACGATGCTGCCGTCCTCGGCGTGCAGCATGGGGATGGGAGTGCCCCAGAACCGCTGCCGCGAGATCAGCCAGTCGCGCAGACGGTAGTTCTTCGCCGCACGACCGGTTCCCGACGCCTCGAGCTGTTCGATGGCGCGTGCGATCGCGTTGCGCTTGGACAGCCCGTTGAGGGGTCCGGAGTTGATCATGCGGCCCTCGCCGGTGAGCGCGACGCCGGTGGATGCCGGGTTCTGCTCGTCGAGCGCGGCATCCGCGTCGATCGGCACGCCGTCGTCATCGACCTCGATCGCGCGCATCGCGCCCGTGATGGGCGCTGTCGTGTCGACGACGACCTTGACGGGCAGGTCGAAGGCGCGCGCGAAGTCGAGGTCGCGCTGGTCGTGCGCCGGGACGGCCATGACCGCGCCGTGACCGTAGTCGGCCAGCACATAGTCCGCGGCCCAGATCGGCAGCTTCTCGCCGTTCACCGGATTGATCGCGTACCGCTCCAGGAAGACGCCGGTCTTCGGGCGATCCGTCGACTGGCGGTCGATGTCGGTCGTCTTCTGCACGTCTGCGAGATAGTTCTGGAAGCGCTCGCGCACCTCGTCAGGAGCCTCGGCTGCGAGCTCGGCCGCCAGGTCGCCGTCGGGTGCCACGACGAAGAACGTCGCGCCGTGCAGCGTATCGGGGCGCGTCGAGAACACCGTGACGGGCTCGTCGCGGCCCTCGATGCGGAAGTCGACGTCGGCGCCGACAGAGCGGCCGATCCAGTTGCGCTGCATCTGCAGCACCTTGTGCGGCCAGCGCCCCTCGAGCTGGTTCAGGTCGTCGAGCAGACGGTCGGCATAGTCCGTGATGCGGAAGTACCACTGCGTCAGCTTCTTCTTGACGACCTCGGCGCCGCAGCGGTCGCAGCGCCCGTCGATGACCTGCTCGTTGGCGAGCACCGTCTGGTCGTTCGGGCACCAGTTGACGGGGCTCTTCTTGCGGTAGGCCAGACCGCGCTCGTACAGCTTCAGGAACAGCCACTGGTTCCAGCGGTAGTACTCCGGGTCGGAGGTGTGCAGGACGCGGCTCCAGTCGAACGAGACGCCGTACTGCTCGAAGCCGACCTTCTGCTGCGCGATGTTCTGGTACGTCCACTCGCGCGGGTCTGCACCCTGGCGGATGGCGGCGTTCTCGGCGGGGAGGCCGAAGGAGTCCCACCCGATCGGGTTCATGACGTTGTGCCCGCGGTGACGCCAGAAGCGCGCGACGATGTCGGAGTAGAGGTAGTTCTCGGCGTGTCCCATGTGCAGGTCGCCCGACGGGTACGGGAACATCGCGAGCACATAGCGGCGCGGCCGCGTGTCGTCGTCGCCGCCCGTGAGGAACGTGCCGTTCTCCGCCCAGTACTTCTGCCACTTGGCCTGGATGTCGTGCGCCGAGACGGTCTCCTCGGCGACGGGAGAGGTGGACAGGTTCTCAGACAACGAACGCACGACCAATCTGGAGGGAAAAGGGATCAGTTCAGGATATCGGAACCCCAGGCCACGGGCGTATCCGCCCCCAGGGCTGCGAGCGGTGCGCGGGCCTTCGTCGCGACCTCGGCG
This sequence comes from Microbacterium sp. CR_7, assembly GCF_041954755.1. NCBI lineage: Bacteria > Bacillati > Actinomycetota > Actinomycetes > Micrococcales > Microbacteriaceae > Microbacterium > Microbacterium sp. CR_7. The sequence goes on from NZ_JAVAYF010000006.1 coordinate 6,906, forward strand.
ACCTCGGATGCCGCCACCGACCGCCACGTGATCCCACCGCCTGCACCGACGATCGCCTGATCTCCCTCGACGAGGATGCTGCGGATCACCATCGCGAGATCGAGGGCGCCGTCGTCGCCGATGAAGCCGAAGCAACCGGCGTAGACACCGCGCGGACCCCCCTCGAGCTCGTGCAGTCTCGTCATGGCCGAAAGCTTCGGAGCACCGGTCATGCTCCCCGCGGGCGCGGCTGCGGCGAACAGCGCTGCGACGTCGACACCGCGCGCCGCTGTGCCGCTGACGGTGCTGACGAGCTGGTGCACCGCGGGGTAGGTCTCGACCTTCCACAGCGCCTCCACGCGGATGGTGCCTGGCACGCACACGCGCGACAGGTCGTTGCGCATGAGGTCGACGATCATGACGTTCTCCGCGCGCTCCTTCTCGTCGACGGCGAGCTCTGCGGCGAGCGCGGCATCCGTGTCCGAATCGACGCCCCGGGGACGCGTGCCCTTGATCGGCCGAGTGCGGATGACTCCGCCCTCCGCCTGCAGGAACTGCTCGGGGCTGGCGCTCAGCAGCGACGTCTCGCCGATCCGCAGGAAACCCCCGTGGTGCGCCGGCGTCGCCGTGCGGAGGCGACGGTACACGTCGACCGCGTCGTCGACTCCGGTCACGGTGAAGCGCGTGGTGAGGCAGAGCTGGTAGGCGATGCCCGCCCGGATGAGGTCACGGCAGCACTCGATGAGGGCGGTGTACTCCTCGGGTGTGTGTCTGGCGGAGGCGAGACGCTCTCCGGGCCTCGGGACCGGACGGGCCTCCGACGTCGACGCGGCGACGACGAAGGCCTCCCACTCGTCGAGGTCATCCGCGAAGACCCAGGCCGTCCCGTCGTCATGACGGACCGCGAGGAGGCGAGTCACGCGCAGCCACGCATCCCCGGCGCCGGGACCGCTCTGGGCAACCGGGGCGACCGGGGCGCCCGCCGCCTCCGCACCGCTCTCGTAGTCGTACCAGCCGACCCAGCCTCCACGGAACGGCGGCTCCTCCGCAGGGCGCGTCATGGCGACGTCGAGCCGCACCTCCCCGGGGAACCGCGCCTGCTCGCCCGTGCCGACGTAGCTCCACCCCTCGGCGGCCGCCGCTCCCGCATCCAGCCAGAAGACGTCGGCGTGACGCTCCTCGAGGGCGAGGAACACCGTTTCGGGATCCACCGCACGATCGAGGAGGCGGCCGGTCAGTCGCTCTCGCACGTTCCCAGCCTAGGCGGCGTCGCCTCCCGTATTCTCGGAGGGTGGACGACCTCCTCCTCTGGCTGTTCGATGTGATCCAGTCGATCGATCCGGTCACGCGCACGCTCATCGCCGGGGTCGCCGTGATGCTCGAGACGAGCATCCTCATCGGGCTCATCGTCCCGGGCGACACGATCGTCATCATCGCCTCGATGGGAGTCACGAGCGTGTGGGAAGCGATCGCGATGGTGATCGCCGTCGTGATCGGTGCTCTCATCGGCGAGAGCATCGGCTTCTGGCTCGGGCGCTGGCTGGGTCCCCGCATCCGCCGTTCGTGGATCGGGCAGCGCGTGGGTGAGAAGAACTGGGTGCGAGCCGAGAACTACCTCGCGCGTCGTGGCGGCATCGCGATCTTCCTGTCGCGCTTCCTTCCCGTCCTCCACTCCCTCGTCCCGCTGACCGTCGGCATGAGCCACTACTCGTATCGCCGCTTCCTGGCGTGGACGGCACCCGCCTGCCTCCTCTGGGCGACGGCCTACGTGAGCATCACCTCCCTCGCCGCAGGCGGCTTCCGCGAGCTCGTGGACCGCGTCCACTTCGCCGGCTACATCTTCGTCGGCATCATCGCGGTCTTCCTGCTGCTGATCTTCCTGGGCAAGAGGCTGCTCGGTCGCCTGGAGTCTCGTCACATCGAGACGCCGGACGCAGGCGCGCAGAATACTGCCGACGTGAAAGACTGAAGCAATGGCTTCCGCACCCCTGGCGCCCCGGATCCACTGGTTCGCGCGCCTCGAACACCGCTTCCACGTGTGGCGTGAGGGACGAGCGCGCCGTCGCGGTCGCAGCGCCACCGTCCTCCCGTTCCCGGGGTACGGCGGTCCGGGCTGGGTGCGGGTCCTCGGTCGGGTGCTGATCGTCCCCCCGCTGCGCAAGGGAGACGACGGCGAGCCGGCGAGCATCCGCGGTTGGCGCAGCTTCGTCGGCATCCCGGTGAGCTTCGCGAAGGTCACCGTGACGATCGGCGACTCCGTCCACCATGTCGTCGCGGATCGGGGCGGCGTGATCGACTCGGTGATCCACGCCGAGCTCGAGCCGGGCTGGCAGACCTTCACGTTCTCGGTCGAGGGCAAAGACCCCATCGAGGCCACGGCCTTCATCGTGGCGGAGTCGACGCGGTTCGGCGTGCTGTCGGACGTCGACGACACCGTCATGGTTACCGCGCTGCCCCGTCCGTTCATCGCGGCCTGGAACTCCTTCGTCGTCGACGAGCACGCGCGCATCCCCGTCCCCGGCATGGCCGTGCTCCTCGACCAGCTGCTGCGACAGCATCCGGGCGCACCGATGATCTACCTCTCGACCGGCGCCTGGAACGTCGCTCCGACGCTCCGCCGATTCCTCGGCAGGCACCTGTTCCCCGCTGGATCCATGCTGCTCACCGACTGGGGTCCCACGCACGATCGCTGGTTCCGCAGCGGTCGCGATCACAAGCTCACGAATCTGCGTCGCCTCGCGACGGAGTTCCCCCACGTGAAGTGGCTGCTCATCGGCGACGACGGTCAGCACGACGAGTCGATCTACTCCGAGTTCATGGAAGAGCACCCCGACTCCGTGAGCGGTGTCGCGATCCGACGGCTGCTGCCCGCCGAGGCCGTGCTGGCCGGTGGCCGCGCCGGACGTGAACCGCACTCCGAGGACGTCGCCCCCTGGGTGAGCGCGGAGGACGGCGCCGGACTCCGCGACCTCCTTGGCGAAGCCGGCATCCTGGACTGACATGCGTCTGTCCCGGACCACCTGGCTGGAGCGCGAACGGGCGCACCAGGAGCGGGCGGACGCTCTCACCGCCGAGCACCGTGCGCGCGCGTCGCGCCGCGAGACCCACCCGGTCTGGGACTTCCTCTTCACCTACTACTCGTACAAGCCGGCGCAGCTGCGACGGTGGCATCCCGGTGCGGGAGTCGAGCTGGAGGATGCCGGCGAGCGGCGCACGTGGCGCTGGTACTCCCCCGGCACGACTCCCGACGTCGCCGTCCCCGACGCTGCCGCGTTCGCCGCGGAGAAGCCCGAGCTCGCGGGACTCGTCGAGCGGATGCTGCGCCGCACCGCCTCGCGGCCAGGCCAGTTCGGCTGCTTCGGCCTGCACGAGTGGGCGATGGTCTACCGCGCTGACGAGCACCGTCATGCCGTGCCGCTGCGGCTCGGACAGGCCGGTACCGACCTCGTCGTGGAGAGCCACGAGCTGCGGTGCACGCACTTCGACGCCTTCCGGTTCTTCACCCCCGATGCGGTGCCGCGCAATCGCACGCCCCTGACGCGCGACGACCAACCGCTGTTCGAGCAGCCGGGATGCCTGCACGCCGGGATGGACCTCTACAAGTGGGCGCTCAAGCTCGGACCCCTCGTTCCCGGTGAGCTGCTGCTCGATGTGTTCGAGCTGGCCCGTGACATCCGCCTGCTCGACATGGAGGCCGCCCCGTACGACCTCGGCGCCTGGGGTGTCGTACCGGTGCCGATCGAGACGCCCGAGGGGAAGGCGGAGTACGTGCGTCGTCAGCGGGGCTTCGCGGAGCGCGGGGCGGTGCTGCGTGCGCGGCTGCTCGAGTCGTGGCTCGGAACAGATGCCCTGATGGCGGTCTGAGCGGCCGAGTCGCGGCCGTCAGTCCACCGGCTCGCATTCGGAACACAGCGTCCACTCCGCCGTCGCCGCCGCATGCTGCATTCTCAGCGTCATGACCCGCGTGGCGGCATCGACGAGCCGTTCCTCCGGCACCGTGCCCGCCTCGACGGCAGCGGTGATCCCGGCGGCGATCTGACCCGCCGTGTCGGGCGTCGAGCCAGCGATCATCAGCAGCAGGTCGCTGCCGGCCTCGAGAGCGGTCACCGCGTTGGCCACGGGATCGGCGTAGGCGGGGACGCCCGACGACGACAGCATTCCGAGGTCGTCGGTGACGATCACCCCGTCGAAGCCGAGCTCGTCTCTCGCGATCTCATGCCAGGCGGGCGACAGCGAGGCCGGGGCCGCGTCGACCGCGGTGTACGCGAGGTGACCGAACATGAGGAGCGATGCTCCGGCGTCGACACCCACCACGAACGGAACGGCATCGGTGGCGCGCCACTCGTCGAGCGTCTCGGTCGTCGAGGGGATCGCGTGGTGGGAGTCGCCCGGCGCGGCACCGTGCCCAGGGAAGTGCTTGAGCGTGGATGCGACGACCGGCTCCTGGGCCGCGGTCGCCGCAGCGACGCGCTCCGCCGCGCTCTGCGGGTCGGCGCCCAGTGCGCGCCCGAAGATGAACGACGCGGGGTCGGCCGGCACGTCGGCGACCGTGCCGAAGTTGACGTCGATCTCCGAGCGTGCGACGAGCGCGGCGCGTGCCGCGAATGCGGCAGACGTCGCAGCGACCGGCTGCGTCTTGAGCGACGTCGACGCCGGGTAGATGTCTGCGCCGAGGCGCGAGACGATCCCGCCCTCCTGGTCGATCGCGAGAAGCGGCGACGGGTCGGCGTCGGTGACGAGCGCATCGGTGACGGCCGCGACGTCGCCGCCCTCCGGCACGTTCGCTCCCATGAGGATGAAGCCGCCGAAGCCCTGCTGCATGTAGCTCGCGAGCGCTGTCGGGTCGGTCGTCGGGATGTGGCCCATCACCACGCTGGCCGCCTGCTCGGCGGTGCTCATGCGCTCGACGAGCTCCGCAGCGCGCGCATCGACCCCTCCGCCTTCCACGGCGGCGGGTGCGCGCGGGACTGATGCGCGAGCAACGGGCACGTCGACTGCGACCGCGGGTGACGACAGCATCCCCAGCCCGACGATGACCGCCGCGCTGATCGCCGCTGCCCGACGCCACCTCATCGGTTCAGGCGCTGAGCGCCTCGACGATCGGGACGGCGCTGTCGGCATCGCCGTTGCCGAAGCGGATCGTGCGGCCGAACGTTGAAGGGTTGCCGATCGACTCGGCGATGACCTGCGCGACGTCGGCACGCGAGACCTCGCCGCGCCCCTCCGGGTCGATCACGATACGCCCAGTGGGCTCGTCGAAGGTCAGCGCCCCCGGGCCGAGGATCGTGCCGTCGAGGTCGGTGCCGCGCAAGTGCTCGTCGGCTTCCCACTTCGCGTCGGCGTACGGGAAGAACGAGTCGTCCTCCGGGATGCCGTGATCTTCCTTCGAGCCGATCCACGAGACCATGACGTAGCGACCGACACCGGCATCGGCCGCGGCATCCATCGTGCGGATCGCGGCATCGCGATCGACGGCGTATGTGCGCTCGGGCGATCCGCCGCCCGCACCGGCCGACCAGACGATCGCGTCGTGTCCGGCGATGATCTCGGCGAGTCCGCGCGTGTCGAGCTGCTCGACATCCGAGACCAGCGCGGTCGCGCCCGTCTTCTCGACGTCGGCGACGTGGTCGGGATTGCGGATGACCGCCGTGACCTCGTCGCCGCGGGCGACGAGCAGAGGAGCGAGCAACAGGGCGATGCGGCCGTGGCCGCCGAAGACGATGATGCGCGACATACCTTCACCCTACGCGCCGAACCTGACATCGGCTCAGGTCAGCGGGGGCCTTGCGAACTGTCGATCACATATGCCTGCGGGTGCGACGGCAGGTAGCGCACGACCACCTGATCGCCCGACAGGTACGCGTCGCGGTCGGGGTAGACCGCGGGGGTGAAGAAGTTGCTCTCGACCGTGTACTCGACACCGGAGGCCGTCGAGAACGTGATCCAGTCGCCGTCTCGTGTGCCGGTCGTCGGCTGCCCGTGCTCGTAGATGTACGCGCGCGTCACGGGTACGCCGGTCAGGCTCAGGATGCCGACGACGAGGTTGGCGAGCATGACGACCGTGAGCACGCGGAACACGATCCGCGCGAGGCGTCCGCCCCATCGACCGCGCTTCGCGTGCTCTGGACGGAGCAGACCCTCGCGCTCGCGCACTCGTCGCAGCGCGCTGCCCGGCGTCGCGCCCGACGCCGAGAGCGCGAAGAGTCCGAAGAGCGAGAAGCCCGCGATGAAGACCATGGCGTAGCCGTGCGCCGCCGGGAAGTTCAGCAGCCAGATCAGGGTGTCGAGGATGTTCATCGGCCGGGCTCCTTCTCGATCGTGACCGCCACGGTCTGCGGATCCTCCCGACGGTAGAACGCCCAGATCGGCGCGCCGACCTGGAAGCGCGAGATCGCCTCCGGGTACGCGAAGACGGTGGTCTCGGCCTCCCAGGTGTCTTGTCCCTCCGGCGCCAGGAGCACCGTCAGGGCGAGTTCGCTCTGCCCCTCCAGACGTCGCCCGGTCGGTCGCACCGCGATCACGGAGGCCGGCACCTGCGTGCCCGTCGTCCGTGCCCGCACCTGACGCGGATCGATGAGCCCGCGGTCGATGCGCCACTGCAGCACGGCCTCGCGCACGGACGGGTCGCTGATGTCGGCGAGCTCCACGGAGTCCTGGTCGCTGAGGCTGTAGCGAACCGGCAGCGGGTTGCCCACCTGCAGCGACGACAGGTCGGTCGGCTGCACGAGGGTGCGCAGCTGGGCGATGAAGTCGTCGCCCGAGCCAGGGGTGACACGGATGAAGAGGTCGTACTGCGGCACGTCGTTGACCGTGAGGCCCGTGCGGGAGACCTCGACGATGCGTCCCACTCCGATGTGCGATGCACCGCGGAGCTTCCGGCGGCGCCCGAGGCCCGACACGGTGCCGCCGAACGTGAGCATGAGTCCCCAGGCGACGCCGATGATGATCGGAGCGCCGAGCGTGTCCTCCCCCGCGAAAGGCAGGATGGACTCGCGCTGATTCACCCCGAACAGTCCTTCGGCCGTCCAGATCGCGAGCCATGCCGAGAGGAGCAGCCAGACGACCATGAGCGCGATGCGGATCATGCCCTCAGCGTATCGACGGCACACCGCCGCGGTGGAGTCAGCGACTCAGGGGGCGGGAACCGTCCGCGTGGCGAGTGACCGCTGCACGCCCTTGGCGGCCGCGCGCCCCGCCCGGTTGGCGCCGATCGTGCTCGCCGACGGCCCGTACCCCACGAGCTGGATCCGCGGATCGGCGACCGCCGTGGTGCCGCGACCGTTGCGGTCGAGCTGGATGCCGCCCGCCGCGCTGCGCAGGTGCAGGGGTGCCAGGTGGGCGATCGCCGGGCGGAATCCGGTCGCCCAGAGGATGACGTCGACGCGCTCGAACGTGCCGTCGGCCCAGCGCACGCCGTCGGGTTCGATGCGCTCGAACATCGGCCGCCTGTCGGCGTAGGCGCCGAGCCGTTCGGCCTCCCGCTCCTGTTCGCGCAGCATCAGCCCCGTCACGCTCACGACGCTCTCGGGCGGCAGTCCCTGCGCCACCCGCTGCTCGACGAGAGCGACGGCCGCCGCCCCGGCCTCCGGGGTGAAGTCGTCGGTGCGCCAGACCGGCTCCCGACGGGTCGCCCAGACGGTCTCGGCGATCGGCGCGATCGCACCGAGGAACTGCACAGCCGATGCTCCCCCGCCCACGACGAGCACGCGCTTGCCGCGGAAGTACTCAGGTCCCGGGTAGTCGACCGTGTGGAACTGGTCGCCCAGGAACGTCTCCATCCCCGGGTAGTGCGGCAGGAACGGATGCGTCCAGGTGCCGGTGGCGTTGACGATCGTGCGGGTGCGCCACTCGCGGTCGCCGGCGTGGACGACGAGGATGCCGTCGTCGTCGTCCGTGGCCCGATCCACGCGCACCGGTCGCACCACCGGGAGTCCGTGGGCCCTCTCGTAGGCCGCGAAGGTCGCCGGCACCGCGACGTTGGCCCTCTCGTCGTCGCGCGGCGGTGCTGCGTCGTCGGGGAGCTCGGCCACGCCGTGCACGTCGCGCATCGTGAGCGCATCCCAGCGGTGCTGCCAGGCTCCGCCGGGCCTGTCATCGGCATCCAGCACCACATGACGGATGCCGAGACGCGTCAGGTGGTACGACGCCGAGAGCCCGGCCTGACCGGCTCCGATCACCACGCTGTCGAGGATGTCCACGCTCTCGTCAACACCCGACCGCGCGGTGTTGTTCCGCGCACCGCCGACGCGCCCGGAGTGCACGCCCCGATTGGTGCTGTGCGTGATCCGTGTAGTACGCTTTCACAGTTGCTTCGAGCAGAAGGAAGCAGTTCTGGGCCTGTGGCGCAGCTGGTAGCGCACCTGCATGGCATGCAGGGGGTCAGGGGTTCGAGTCCCCTCAGGTCCACCATGAAGAACCCGCGAGAGATCGCGGGTTCTTTCGTTTTTCCGCCGGCCTCCCGGTGGGCGCCCGTCACCTCCGCGAGCGCGGCGAGGAGCTCCTCTCGAGGCGACTCTCCTTGACCGTGCCCCTGGGGCACCTGCTGATATGGGTATCGGCGACGGAAGAGGAACGCATGGCGTGGAGCACGAAGCAGCTGGCCGACCTGGCCGGCACGACGGTGAAGACGGTCCGGCACTACCATCGGGTCGGAGTGCTCGACGAGCCGGAGCGCGCGGGCAACGGGTACAAGCAGTATCAGACCGCTCATCTCGTCCGTCTGCTGCAGGTCAAGCGGATGAGCGATCTCGGCATCTCTCTCGCGCAGATCCGCGCGCTGGCCACGAACCCGGCCGACGCGGACGCCTCCATCGCCATCCTCGACGCGGAACTCGAGGCGACCATCGAGCGACTGCAGCGCGTACGCGCCGAACTCGCTCTCCTCCTGCGATACCGCGCACCGCTCGACACGCCCGCACCGTTCGCGCATTCCGCAGACGGCCTCCCGGAGAAGTACCGCGACCTGCTCACCGTGTACTCCCGCGTCCTGAACGAGACCGTGCTCCACGACACGAGCGTCCTGCTCACCGAACCCGACGACGCGAGCGAACCGTTCGAGGCTCTCACCGACGAGTCGGACGGCGCGGTGGTCGAGCACGTCGCCCAGCTCCTCGCGGTCTCGATGGCGGCGCACCGCGAGCGATTCCCCTGGGCGTCCGACCTGCGATCCGCGACACGGACGAAGGGGAGTCTCGCGCAGGAGGCTCTCTCGTCCGCACTCCTCGACACCTTCAACCACGGCCAGCTCCGTGCTCTCGCGCGTGCGGACGAGATCCTCCGACGCGCGGATGCGGAGGTCGATCCACCGGAGTGACCGATCTCCGTCCTGCCGTCGTGACGTTGACGCTGCCCCGAGGGCACGGTGTCCACTGATATCCATGACGAACGACACCTCGAAGACGAACACCTCGAAAACGAACACCTCGACGAACGCGGAGCGTCGACCGCAATGGCTGGAGCTGATCGTCGCGCTGGTCGCCGCGGTGCTGATCTACGGCGCGGGCATCGCCCTGCTGGGGATCTTCCCCGCGCCGACCCCGGCCCTGGAGGGAGTCGCCGGGCTCTTCTTCTCGGGCGCGGCGCCGATGCTCGTGTTCACGATCGTCGTCCTGGTCGGCATGCGCGACCTCGCCGCCTTCGGGGTTCGGCGGGTCGAGCCGCGATGGCTGCTCATCGCCGTGCTCCTGGCGGCCGCGTGTTTCGCCGTCATCCTGACCTTCGACACGGTGGTCCAGCATCTGTTCCCGGGCGTGGACGACTCTCAAGACACCCTGCGCGCCGCGGCGTCGGGAGGAGTACTCGCGCTCATCGGTACGATCTTCTTCGGAGCGGTCCTCACGCCGCTGGGCGAGGAGCTCGTGTTCCGCGGGATCCTGACTCGCTTCTTCGAGAGGTGGGGCAGTTGGGCGGCGATCGTGCTGAGCGCGCTGATCTTCGCCGTCTTCCACGGCATCAACCTCGTCCTCCCCTCCGCCCTCCTCGTCGGTCTCGTGAACGGGTGGCTCATGGTCCGCACGAAGTCGGTGTGGCCGGGAGTCGTCGTGCACATCGTCTACAACTCGGCGTTCCTCATCCTCTACTCGTTCAGTTGAAAGGAATGTCCGTGACAGACGCGAAGAGCGCGAAGAAGACCTGGACGCGTGCCTTGGCCGTGTCGGCGGTGACCGTGGTGCTGGCAGCGTCGGGCTGCAGCGCCGTGCCCGCTCAGCCGTCTCCGGTCAAGACCGATCAGACCGCTGCGCCCACTCCCCCCGCAGCCGCGGACATCGGTCCGCAGATCCGAGCGATCGAGGCGGAGTTCGAGGTCGCCGTCGGGGCCGTCGCCATCCGAGACGACGGCCGGACCGTCGACCACGACGGCGACGCCCGCATGCCGTACGCGTCGACCATGAAGGCCTTCATCGCCGCCGCCCTGCTGGCCACCGCATCGCCGGAGGAGCGCGAGACGAACGTCCGCTGGACCGCGGCGCAGATCGATGCCGCCGGATACTCTCCCGTGACCTCCGAGCACCTCCACGACGGACTCAGCCTGGATGCTCTCGCCGAGGCCGCCGTCCGCGACAGCGACAACACGGCAGCCAACCTCGTGATGGAGTCGCTGGGCGGCCCGGCTGCCGTCGAGGACTTCCTCCGCGCACGGGGAGACACGACGACCGTCGTCACCGCCTACGAGCCCGAGCTCAACGTCGTCGTCCCCGGGAACGACGACAACACCAGCACGCCGTCGGCTCTCGCGACGAGCCTGAAGAGCCTCTTCGACGGCGACTCCCTCGACCCCCGCTCCCGGGACACGCTCCTGGACTGGATGAGCGGCAACGCGACCGGCGATGCCCTCATCCGTGCGGGAGCGCCCTCCGGATGGATCGTCGCCGACAAGTCCGGAGGGGCCGGGGGCGTGCGCAACGACGTGGCCGTCGTGACGACGGGAGCGGGTGAGCGCATCTACATCGCGATCCTGACAGCGAAGACGGACCCGGATGCCGCGTACGACGACGAGGTCGTCGAGCAGGTCGCACGCGTCATGCTCGCCGGGTTCTGACCGGCGGACGCGGCGCCGTGCAGCCGCGACGCTCGCGAGCGCTAGCGGCGCGCGGAACCGTCGTCAACCCGGCCACGCCCCTCCCCTGCCCTCCGTAGGGTGGGAGGAGAGCATGGACGGACGTTCGTGCGGTGACGTCATGGGAGGCGCACGGATGCCGGAGCTGTCGGTCGATGCGGGGCACCTCCGGACCTCGGTGGTCATCCCGGTCAAGGACGACGCCCCGCTGCTCGCCCGCTGCCTCGACGCGCTCGCCGCGCAGACGGTGGCGCCCGACGAGGTGATCGTCGTCGACAACGGCTCGACCGACGACTCGGCCGTCGTCGCACGCGCTGCGGGCGCCCGCGTCATCCCGTGCCCCGTGCCCGGCATCCCCGCCGCTGCGTCGACCGGCTACGACGCCGCGCGGGGAGACCTCGTGCTGCGCCTGGACGCCGACTGCGTGCCCGCGCCGACCTGGGTCGCGGAGGTGCGCGACGCCTTCTCGCACGCCGAGCAGGTCGCCGCGTTCACGGGACGCGCGCACTTCACCGACGGCCCGCGTGCTCTGCGTGCACCGCTCGCGCTGCTCTATCTGGGCGCGTACGCGGCGATGACGGGGATGGCGCTGGGGCATCTGCCGCTCTTCGGCTCGAACCTCGCCTTCCGCCGATCGGCCTGGGAGCAGGTGAAAGACGATGTGCACCGCGATGACGCCGAGGTGCACGACGACCTCGACCTCGCCTTCCACCTGGGCGACGCGTTCACGATCGCCCGACTGCCCGGTTCGTCGATGGGCATGTCGATGCGACCTCTGACCCAGGGCGCCTTCGGACGTCGCGTGCATCGAGGGTTCCGGAGCGTGATGCTGCACTGGCCCGAGGACTTCCCTCCGCGCCGCTGGCGTCGTCTCGTCGCACGGCGTCGCCGCACCTCGCCCGCGCGTACGTCGGCCGGGATCGCCGCATGACGGCATCCGATCCCGCGATGCCCGCCCGGCGTGGTGCTGCGCTGATGGGACCGACCGATCCCCGCGATCTCCACGTGATGACCTTCAATCTCCGTCGACCGACGGACGGCATCCTGCAGCGGCGGGCGGATCGGTGGAGCACGAGGGCTCCGGCGGTCTCCGCTCTGCTGCGTGCGAGCCGCCCTGCCGTGCTGGCCCTGCAGGAGGTGCTGCCGCACGCCATGCCGACCGTCCGCGGCGCCCTCGGGGACGCCTACCGCAGCCTCGGTCGTGGGCGCGGACCCGAGGGGCGCGGCGAGGGCACTCCCCTGCTGTACGACAGCGCCCGACTGACCGTGCGGGCATGGAGGCAGGAAGCCGTGTCCGATGAGCCGGAGCGCGCGGGATCTCGGGATCGGGGAACCCCGTTCCCGAGGATCCTCGTGTGGGCGGAGTTCGAGGACCGCCGTACGGGGTCGGTGCTCCTGGCGATCAACGCACACCTCGATCCGCTGTCGGCCCGCTCCCGGGATCGGTCCGTCGACCGCATCCGCTCCCTTATCCGAGAACGGGCGCTGTCGACGATCGTGCTCGGGGACTTCAACGCCGGCCCGCGCTCGAAGACTCTGCGGCGGATGCTCGACGGCGGGCTGCTGGTCGACGCCTGGACGGCCGCTCAGACCCGACGCACGCCGGAGTGGGGCACGCACGCGAACTACCGGCGGCCACGGATCGGAGCGAGACGGATCGACGGGATCCTCACCACGCCTGACGTCGACGTCCGCTCGACGGCCGTCGACGCGCGGCGTTTCGGCGGAGTCGCCCCGTCGGACCACCTGGCCGTGCACGGCGTCCTGCGCATCGGAGGTGCAGCGTGAAAGACGACTTCCTTCGGCCGCCGGCGGCGCCCGGCGAATGGCTCGCCGATGCGCTGCGTCTGATCGGTGTGCTCGGGGTGATCGGCGCGGCGATCTGGCTGAAACCCACGGATGCCGGGATCGCCGCGCTCGCACTGCCCGCCGTCATGCTCCCCCGGATGCTGGGGCTCGCCGCCTGGTTCGACGTCACGACCTGCGCGACGGTGCTCGTGGCCGCGTGGAGCAATGTCTTCGACCTCTACCGCACCGTGACCGGCTGGGACCTCGTGCTGCACTTCCTGTGCACGGGGGTGCTGTCGGTCGTCGCGGCTGTGATCCTCACCCGCACGGGCGTCGTCGCCCTGGTGTCGGCGTTCGACGGGAGCGGGGCCAGGGTCCGCGGCCGCACGCCGATCGTCCTCGTGCCGCTGCTGGCGCTCGCGATCAGCGCGATGTGGGAGATGATCGAGTGGCTCGGCTGGAGATACATCAGTGACGACATCTTCGTCACCTATCAGGACACGATCGGCGATATGGTGCTGGGTGGACTCGGCGGCGTCGCGGCCGGCGTCCTCCTCGCGCTGGTGCCCGTGGGGCGGCACGCGCTCGACCACGATGTCCGGAAGGATCGACCATGACGCTCTCCGAGACCGACCTGACCCATCTCCGACGCTGCGTCGAACTCGCGCGCGAGGCGCTCGACGACGGCGATGAGCCGTTCGGATCGGTCCTCGTCTCGGCCACCGGCGAGACGCTGTTCGAGGACCGCAACCGTGTCGTGCACGGCGACGAGACTCGGCATCCGGAGTTCGAGATCTCCCGCTGGGCCGCGACGCACCTGGCCCCGGCGGATCGCGCCGCGGCGACCGTGTATACCTCGGGCGAGCACTGCCCCATGTGCTCGGCCAGTCACGGGTGGGTGGGGCTCGGACGCATCGTCTACGTGGCGTCGTCGCAGCAGCTGAGCGGGTGGCTGCACGAGTGGGGCGTCGGTCCGTCCCCTGTCGCGCCCCTCGCGATCACCGACGTGGTGCCGGCGGCGATCGTCGACGGCCCCGCCCCGGAGCTCGAAGCCGAGATCAAGGACCTGCACCGCCGCCGGTTCGCCTGAGCCTCGCTGGCGCGCAGGGCGTCGCGTGAGACCCGAGGCGCCGCGTCCCGGAGGACGCCGCGCCGGACTCTCAACGCTCGGGCAGGCGGACCGTCTCGTTCTCGGCGTCGTACTGCTCGCCCGTGACCTTCGACTTGACGAAGCTGAACAGCGAGGCGAGTCTGCCGCCGGGGCTGTCCCAGTACTCGGCGGTCTCGGCCGTGAACTTCAGCAGGCCGACCTCGGGGTCGTCGGGGCCGTCCGTGAACCAGGCTTCGACCGTGGGGCTCCACAGCTCGTGGATCTTCGCCCGATCCTCGACGAGCTCCGCGTGCCCCGACAGCGAGACCCACGAGTCGTTCGAGCTCAACGAGACGCCTACGCGGTCGTCCGCGCGCAGGTCGGTGACGAACGTGGCGCCCTTCGCGACGAGGAACCACAGGTCTCCGTCGAACTCTGCCTCCTGCACCGTGAGCGGGTGGGCGACGAGCCGGTCCTCCGCGTTGCGCGTCGTGAGCATGGCGAAGCGGAAGTCCTTGATGAGTTCTGCGACGCGCTGGGTGGGGGTCTGGTCGGTCATGGGTGTCGTCCTCTCCCGCCGCCCCGCTGGCGGCATAGAAGAATCGTGCGGCTTCCGCGACCCGCGCGCCAGGGGCTTGCTATCGGCGGCGGGCCTGGATAGAAAGACGGGGCGATCGTTCGTCATCCCGGCGTCGGCGCGAACAGCGGGAGGCGCACGTGATGGGACTGTTCCGACGACCGGAGCCGACGACAGCGGACTCGACGACACCGGACGCGGGCAGTCTCTGGGCCCGAGGATGGGGCCTCGTCGCGACGCGCAGTCTGCAGACCCTCGCCGTGCTCGCGCTCGTCGCCGTCGGTGTGCTCGTCATCACGCAGCTGTCGCTCGTGTTCATCCCGGTCACCATCGCCCTGATCCTCGCGAGCGCCATCCACCCGCTCGTCGCCCTCATGAGACGACGCGGGGTGCCGTCGATCCTCGCGACGTGGATCGCCCTGATCGGCATCATCGTCGTCCTCGGCGGGGTGGTCTGGGTGATCGTGCTGACGGTCCGCTCCCAGTGGGACGACCTCGTCGACTCGGCCACCGACGGCATCGTGCAGGTGACGGCGTGGCTCGACACGCTCCCGTTCGACTTCGCGTCGATCGACCTGGACGAGGTCTGGGCGAGCGCCGGCGACTTCCTCACCAGCGCGTCCTTCGGTCGCGGCGCCCTGGCCGGCGTCTCCGCGACCGCGAGCTTCTTCACCGGACTCGCGCTCATGATCGTCGTGCTGTTCTTCTTCCTCAAGGACGGCCCTCGTATCTGGGAGTTCCTGCTGCGGCCCTTCACCGGTGAGAGCTACGAGCGCGCTCGCCGCATCGGCGACAAGACCGTCGACGTCTTCGGCGGCTACGTCCGCGGCACGTCGATCGTCGCCGCCGCCGACGCACTCGGAATCGGCATCGGCCTGGCGATCCTGCAGATCCCACTCGCCATCCCCCTGGCGGTCATTGTCTTCCTCACCGCGTTCATCCCGCTCGTCGGCGCCACCGCGGCCGGCATCCTCGCGGCGCTCGTCGCGCTCGTGACCCACGGCCCCGTCGCCGCGTTGATCGTCGTCGGCATCGTCGTGCTCGTGAATCAGCTCGAGGGCAACTTCCTGCAGCCGGTCGTCATGGCCCGCTCCCTCAAGCTGCACGCCCTCGTCATCCTGCTCGCTCTGACCACGGGCACGATCCTCGGCGGGATCGTCGGCGCCGTCCTGTCGGTGCCGATCGCCGCTGTGGCCTGGGGGATCATCACGGTGTGGGATGGACCGCACACCCCGGCTCGGCCGTTCCGCAAGAAGCGCCCGGAGACCGTCTGATCCGGCACCGCCTAGCCCTGCGGCGGTCGAGAGTCAACCGACTCCCCCGGCGCCGGCGCGGGTCATAGCCTGGCAGCACTCAGGACGAGAGGAGCAGGTCATGACCAGCAATCCCCCACCCCCGATCCCTCCGGTCCCGCCGCTCGGCGACGGCGAGGAGGCTCAGGAGGAGCCGATCCGCGAGGTCGACGGCGAGCGCGAGCTCGATCCGGACGCGAACCCCGACCGCATCGACAGCGCGGACGCCGACCGCATCGCAGCCGACGGCGACTGATCCGATCGGGCCGGGCCGGCGGGCGAGCGCCCGTCGGCTCAGTTCGCTCCGGCTGACGCGACCTGGCCACGCCACCACGGCGTCTCGATGAAGCCGCGCTTCATGAACACGAGCTCCATGGCCGCATCCCACCCCTTCACGCCCTTGAGCTGAGCGATCGTCCCGGTGAGGAAGTCGTGCAGCGTCTCGGTGCTCGGGAGGATGATCTCGCAGTAGAGCGAGTTCTCCTCGAGCACGGCAGCGAGGAACCGCACCGAGACATGCTGCGACAGCGTCTGCGCCACCGAGGCCAGGCGCGACGGCTCGACCCGCAGCATGAGCAGCGTCTCGGCGCTCATGCCGAGGGCGGATGCCGGCACCATCGTCACCGTGGTGAGGCACCCCGCCGACCGCATCCGCTCGTACCGTCGACGGACGCTGCTCTCGTTCATGTCGAGCGTGGCCGCGATGGAGAGGAACGATGCACGCCCGTTGTCGCTCAACTCGCGCACGATCGCTCGATCCGCATCGTCGAAATGCGACGGGTCGCACGTATTGGGTGCAGGCATGTATGACTGCGGGTCGGACGCCGCCTCGGCGTGCGAGTCGTACAGCTGACGCCCCCAGTCGAAGCTCACCTTGTAGGTGTGCACCACCAGGTCGCTGCGCCAGCGCTCGACGCCGGGAATGGCCTGCAGATCCGTGAGGACGTGAGCGTAGTTCGCGGAGTCGCCGGGGATGACGACCTCGGCGAACACGTCGAACTTCCCGGTCACCAGGGTGACGAATCGCACGTACGGCGACCCGATGAGCGCCTCCGCTACCGTGAGCTGCGACCCGGGTGTGCAATTGATCCGCACGAAGAACGTCTCGACGTGGCCCTCGCTGCCCAGGGTCGGCACTATGCCGACCCGCACGATCCCCTCGGCGAGCAGCTGCTGCCCTCGCCTGGTCACGGTCGACACCGAGGCTCCGGCGAACTCGGCGATCGAGGTCCAGCTCGCCCGTCCGTCCTGCTGCAGGGCGACGACGATGCGCCGGTCGAGGTCGCTGACGTCCCTCACGAGTGGCGCGCTGCTCATGCCGTCGGCGGGTACACCCGGTGCAGGAAGGTGCGCACCGTGTCCGTCCACGCCTCTGCCTCCTCGATCTGCGGGGAGTGCCCCGACTTCTCGAACACCACCATCTCGGAGTCCGGGATGAGATCGGCGATCGTCTGGCTACACGATACTGGCGTGATCCAGTCGGTCCGGCCCACGGTGATGAGTGTCGGAACCGATATCTCGGGCAGACGCGGCTTCAGGTCGTAATTCGGCAGGTTCACCGAGAACGCGTAGTTGTGCGCCTCGTAACGGTAGGGCGTCGCCTCGACCTTCCGCTCCACGGCATCCGGATCGTAGTGGAAGTCGTACAGCGGAAGGATCTCGCGCCAGCAGTCCTTGAGGTCCTCGTTGTCGCGGACCCTGCCCACGTCGATGCGGTCGAACTTCTCCATGTCGATGCTCACGCGGTCCGACGCCAGCGCGTTCTCGCGCGCGAGGTGCGCATTGGAGTTGTCGGGCGAGGTGTCGCGCAGTACGACGGCCGCCACGCGGTCGGGATAGCGCAGGGCGTACTCCATCGCCATGAATCCGCCGTACGAGCCGCCCGCCATGACGATGCGCTCGGCGCCGATCCACTCGCGCAGGCCGTCGATGTCGGCGGCCCACTGCTCGTGGCTGAACGTGCCGTTGCCCTCGCTCTGGCCGCTCCCCCTGGCGTCGAACACGACGACCCGGTACTCGTCGGCGAGGCGTCCGAAGCTCGCGCGCGGCTCGGCTCGGGAACCGAGGCCGGGGGCGCCGTGATGCGTGATGATCACGGGGGCGCCCTCCGGGCCCAGCACCTCGACGGCGAGGTGGTTGCCGTTGATCTCGACCCACTGATGGTCGCTGGTGGCGGCGGCGAACTCCGGGGAGACCTCCGGCGTGCTGGTCATGGTGTTCCTCTTCCTTCGAGTGGTCGTGTGATGCGAGGAGCGGTGCTCAGAGCGGGATGGTGCAGTCGTCGAGCCCGCGCGGGAAAGTGGTGAGGGGCTCCGCGCCGTCGTCGGTGATGAGCATGCTGTCGCTGATGCGATACCCCGCGTGTCCCGGCACGTAGATGCCGGGTTCGTTGGAGACGACCATGCCGGCCTGCAGCACCGTCGCGTCGCCGTCCTCGAGCCAGGGCGCCTCGTGCATGCCCAGCCCGATGCCGTGCCCCTGACGATGACGGATGAACTCGCCGAGGCCTGCATCGCGGATCACGTCGAGGCAGAGCCGGTTCGCCTCCCGACCCTCGATACCGGCCCTGATCGTCTCGCGTCCGAGCTGCTGCGCGGCGTGGATCGTGTCGTGGTACCGGCGCTGCTCGGCCGTCGGCTCGCCGAGCACGAAGGTGCGCTCCCCTTCGATGAAGCGCCCACCCACCGCGCACCCGAGCGACAGCATGAACGTGTCGCCCTCGCGCAGCCTGTTGACCGAGGGCAGCCCGTGCGGGAACGCGGAGTTGGGCCCGGAGTACACCAGCCCACCGGCGAGCAGCGAGGCCACGACGACGTTGCGGTGCTCGGCGTACATGAGGCGGGTGCCCGCGGCGGTGACGTGCCGCTCCAGCTCGGTCTCCGTCGGAAGGTCTCCCCCGGCGACCACTGCGTCGACGACCAGCTGCACGCCGGCGTCCAGCATCCGGTCGGTGATCCTGGCCGCCTCCCGGTGCAGCACGACCTCCTCCGGGAACTTCACGTACCGAGCACGGATCGTGAGGTCGGAACCCACGAGGTCGGCGCCGCCGAACGCGGAGCGGGCCGCGGCGAGCCGGGCGTAGGGCATGGTCGACGCGAAGCCCACCCGTCGAGGCGGTACGACCGCGTCGGCGAGTACCTGGAAGGGCGCCACGACGCCCGGGTACTCGAAGAAGGCGACGAGCTCCGCGCGGGCGGACTGCGACTCCGCGTACTCCCGCTCGAGCTCCGGGAGCAGCATCACCGTGCGCCCCGTCGCCTCGACCCACACCGCGACCGGACGCTCCGACGGGTGATGGAAGAACCCGGTGAGGTAGGCGATGTCCTCCGGGTGATCGGTGAGGAACGCGTCGAAGCCCTCCTCGGCCATCATCGTGCGGACGCGCTCCTGCGTACGGTCGAAGAACGCGGGGGCGAGTCTCTGATCGAACTCGTTCATGTCATCCGTTCCGGTCATCGCTTGAGGTGCCGCGGGTTGCGGGCGTCGTTGTAGGCGATCGAGAGCAGCGTCGCCGACAGCACGAGGATGAGGATCGCGATCGAGGGGAACAGCGTGAGCCACCACGCGCTGACCATCGCACCGGCCTGCTGCGCCTCGTACAGGATGCGACCCCACGACCACGTGGTCGGATCGCCCAGGCCGAGGAAGGCCAGGCCCGCAGCCGACAAGACGGCCCGCGAGGCGGTGACGACGACCGACACCACGACGACCGGAGTGACCGCGGGGAGGAGGTGGCGGGTGATGATCCAGAACGGCGAGGTCGTCATGAGGCGCGCCGCATCGACGTACGGCAGTCCGACGACCGTGAGCGCCTGCGATCGCACGAGTCGCGTCACCTCGGGCCAGGAGAACGCGGCGACCACGAGGATGATCGTCGTCGTGCTCGGACCGACGAGCGCCGCGATGAGGATCATGAGCGGCAGCACGGGCAGCGACAGCGTCATGTCGACGATGACGCTGATGATGCCGTCGAGGCGTCGGAAGTACGCTCCGATGACCGCGATGATCGTGCCGAAGATGATCGCGATGACGGATGCCGCGACGGCGACGAGCACGCTCTGCTGCGTTCCCCAGATGACCTCGGAGAACACGTCGCGCCCGAGCGCGTCGGTTCCGAACCAGTGCCCGGCGCCCGGCGGACGCAGGACATCGGGGCCGTAGCTCGCCGGGTACGGGGCGATCAGCGGCGCGGCGAGCGCGACGACGACCAGGAGCAGGAGCAGCCCGAGAGAGATCATCCCGAGCGGGTCTCGGCGGAATGCGCGCCACGTGTGCGCGCTGGCCCGTTCGCTGCCGACGGCGGCCGGTTCGGTGAGGGGCGCGCCCTCGGCGGTGGGGAGAAGAGGAGCGGTCATGACGTCTTCACTCTCGGGTCGAGGTAGCCGTAGACGATGTCGGTGATGGTGTTCGCGACCACGACGGTCACGGCGAGCATGAGGAACGCTCCCTGCAGCACCGGGAAGTCGAGCTGGGTGACGGCTTCGTAGATCCCGCGGCCGATTCCCGGATAGGCGAACACGGTCTCGGTGAGCACGGCTCCTCCGACGAGGAAGCCGAGCTGCAGGCCGATCAGGGTCGTGGTGGGGAGCAGGGCGTTGCGCAGCGCGTGCTTCCACAGGATGCGTCGGCCGCGCAGTCCGTTGGCCTTGGCGAGGAGGATGTAGTCCTCGCTGAGGGTCTCGATGAGGGTCGACCGCATCGTCAGCACGTACGAGCCCACCTGGATCAGCATGAGCGACACGGCCGGCAGCACGAGGTGCTGCGCGACGCTGAGGTACCAGTCCAGCCCGTACGTGTTGTTCGTGTAGGCCCCGCCGATCGGGAACCAGCCGAGGTTCAGCCCGAAGACGAAGAGCAGGAGGATCGCGACGCTCGGCACGAAGAGCGACTGGCCTGTCACGCCGAGCACCTGCACGGCCCTGTCGATGAAGCGGCCCTTGAAGGAGGCGGCTGCCACGCCGAGGGGGATGCCGATGACGATCGTGAGCACGAGCGCCGTCACGGTGAGCAGCAGCGTCCACGGGAGCCGCTGGAGCAGGACGTCGAGCACCGGGATCGACTGGGTGAAGGAGATACCCAGGTTTCCCTGCACGAGCTGCCACATGTAGAGGCCGTACTGGATGAGCAGCGGCTGATCCAGCCCGTACTGCTCGAGGATGGTCGCCCGGATCTCGTCCGTCATGTTCGGGCTCGCCAGGGCGAGCGCCGGGTCGCCGGGGAGCAGGCGGAGCAGCAGGAACGTCACGGTCACGGCGAACCAGATCGTGAGCAGGCCTCGCCCTGCGCGGCTGAGAATGAACGATGCTCGGGACACCCGGGCGACCTTCCTCGAGAGTGGGGGTTGTTATTCGACCGGGTGCGCGCTCGCGAGCGAGAGCGGGTTCACGATCGACAGCAGTTCGCTCGGCTTCGAGATGAAGCCGGCCCATTCGTCGCTGGCGGCGAAGAAGAGGTTCTGCGTGTACATGATGTTGTCGTAGACCTGCTCGTGCACGATCTTGTTCGCCTCGCGCATGATCGAGATCTTCTCGTCCTCGTCGAACGTGACCATGCCCTCCTCGATCAGCGCATTGAGCTCGGGATCGTCGACGTGGGTGTAGTTGATCGCTCCTCCGGGGAGGTACGACAGCGCGAAGTTCGTGACGGGGTCGTCCATGATCGCGAAGTTGCCGGCGTAGATGTCGTAATCGCCCGCGTTGGTCATCGAGAGGTATGTGTTCCGCTCGGTGCCCTGCAGCTCGATCGTGATGCCGGCCTCAGCCGCCGTGTCCTTCACCAACTGCGCCCACTGGCTCGTCACACTGTCCTGCAGCGAGTAGATCAGTCGGAAGGAGATCGGGAAGTTGCCGTCGGCGTCGGCCGTGTACCCGGCCTCCTCCATGAGCGAGCGCGACTTCTCCGGATCGAACTCGTACTCCTCGACGGAGTCGTCGTAGTACTTCGCGAGGACCGGCATGAGGGCGCTGGATCCCGTCGACACGGCCTGCCCCTGCAGCACCACCGTGCGGATCGCCTCGTAGTCCACCGCGTGGGCGAGCGCCTGCCGCACCTCGGTCTTCGCGAGGTCGGGCTTCTCCATGTTGTAGACGAGGTGCGCGTATCCGAGGCCCGGAGCCTCGATGACCTGCAGCCCGCTCGCGTTGCTGAGCTGGTCGACCTGCGCCGGCGGCAGCGCATTCGCGATCACGTCGATCTCGCCGCTCTGCAGGGCGAGGATCTCGGTGTTCACGTCGGGGTACACGCGGTACACGACCTCGGCCGGTCCCGGCACGCCGCCGTCGACCAGCGGATAGTCCTCGACGCGCTTCAGCGTGTAGTGCTGTCCGACCTGGAAGTCCTCGAGGATGAACGGCCCCATGCCGACCCATCCGCCGTCGCTCCCGTCGTTCGCGAACTCCGCGATCGATCCCTGTGGCTCGAAGACGTGCTGCGGAACGACGACGCCCCAGAATCCGATCTCGTCGATGATCGAGGAGTCGGGCTGGGTGAGCGTGAGCTCGACACGCGTGTCCGACACGGCGGTGGCCGTGTCGAGGTTGCCGAGCTGACCGTAGAACGTGCCGGGGGCCTGGTCGCGCTTGACGGCGTTCAGCGTCCACGCCACGTCCTCGGCGGTCAGCGGCTCGCCGTCGCTCCACGTCAGATCGTCGCGGATCTCGTAGAACCCGGTGGTGTCGTCCACGTAGCCCCAGTCGGTGGCGACGTGCTCCTCCTTCGTCCCATCCTCGCTAATGCTCAGCAGGTGCGGGTACATCAGGTTGGTGATCCACGAGTCCGTGCGGCTGTTGCCGAGCACCGGATTGAAGTTGACGACGTCCGTCGTCGTCCCGATGCTGAGCGTCTCGTCGCTCGGCCCGGTGCTGGCGGACGACTCCCCCGGCTCCGGAGCGGATGGGGCGCACGCGGTGAGGCTCACGGCGAGTGCCGCGGCCGCACCGAGGGCGAGGTATCTCTTGTGCTTCATCAGACCCAGACCTCCTCGAGTACGCGCATGGTGTTGCCGCCGACGACCGCGCGGATCTCGTCGTCGGAGTAGTCGTGCTTCACGAGCCAGCCGATGATGTTGTAGAAGGCCTCGGCCGGGTTCTCGATCCCGTCGACGTACGGCTGCTTCTCGTACTCGACGTTGGCGTGCGCCTGGCCGAGCGACAGGTTCGACGAGAACGCGTCGTGCAGCCCGACGTGGTCGCCGAACAGCGTGTCCGGGCCGAAGCTCACGTGCTCCAGACCCACCAGGTCGACGCAGTACTGGAAGTGGTCCATGACCGACTCCAGCGAGTGCTTCGGATGCTGCGGCGAGATCGTCGTGTGCGGCGCGGCCTCGATCCCGATGACGCCACCGCGCTTCGCGCACTCGATGATCGTCTCGTCGGTCTTCATGCGGTTCGTGGGCCACAGGCCCCTGGCACCGGCGTGGGTGATGAACACGGGCTTCTTCGAGTGGGCGATGACGTCCAGACACGTCTGGTCTCCCGAGTGCGAGATGTCGATCGCGATCCCGAGCTTGTTCATGCGCTCCACGGCGCGCTCGCCGAAGTACGTGAGGCCCCCGTCGCCGCGCTCCTTGAGCCCGCCGCCGAGCATGTTCGCCTCGGAGTAGGCGATGCCCATCTGACGCACGCCGAATCCGTACAGCACGTCGAGCCGGTCGACCTCGTTCTCGATCATGGTCGACGCCTCGAGCGCGAAGATGTGCGCGACGCGTCCCGTCTCGGCCGCGTAGCGGATGTCCTTGATCGACTCGGCCTTGATCACGAAGTCCTGGTGCGCGAGGTCGGCCATGCGCACGCCCAGGTCGAACAGCACGTCCTGATACTTCCAGCCGGCGTCGCTCGAGATGCAGCAGGTGCCGTCCATTCCGTTGTCGAAGACGGCTGTGAGGCCGGAGCGCGCGAGGCCCTGGTAGCCGGTGGGTTCGCGGCCCTGGCGGATGTGGTCGCGCAGCTCGCCCATGTCTTCGGGGAAGACCTGCACGTGCTCGTGCAGCGAGATCACGGTCTCCTCGCGCAGCAGGCGCTCGGTGCGCTCCTTCTGCGCGTCGGTCAGCTCGAGGCCCTCATAGGCGGGGACGCGGCCGATCTGCTTGGCGTAGCGGAACTCGCGGTAGTCCTTGCCCGCTTCGAGGTACTCGTAGGCGGTGTAGCCGTCATAGCGGTCAGCTTGTTCGAGCACGAATGCTCCTTCGGTTCGGTGGTGCGGGATGCCTCTCCCGTCCGACGAAGGGAGATTTCCTCGAATCTCGATGATTTCGGCGCTGGTGTCAACTACTTTGAGAAAATTCGGCTGAGATGTTTCCTGTTCGAAACATTTCAGGTCGTGGGTGGTGGCATGATGTGTCCATGGAGAACACGTCTGCACCCGAAGACGGCACCGTGCTCGAGGTCGCCGGACTCACCGTCACGCTCACCGGAGACGGCAGGGACAACCGCGTCGTCGACGGCATCGACCTCTCGGTACGCCGCGGCGAGGTCTTCGCGCTGCTGGGCGAATCCGGCTCGGGCAAGTCGATGACAGCCCGCGCGATCATGGGACTCATCGACGAGGGAGAGGTGCACGCCGACACGCTCGCGCTCAGCGGGACCGACCTGCTGACCCTCTCCCCCGAGCAGCATCGACGCCTGCGCGGCGTCACGGTCAGCCTCGTGATGCAGGACGCCCTGTCGGCCCTCAACCCCGTGTTGAGCATCGGCGATCAGATCGGCGACCTCCTCCGCGCCCACCGCCGCATGTCGCGCCGCGACGCTCGCGCTAGAGCGGTCGAGCTCCTCACCCTCGTCGGCATCCCCACGCCCGAGAAGCGCGTGCACGACTACCCGCACCAGTTCTCCGGAGGACAGCGTCAGCGCATCCTCATCGCCATGGCGATCGCCCTCGATCCCGATCTCGTCATCGCCGACGAGCCCACCACCGCGCTCGACGTCACGGTGCAGGCGCAGATCCTCGACCTGCTGCTCTCCCTGCGCGACCGGCTGGGCATGGGCATCCTGCTCATCACGCACGACCTCGGCGTCGTGATGGAGGTGGCGGACAGCGTCGCCGTCATGCGCCACGGCCGCGTCGTGGAGTCGGGCAGCGCCGACGACGTGCTCACCGCACCGCAGCATCCGTACACGAGGCAGCTGCTCGACTCGATGCCGAAGGACGTGAGCGCCGCCGTCCAGGACGACGGGTCGGCGCCGATCCTCCGGGCGACCGCCGTCGAGCGGACCTTCCGTTCGGGCAGCGGCCGTCGTGCGCACCGCGTCGCCGCCGTGGCCGGCGTGGACCTGGAGCTGCGCAGCGGCGAGATCCTCGCGATCGTGGGCGAGTCGGGCAGCGGCAAGTCCACCCTCGCCAGAATGCTGGTGGGCCTGGACTCCCCCGACGCCGGAACCCTCGTGTATCGCGACAGCGACGTCACCCGTGGTCGCCTGCAGGACCGCAAGACGCTGCGCAGGGGCGTGCAGATGGTCTTCCAGGACCCCTATTTGTCTTTGAATCCGCGGATGACGGTGCAGCAGCTCATCGCCGAGCCGCTCGCGGCCACGGGCACCGGCACGGCGGCGAGCCGCCGGGAGCGCGTCGCTGAGCTGCTCGAGCTCGTGGGGCTGTCAGCGGAGATGGGCTCGCGCTTCCCCCACCAGTTCTCCGGCGGCCAGCGGCAGCGCATCGGCATCGCTCGGGCCCTGGCGCTCGATCCGGACGTGCTGGTCTGCGACGAGCCGGTCTCGGCGCTGGACGTCTCGATCCGCGCCCAGATCATCGATCTGCTGTGCGACCTGCGCGAGCGCCTCGGCATGTCGATCGTGTTCATCGCGCACGACCTGTCGCTCGTGCGCCACATCGCCGACCGCGTGGCTGTGATGTACCTCGGCGACATGGTCGAGGTCGGCGACACCGAGACGGTCTACCGCACCCCGACCCACCCGTACACGCAGTCGCTGCTGTCGGCGATCCCGCCGCAGACCAGGGCCGACCGCGGAATGCTGGCGCGGCGGACGCGCCTCAACGCCTGAGCAGGGCCGACCGGCAGTGGTCGGACCCCTGCACGAAGGGCGGGGGCTCAGGTCGCCAGCAGCGGCGGCAGGTGCGGGATGGCGATCGGACGCGTCGCCCGGCTCGAGTCCTGCACGCGCGACACGTCCTCCAGCACGTCATACGCGGTGGAGTAGCGGATCGCCAGAGGGAGGTCCCGCAACCACACGACCTCCACCTCCGTCTCCGCGTACTCGTACACGCACGCCACGACGTAGCGAGGGTCGTTCTCGGCGTACCGCCGGTCGTTGATCACCCATTCCGACGGGGTGACGCGGTTGAGCACGTATCTCGGCTCCGGATCTCCATTCATCTGACAGCCCTCCAAGACTCTCTCCCCGAGGAGATCATCTCCGGCGCGACGGGGAGAACCGAGCCCCTTGACAACCGGAACGATCGACGGCAGAGGGTCAGCGAGCGGGTCGAACCGTGAGGTCGGTGAGAGCCGCATCGGACGGCAGGTCGAGAGCCGTGAGGATCGTCGCAGCGACGCTCTCCGGGGTGATGAAGCGCGCGGCGTCGTACTCGCGCCCCTCCTGCTGGTGCACGCGTTCCTGCATCGGCGTCGCCGTGCGCCCAGGGTAGATCGAGCTCACGAGCACGCCGTGCTCCGCCTCTTCCGCCCGGAGTGCGTCGGCCAGCGCGCGCAGGCCGTGCTTGGATGCCGCGTACGCAGCCCACCCCGCATGCGCGTGCAGCCCCGCTCCGGAGTTGACGAAGATCACCCGTCCTCGCGAGACCCGCAGCACCGGCAGGAGCAGCCTGGTCAACTCGGCCGGCCCCACGAGGTTCACGGCGAGCTGCTGCTCCCACAGCGAGGGCGGCAGGTCGGCCACAGGTCCGAGGTCGACGACTCCCGCGACGTGGATGAGCGAATCGATGCGCTCGGGCAGCGGCTGCTTCGAGAATGTCCACGACAGCCGACCGGGCTGCGCGAGATCTCCGACGAGCGCGGTCGCCCCGGGCAGCGATGCCGACATCTCGCGGGCGCGGCCCGCATCCCGCGCGAGCACGATCACGTCGTCCCCGCGCTCCAGGAGGCGCTGCGCGACGACGGTGCCGATGCCCGAACCGGCACCCGTCACCAGATGGGTGGGCATGTCAGCTGCGGTCGGCGGGCTCGGCCAGCTCGATCCGGATGACCGGGCAGTCCTTCCACAGGCGCTCGAGCCCGTAGTAGACCCGCTCCTCCTGGTGGAAGACGTGCACGATCAGGTCGCCGAAGTCGAGCAGGACCCAGCGCGCCTCCGCGCGGCCCTCTCGGCGCACGCGCTTGTGGCCGGCTTCGATCAGACGATCCTCGACCTCGTCGGCGATCGCGGCGACGTTGCGCTCGCTGTTCCCGGTGACGAGAAGGAAGATGTCGACGAGCGGCAGGGGCTCCGACACGTTGAGGGCGACGAGATCCTCGCCGCCCTTCGAGACGGCGGCCTCCGCTGCGATCTGCAGCATCTCTTCGGCGGTTTCAGGTGATTGCATCAGAAGACATTCGTGGTGATGGCGATCACGACGGCGACCCCGACCGCGAGGGCGAGACCACCCGCCACGATCGCGAGGATGATCATGAGCCGGTTGCCCTTCTCGGGCGCCGGCGGCCGGATGACCTCTCCGGCGGGCTTGATGGTGCTGATCGCGGAGCTCGCCGCGATCGGGGTGGGAGAGGATGCCGGAGGCAGCTCCCCGTCGATGAGGACGGCGTCGACGTCCTTGCCGTCGGTCGTTCCGTGCGCGTGCCCCTGCGATCCGAGTCCCTTCGGCAGCTCGTAGGAGCCGGTGACGAGGATCTCGCCCGTGGAGGCGACCGGTCCGGACAGCGAACCCTCGCCGGGTCCGGGCGTGAAGATCAGGGTGTTCGGTGCGCGATGCGACCCGGTCGAATCTCCGACCGTGAGCAGCTCGTCGAACGACGGGGCGAAGGGTTTGTGGGGCTCCGGCTCGCTGCCGAGCACACCGCTGCCGAACGCCGAGTTCACCGTCGGGCGCTCCCCCTCGGGGACCACGACGTCGTCCGCCTCGTCGACGTCCGCGAGCACGTCGTCCTCAGCCCTGTCATCGTCGTCAGCGTCCGGCTGGGTCTCGACCTCGATTCCGAGCGCGGCGACGGCCGCGACGGGGTCCTGGTCGTCCTGCGGCTCGTTCGCGTTGTCGTCGGCGGGGACTTCCTCGGGCTCCACGGACGCCGGCACGAGCGGCACGACGCCGACGGAGTCGACGCTCGCGGCAGCGCTGACCGGGAGCACCGTGAGCTCCTCGTCGACCTCGTCATCCGACGACGAATCCCGTGCCTCGGACGGCGCGAAGACCGGGACGGCTGTCACGACGGACTCGTCCTCACGGGAACCCTGGTCGGGAGCGGCGGAGCCGGCGGCATCCTCGTCGGCGGAAGCGGTCTGCTCCCCCTCGACCTGCTCTCCGTCGACGACCGGCACGGATGCCGTGCGGATGCGCTCGCGCACCTGACGTCGCGTCAGCCGCGTCTCGCCGGTGTCCTCCCCCTCGGACCCCGTGTGCTCCGGAGAGGCCGTCTGCTCCGGGGCCGGAGCGGGCTCCGCGGCGCTCGGCTCGGCGGGGGCGGGCGGCGTCGCCGCAGCAGCGGCCGCGGCCTCGTCGGGCGTGATGACGGGAGTGGAGCCCGTCAGTCGGAGCTCCCGCAGCTGCTTTCGTGTCAGCGGGCCCTGCGCGGGCTGATCCGATGTACTCATGCCTTGCTCCGATACAGATGATGCTTCGCGATGTACTGAACGACTCCGTCGGGAACGAGATACCAGACCGGCTCCCCGTCGCGCACCCGCGCGCGGCAGGCGGTCGAGGAGATCGACAGCGCAGGCACCTCCAGCTGGCTGACGTCGTCGCTCGGGAGGCCGTCGGTGCTCAGGATGTGGCCTGGGCGGGAGACCGCGACGAAGTGGGCCAGTTCCCACAGTTCATCATGGTCCCTCCAACTGAGAATTTGCGCTACGGCGTCGGCCCCGGTGATGAAGAAGAGCTCGGCATCCGGCCGCGCCTTCTTGAGATCTCGCAGGGTGTCGATCGTGTAGGTGGGCCCCTCGCGATCGATGTCGACGCGGCTCACCGTGAACTGCGGGTTCGAGGCCGTCGCGATCACCGTCATCAGGTAGCGATGCTCGCTGGGGGTGACGTCCGACTTCTGCCACGGGTGACCGGTGGGGACGAAGACGACCTCGTCGAGCCCGAAGGAGTGCGCGACCTCGCTCGCGGCGACGAGGTGTCCGTGGTGGATGGGGTCGAACGTTCCACCCATCACACCGATGCGCGCGGGGCGCGAGGTCGTGTCAGTCATACGGGACTAGTGGCCGTGCCCCGCCTCGTGTCCGTCCTTGCCGTGCCTGGCGGCCCAGGCCTCGGCCTTGGCGGAGTGGCGGTTGGCGACGTTCTTGTACGACAGCGTGACGAGCGCGAGGAAGGCGAACACGATCGCGGCGATCACGCCGAAGATGACGGTCTCGAGAGCGACGTTTCCGTGGTGCTCGGTCTCGGCGGCGGCCATCGCGATCTGTGCGACGAGGTTCATCCTTGCTCCGTTTCGTGGCTGGCGGGTGGGCGCTCGAAGCGCCGCAGCGCCACCTAGTCTAGCCCTCAGCCGCGAGTCTGCCCCGCTCCACGCGCCAGCCACTTCGTGCTGGTCAGCTCGGCGAGTCCCATGGGGCCGCGGGTGTGCAGCTTCTGCGTCGAGATGCCGACCTCGGCGCCGAAGCCGAACTCGCCGCCGTCCGTGAAGCGCGTCGAGGTGTTCGCCATGACGACAGCGGAGTCGACCTCGGCCAGGAAGCGCTCGGCGTTGCGGGAGTCGGTCGTGACGATCGACTCCGTGTGCCCCGTGCTGTAGCGGCGGATGTGCTCGAGCGCGTCGTCGAGGGTGTCGACCACCTTGATCGCGATGTCGAGGCTCAGGTACTCGGTGGCCCAGTCCTCCTCTGTCGCGGGGATCACGTTCGAGACGAGGCCGGCGACGATGTCGTCACCGTGGATCGCGACCCCCTCGCTCTGCAGGGCGCTGGCGACGAGCGGTACCAGTCGCGGGGCGGCCTGACGGTGCACGAGCACCGTCTCCACCGCGTTGCAGACGCTCGGACGCTGCACCTTCGCGTTCACCACGATGTCACGCGCCCAGTCGTCGGGGGCGCTCTCGTCGAGCACGATGTGCACGTTGCCCGCGCCGGTCTCGATCACCGGCACGGTCGACTCGGTGACCACGGTCTCGATGAGCCCCGCGCTGCCGCGCGGCACGAGAACGTCGATGAATCCGCGGCCGTGCATGAGCGCCTTCGCGCCCTCGCGACCGAAGTCGTCGACCGTCTGGATCGCCTCGGGTGTGATGCCGACCTCGCTCAGAGCGCCGCGCATCACCTCGACCAGCACGGTGTTGGAGTCGCGCGCCGCACTGCCGCCTCGAAGCACCGCGGCGTTGCCCGACCGGAGGGCGAGCGCCGCGATGTCGACGGTCACGTTGGGGCGGGCCTCGTAGATGGCGCCGACGACACCGAAGGGCACACGGACCTGCTCGAGGGCCACGCCGTTCGGCATCCGGTGTCCGCCGACGACGCGGCCGACCGGGTCGGGGAGCGCGGCGACCTCGCGCACGGCGGCGGCGAGGGCGGCGACCCGCTTCTCGTCGAGGCGGAGACGGTCGATCAGCGAGTCGCCGATGCCGTCGGCCTGCCCGCGCTCGATGTCGCGGGCGTTCGCGGCGATGATCGTCTCGGCGTTCGCTTCCAGGGCCGCGGCGATCGCTTCGAGCGCTCGGGCCTTGTCATCGCTCGTCAGCGCGGCGGTGGCGCGGGACGCCTCCTTGGCGCGCTCGAGACGCACCTGCGGGGTCTGGTCGGTCATCCGCCCAGTCTAGGAGAGCGCCGGCTCGAACCAGGTGCCTATTTCCTCGCCGGTCAGGGCCCGGCCGACGAGGTCGGCGCTCGTCACGAGCACTCCGATGCCGGATGCCGCGGCAAGCCGCGCGGCCGAGACCTTGGTCGCCGCTCCCCCGGTGCCGACGCTGTTGACGACGGTCGATCCGAACTCGAGTCCGGAGAGATCGGCGTCCGGAGCGACGACATCGATCGGCTCGGCCCGGGGGTCGGACGGCGGACGCGTGTACAGGGACTCGATGTCGCTCAACAGCACCAGTGCATCGGCCTGCGTGAGCTGCGCCACCAGGGCTCCGAGCCTGTCGTTGTCGCCGAACCTGATCTCCTGCGTCGCCACCGTGTCGTTCTCGTTCACGATGGGCAGGATGCGGAGGCCGAGCAGACGCTCCATCGCACGACGGGCGTTGCTGCGCGAGGTCGGGTTCTCGAGGTCGCCCGTGGTGAGCAGCACCTGCCCGGCGACGATGTCGAAGGGACGCAGCGCCTCCTGGTACCGGTACACGAGGATGTTCTGCCCCACGGCAGCGGCCGCCTGCTGCGTCGCCAGGTCGGTCGGCCGGGCGTCGAGACGCAGGAACGGGATGCCGGTGGCGATCGCCCCCGAGGAGACGAGGATGACCTCGGCGCCGCGCCCGTGCGCGGCTGCGAGAGCCTCGACCAGCACCGGTATGCGCCAGGACGCCTCGCCGCTGATCGACGACGAGCCGACCTTCACGACGATCCGCGCGGCGGTCGCCAGATCCGCCCTGGTGCGAGCTGTCACGCGTCGTCCTCGCGGGTCGCGAGACGGCGTTCCTCCGCCTCCGCCCTGGCGACGGCCCTGGCATCCATCCGCTCGTAGTACTGCTCGCGACGCTCCGAGGTGGTGCGACGGCCGTTGGGGGCGAGACGCGGGTCGGTGCCGCGCGGCGCCGTCATGAGCTCGGCGGCCGACGACATGGTCGGCTCCCAGTCGAAGACGATGCTGTCGCCCTCGCCGATGACCACGGTCGAGCCCTGCACGGCACCGAGGCGGAAGAGCTCGTCCTCGACGCCCAGCTTCTCGAGGCGGTCGGCGAGGTAGCCGACGGCCTCCTCGTTCTGGAAGTCGGTCTGCTGCACCCAGCGCACCGGTTTCTCCCCGATGATGCGGTACACGTTGCCGTAGGTGCCGCCCTCGACCCGGATCGTGAAGTCCTTCTGCGACCCCTTGGGCTTGATCACGACGCGCTCGCGGACCGGAGCGGCAGCGGCCTGCTCTGCTCGGTGCTGCTCGACGATCTCGCCGAGCGCGAAGGTCAGCGGACGCAGCCCCTCGTGCGAGACCGTGGAGATCTCGAAGACGCGGAACCCGCGGGCCTCGAGGTCGGGGCGCACGAGGTCGGCGAGGTCGCGCGCCTCGGGGACGTCGACCTTGTTCAGCGCGACGAGCTGCGGCCGCTCGAGCAGCGGGGCCTGCCCCTCGGGGACCTCGTAGGCCGCCAGCTCGGCGAGGATGACGTCGAGGTCGGAGATCGGGTCGCGGCCCGGCTCGAGCGTGGCGCAGTCGAGGACGTGCAGGAGTGCGGAGCACCGCTCGACGTGGCGGAGGAACTCCAGCCCCAGGCCGCGGCCCTCGCTCGCGCCCTCGATGAGACCGGGGACGTCGGCGACGGTGTAGCGGAAGTCGCCCTGCTGCACGACACCGAGGTTGGGGTGCAGCGTGGTGAAGGGGTAGTCGGCGATCTTCGGCCGTGCGGCGGAGATCGCTCCGATCAGGCTCGACTTGCCGGCAGACGGGTAGCCGACGAGTGCGACATCGGCGACCGTCTTGAGCTCGAGGACGACATCGCCCTCCTGCCCCGGCGTGCCGAGGAGCGCGAAGCCCGGAGCCTTGCGCTTCGGGGTCGCGAGAGCCGCGTTGCCGAGACCGCCCTGACCGCCCTGAGCCACGACGAAGCGCTCCCCCGGCTCGATCATGTCGATCAGCACCTCGCCCGCGGAGTTCTTCACCACGGTGCCGACGGGCACGGGAAGCACCAGGTCCTCGCCCATGAACCCCGCGCGGTGGTCGCCCATGCCGGGACCGCCGTTGCCGGAGCTGCGGTGCGGAGAGTGATGGTACGAGAGCAGCGTGCCCGTCTGCGGGTCGGCGACGAGCACGATGTCGCCCCCGTCGCCGCCGTTGCCGCCGTCGGGTCCGCCGAGCGGCTTGAACTTCTCGCGGTGGACGGAGACACAGCCGTTGCCGCCCTTGCCCGCCCGCAGATGCAGCGTCACGGTGTCGACGAAGGTGACCATGTCTCTCTCCCTGAAAAAGCGAATCGGGGCGGGCCGAAGCCCGCCCCGATTCGGATGTCTACTGTCGTGCTGTGATCACTCAGCAGCGGCGACGATGTTGACGACCTTGCGGCCGCCCTTCGCGCCGAACTCGACCGCGCCGGCGGCCAGAGCGAACAGCGTGTCGTCGCCACCGCGGCCGACGTTCACGCCGGGGTGGAAGTGGGTGCCGCGCTGACGGACGATGATCTCGCCGGCGAGGACCTGCTGACCGCCGAAGCGCTTGACGCCCAGTCGCTGTGCGTTGGAGTCACGACCGTTGCGGGTGGAGCTTGCGCCCTTTTTGTGTGCCATGTCCTGGTCTCCTCGGTCTTACTTGATGCCGGTGATCTTGACGCGCGTGAGCTCCTGGCGGTGGCCCTGACGCTTCTTGTAGCCGGTCTTGTTCTTGTACTTCTGGATGACGATCTTCGGACCGCGGAGGTTGCCGAGCACCTCAGCCGTGACCTTGACCTTCGCGAGCTGGTCGGCGTCGGTGGTCACCGTGGCGCCGTCGACGAGCAGCACGGCGGCCAGCTCGATCTTCTCGCCCTGAGCAGCCTGAACACGGTCGAGCTGAACGATCGTGCCGACCTCGACCTTCTCCTGCCGCCCACCGGCGCGCACTACTGCGTAAACCACTTCATACCTGTTTCGTTGGGGAGCTCGGGGCTCCGAGAATCTCACGGGAAGACTGTTGCTTGCATGCGTCGCGGGGCGACGGGTGCGGCTGCAAGACTCTCCGCTCCGACCGTCGAGGACGACGCGGCATGCGCACCAAGGGACTACTTTACCGGATGCCGGACACTGTGGCAAAACGCCGCGGGCTGCGTGTCCGGCTCTAGGCTGGCGGGATGACCATCCTCGTCGACGACCCCGTCTGGCCCGCCCACGGACGACTGTGGGCGCACCTGGTCAGCGACGAGAGCCTCGACGAGCTGCACGCCTTCGCGCGCGCCCAGGAACTCCCCCGCAGGGCCTTCGACCTCGACCACTACGACGTCCCGGAGGACGCGCTGCCACGGCTCATCGCCGCCGGCGCTCAGCACGTCGGCGGCAAGGAGCTCGTCACACGGCTGATCGCGTCAGGACTCCGCGTCCGAGGACGCGACCGGACCCGCTGAGTCGGAGTTCACCGAGACGGGGGTGCCGGTGAGAGCGGCGGTCGTCACTCGGCGGCGTCCGCGACCCTGACCCGGTGCCTTCGGCTCCGGGAGGGCGTCGAGCACCGAGTCGAGCAGCTGCTCGGCCGGCGACTTCGGGCCCTTCCGCTCCGAACCGCGCTTCTTGCGGGGCTTCTTGGGACGATCCTGCGGCGCAGCAGGCGCGGCGTCGGGCGCGACCTCGACCGGCGCGTCCGCGACGGCGTCGGCTGCAGGGGCTCGCGTCGACGCGGCGATCTGCGCGAGCGCAGACTTGGCGCCCTCGGGGATGCTGTGCGTCGTCGCGGGCGCGGGGTTCTGACCCTGCCCGTTGCCGTTCCGCTGCCGTCGGTTGTTCGACGACGTGCCGCCGTTGCCGTTCCCGTTGCCGTTCGAGCGGTGCTTGACGACCGGATCATGGTGCACGATGACACCGCGGCCGGCGCAGACCTCGCACGCCTCGCTGAACGTCTCGAGCAGGCCGAGACCGAGCTTCTTGCGAGTCATCTGCACGAGTCCGAGCGAGGTGACCTCGGCGACCTGGTGCTTCGTCCGGTCGCGGCTGAGGCACTCGATGAGTCGCCGCAGCACGAGGTCGCGGTTCGACTCGAGCACCATGTCGATGAAGTCGACGACGATGATGCCGCCGATGTCGCGCAGACGCAGCTGGCGGACGATCTCCTCGGCGGCCTCGAGGTTGTTCTTCGTGACGGTCTCCTCGAGGTTCCCGCCAGAGCCGACGAACTTGCCGGTGTTGACGTCGACCACGGTCATGGCCTCGGTCCGGTCGATCACGAGCGAGCCGCCGGACGGGAGCCACACCTTGCGGTCGAGAGCCTTCTCGATCTGCTCGGTGATGCGGAACGCGTCGAACGGGTCGACCTCGTCCTCGTAGGTCTCGACGCGCTCGAGGAGATCCGGCGCGACGCTCTCGAGGTAGGCGCGGATCGTACGCTGCGCGTCCTCACCCTGGATGAGCATCTTCGTGAAGTCCTCGTTGAAGACGTCGCGGACGATCTTGACCAGGAGGTCGGGCTCGGCGTGCAGCAGCGCGGGAGCCTGCTGGCTCTCGACCTGCTTGCGGATGTGCTCCCACTGCGTGGTGAGGCGCTGCACGTCGCGGGTCAGCTGCTCCTCGGTGGCCCCCTCGGCCGCCGTGCGCACGATGACGCCGGAGGACTCGGGCAGCACCTCCTTCAGGATGCGCTTGAGGCGCGCGCGCTCGTTGTCGGGGAGCTTGCGGCTGATGCCGTTCATCGATCCGCCCGGCACGTACACGAGGTAGCGACCGGGGAGCGAGATCTGACTCGTCAGGCGAGCGCCCTTGTGCCCGACGGGGTCCTTCGTGACCTGCACGAGAACGCGGTCGCCGGCCTTGAGGGCGAGCTCGATGCGACGGGGCTGGTTGCCCGTCTCGACGCCGTCCCAGTCGACCTCGCCGGAGTAGAGCACCGCGTTGCGACCGCGACCGATGTCGACGAACGCGGCCTCCATGCTCGGCAGCACGTTCTGCACGCGACCGAGGTAGACGTTGCCGATCAGCGACGCGTCCTGATTGCGGGCGACGTAGTGCTCGACGAGCACGCCGTCTTCCAGGACGCCGATCTGGGTGCGGCCGTTCTTGGCCCGCACGACCATCTTGCGGTCGACCGACTCGCGACGTGCGAGGAACTCGGCCTCGGTGACCACCGGACGACGGCGGCCCGCATCGCGGCCGTCGCGGCGGCGCTGCTTCTTGGCCTCGAGACGGGTCGATCCCTTGATCGCCTT
Organism: Microbacterium sp. CR_7; assembly: GCF_041954755.1. Classification (NCBI taxonomy): domain Bacteria; kingdom Bacillati; phylum Actinomycetota; class Actinomycetes; order Micrococcales; family Microbacteriaceae; genus Microbacterium; species Microbacterium sp. CR_7. The sequence goes on from NZ_JAVAYF010000006.1 coordinate 42,774, forward strand.
CGGCTCGGTGATGTACTCGACGACGCGCTGGCGCGGCTGACGGGGCTCGTCGCGCTGGTCGCCCTCGTCCGAGCCGCCGCGGCGGCGGCGACCGCGTCGACCCGACGACGACTCGTCGCCGTCGCGGTCCAGGTCTCGCTCGAAGCCGCGGTCGCGTCCGGGACGGGCGGGCAGCGGCACGATCTCGGGAGCATAGAAGTGCAGACGCGTCGAGACCTGCGACACGAACACCTCGGGGAGCAGTCCCAGCGAGACCGCCGTGACCGGGGCGGGCTTGGCCGGCTCCTCGGGCTCGGACGCCTCCGGCTCGGCGGCGGCCGGTGTCGGCTCGGTGGCAGGAGCCTCTTCCGCAGCCGGAGCCTCTTCCGCAGCAGGAGCCTCGTCCGCAGCAGGAGCACCTTCGGCAACGGGGTTCTCCTCCGCTGCCGGGGATACCTCGGCAGCCGGGGCTCCCGCAGCCTCGGCAGCAGCCTCTTCAGCGGCGGGCGCGGCATCCATCTCGACCACCGTGTCCTCGGCGGGCGTCTCCTCCGCGGGCGACTCCTCGGGAGTCTCCGCGATCACTGCGGCTGGTACGTCAGCATCCGCAGGGAGGTCGAGGGTAGGGGCGTCATGTTCATTGTTCTCGTCGGCCATCTCTGGCGTACTCCTCGCGCGGTGCACCGGGTGCTCCGCGAATTCTCATGCGGCACCGGGGTGTCGCGAACTCATTCGGTGTGCGACCGGCTCTGGGCTCTGGTCGCGAGGGGCATACGGCCCCGAAGTCTGCGTCGATGCGTGCTACGACGAGGTCGAGCGGTGCATCACAGGCCATTATCGCACCAAGTGGCCGCGAACGCGGCATCGACGGCTTCACCCGCGCCGGAGTTCGATATTCTCCGGCCGCCTCACGCCCGATCCATAGCGACCGCTGTGATAATCCACATATGAGCGAGCAGCGCACCCGCCCCGTCGTCTACGCCGTCTGGCTGATCATCGCGAGCGTCGTCGGCTGGTTCGCCGCCTTCCAGCTCACGATCGACAAGTTCATCCAGCTCGAGAACCCCGACGCCGAGCTCAGCTGCAACGTCAGCGTGATGATCCAGTGCGGCAAGAACCTCGGATCCTGGCAGGGAGAGATCTTCGGATTCCCCAACCCCCTGATCGGCCTGAGCCTCTGGATCGCTCCCCTGGTCGTCGGTGTCGCGATCCTCGCGGGTGCCCGATTCCCCCGGTGGTTCTGGGCCGCGTTCGGCGTCGGCGTCACGTTCGCGTTCGGCCTCGTCTGCTGGCTGATCTGGCAGAGCCTCTATGCCCCCAACCTCGGCGTGCTGTGCCCCTGGTGCATGCTGACCTGGTCGGTCACGATCCCGACGTTCTTCGCCACGATGGTGCACCTGACGCGCAATGGCACCTTCACGAGCAACGAGAAGGTCAAGGCGCGCGCCAACAGCCTCATGGCCTGGGTGCCGCTGGCGACCATCCTGGCTTTCGCGATCATCATCCTGCTCGCGCAGCTGCGCGGTCTCGACCTCCTCGGCGAGGTCATCGGCATGATCCTCTGATCCACCGCCGGCACGACGAAGCCCGCCGCACCTCAGGTGCGGCGGGCTCCGTCGTGCAACGACTCAGTCGAACCAGATGCCGAGCTCCCGGGCTGCGGACTCCGGGCTGTCGGAGCCGTGCACGAGGTTCTGCTGCACCTTGAGGCCCCAGTCGCGTCCGAAGTCGCCGCGGATCGTCCCGGGGGCTGCAGTGGTCGGATCGGTCGTGCCGGCGAGCGAGCGGAAGCCCTCGATGACGCGGTTGCCGGCGAGGCGGATCGCGACCGACGGGCCGGAGAGCATGAACTCGAGCAGCGGCTCGTAGAACGGCTTGCCCTCGTGCTCGGCGTAGTGGGCGGCGAGGAGGTCGCGGTCGGGCTCGACGAGACGGATGTCGACGAGCGCGTAGCCCTTCGCTTCGATGCGCGCCAGGATCGCGCCGGTGAGGCCGCGGGCGACACCGTCGGGCTTGACGAGGACGAGGGTTTCTTCGGTGGCCATGTCATTCACTCTCTGTCTGAGTCTCGGTGGCGGATCCGTCGGGGCGTCGTGCGTCCAGGCGGGCCCCCATGATCGTCGCATACGCCCACATGCCGCCGAAAATCAGCACGACGAGCAGGATCGCCGGCACGAGGATGGCCGACAGCGCGATGAGGGCCTGGATGACCCACCCCGCGGTGATCGCCCACGGCTTCGTGATGAGGCCGGCCAGGGCGATGCAGGCGAGACCGACGACACCGCCGCCGACGATCCCCCACCACTGCGGGATGCCGGGCGGCAGCGCCTTGAGGCCGAAGACGGTCAGCCCGGCGAGGAACACCACGATCGACTCGAAGCCGAGCACGATCGGAGCGAGCTTCTGCACCAGGGTGCGGGGCGCACGCGGCGGACGCTGTCTGCGGGCCGGGGCGGAGTCCGCGCTCACGCGCGCCACCCCGACTTCCAGTCCTCCTCCTCGGCGAGGGCGATCGCCTCGCCGGCGAGCACGACCGACCCGGCGATCACGACGGCTCGGCGGTCGGACGAGGCCGCCCACTCGCGCGCCGCGTCCGCGGCATCCGCCAGCGACTCGTGCACGGTCGCGCGGCGACCGGTCGCCTCGACGAGATCGGCGATGGCGTCGGCATCGCTGGCGCGATCCGACTCCGGCGCGGTCGCGAAGACGTGGGCTGCCGCCGGAGCGAGTTCGGCGACGATGCCCGCGGCATCCTTGTCCGCGAGGATGCCGAGCACGACGCCCCATTCGTCGAAGTCGAAGCTGTCGCCCATCGCCTGCACCAACGCGCGGGCACCGTGCGGGTTGTGGGCGCCGTCGACGATCACGGTCGGCGAGATGCCGAGCAGCTGCAGCCTTCCGGGCGAGGTCGCACCCTGCAGCCCCTCGGAGACGATGTCGTCGGCGATGCGCTGCTGCGCGCCGCCGATCAACGACTCCACGGCCGCGACGGCGAGGGCGGCGTTGTGCCCCTGATGGGCGCCGTACTGCGGCAGGTACTCCTCGACATAGTTCCCCGCGAGGCCGCGGATCGTGATGAGCTGCCCCCCGACCGCGAGGTTCTGCTCGAGGAGACCGAAGTCCGCGCCCTCGAACGCGATCGACGCTCCGCGCTCCGCCGCCACACGCCGCAGCACCTCGGCGGCCGCCTCGGACTGCTCGGCCGAGACGACGGCCGCGCCGTCCTTGATGATGCCGGCCTTGACCGTCGCGATCTCGGCGATCGTGCTCCCGAGCCGGTCGGCGTGGTCGATGTCGATCGGGGCGAAGACCGCCACATCGCCGTCGGCCGTGTTCGTCGAGTCCCACTCGCCTCCCATGCCGACCTCGAGCACCAGCACGTCGACCGGCGCGTCGGCCACGGCGACGAAGGCGAGCACCGTGAGCAGCTCGAAGAACGTGAGCGGCTCCTCACCCGCGGCCTCGAGCTCGGCCTCGACGATGCCGACGAACGGCTCGATCTCGTCCCAGGCGTCCGCCACGGCCTCGTCGGCGATGGGCTCGCCGTCGATCATGATCCGCTCGGTGAACCGCTCCAGATGCGGGCTCGTGAAGAGGCCCGTGCGCAGCCCGTGGGCGCGCAGCAGACTCTCGATCATGCGGGCCGTCGACGTCTTGCCGTTGGTCCCGGTGATGTGCACGACGCGATAGGTGCGCTGCGGGTCGTCGAGCAGTTCGAGCACGCGAGCAGTGCGCTCCTTGCGCGGCTGCACCCAGCGTTCGCCGGCCCGGCTCAGCAGGGTCTCGTAGACGGCATCCGCGCGGTCGCGGGCGCTCATGCCGAGGCTCCCTCGCGCACCGCGGACGTGGCATCGATCGTGACGATGATCGGCCCCTTCGCCGAGCCGAGCGCTCGCGCGCCCGACCGGAAGACGCCGTCGCCCGGACTCTCGACCCCGTCGACCACGGCGTCGAGACCGTCGGTCGCCTGCGCCGCGAAGGCGATGGCCAGAGTCTCGCGGGAGATGAGCTCGGCGTGCGCGGTGAGAGCCGCCGCGTCCTCGGGCGTCGCATTGAGGGCGAGCACGATGCGGTCGCTGACGTCGAGACCGGCGTTCTTCCGAGCCTCCTGCACGACGCGGATCGCATCGCGGGCGAGACCCTCGGCCTCGAGCTCAGGGGTGGTCTGCGTGTCGAGCAGCACGAACCCGCCGCCCGGTACGAGTGCCAGAGCCTCACCATCGGGACGACCCGAGGTCTCGAGCACGAGCTCGTACTCCGAGGGCTCCAGCGCGATGCCGCCCGCGGTCACGACGCCATCGTCCTCCGACCAGTCACCGGCCTTCGCGGCCTTGATCACGGTCTGGACGTTCTTGCCGAGACGCGGGCCGGCCGCACGGGCGTTGACGCTGAGGCGGTGGCTGATGCCGTAGTCCGCGGCCGTCGTCTCCGACTGCGGCACGAGCTCGACCGACTTGACGTTGAGTTCCTCGCGGAGGATGTCCTCGAACTGTCCGAGCGTGTCGACCAGCGGCGACACCACAGTGAGGCGCGCGAGCGGCAGCCGGACGCGGAGTTTCTCCTTCTTGCGCAGCGCGTTGCCGACGCTCGACAGCTCGCGCACGGCATCCATCGCGTCGCGGATGTCGTCGGCGGCGGGGAACGCGTCGGCATCTGGCCAGTCCTGCAGGTGCACGCTGCGACCGCCGGTGAGCCCCTGCCAGACGCGCTCGCTCACGAGCGGCACGAGCGGAGCCGCCACGCGGCACAGCGTCTCGAGCACCGTGTAGAGCGTGTCGAACGCCTCGGTGGAGGTGCCCTCCCAGAACCGGTCGCGCGAGCGACGGATGTACCAGTTGGTGAGCACCTCGGCGAAGTCGCGCAGACGCGCCGACGCCGTGGTCGAGTCGAGCCCTTCGAGGTCGGAGCGCACGTCGCGCACGAGCTCGCCGAGCCGGGCGAGGATGTAGCGGTCGAGCACATCGGTCGAGTCCGTGCGCCAGCTGGCCTCATATCCGCCGTCTTTCGCCGCGTTGGCGTACGTGGCGAAGAAGTACCACGAGCTCCACATCGGCAGCAGGAACTCGCGCACTCCGGCGCGGATGCCCTCCTCCGTGACCGCGAGGTTGCCGCCGCGCAGCACCGAGCTCGACATGAGGAACCAGCGCATCGCGTCGGAGCCGTCGCGGTCGAGCACCTCCGACACGTCGGGGTAGTTGCGCAGCGACTTCGACATCTTGTAGCCGTCGCTGCCGAGCACGATGCCGTGGCAGCTCACACCCGTGAACGCCGGGCGATCGAACAGTGCGGTCGACAGCACGTGCATGACGTAGAACCAGCCACGGGTCTGCCCGATGTACTCGACGATGAAGTCGGCCGGTGCGTGCGAGTCGAACCACTCCTGGTTCTCGAACGGGTAGTGCACCTGCGCGTACGGCATCGAACCCGAGTCGAACCACACGTCGAAGACGTCCTCGATGCGGCGCATCGTGGACTTCCCCGTGGGGTCGTCGGGGTTCGGCCGAGTGAGGTCGTCGATGTACGGACGGTGCAGGTCGACCTCACCCTCCGGGTTGCGCGGCAGCGTGCCGAAGTCACGCTCCAGCTCTTCGAGGGAGCCGTAGGTGTCGACGCGCGGGTACTCGGGGTCGTCGCTCTTCCACACCGGGATGGGCGAACCCCAATAGCGGTTGCGGCTGATCGACCAGTCGCGCGCGCCCTCGAGCCACTTGCCGAACTGGCCGTGCTTCACGTTCTCCGGCACCCAGGTGATCTGCTCGTTGTTCGCGAGCATGTCGTCCTTGATCTCGGTCACGCGGATGAACCAGCTCGACACGGCCTTGTAGATCAGGGGGTTCCGGCAGCGCCAGCAGTGCGGGTAGGAGTGCACGTAGCTCTGCTCGCGAAGCAGGCGGCCTTCTCCGCGCAGGAGGCGGATCAGGGGCGTGTTGGCGTCCATCCAGAGCATCCCCGCGACATCGGTGACGTTCGGGAGGAACTTGCCCCCGTCGTCGAGCGACAGGATCGTGGGGATGCCGGCGGCACCGGCGACGCGCTGGTCGTCCTCGCCGTAGGCCGGGGCCTGGTGCACGATGCCGGTGCCGTCGCTGGTCGTGACGTAGTCGTCGACGAGGATGCGCCAGGCGTTCTCGGTGCCGTACGTCTCGGCATCGGCGTAGTAGTCGAAGAGGCGGTCGTATGTGACGTCCTGCAGCTCCGAGCCGCGCACGGTCTGATCGACCGCGGCGAGCGCGTCGTCGGCGCTCTCGTAGCCGAGATCCTTCGCGTAGCCGGCGAGCAGCTCACGGGCGAGCAGGTAGCGGTGAGCCGAGGCCTCGACCGCGGCATCCTCGGTCCCTGCGGCGGCGTGCACGTCTGCGGCGCCGCCGGGGCCGGCGGGAAGCACGACGTACTCGATGTCGGGACCGACGGCCAGCGCGAGGTTGGTCGGGAGGGTCCACGGCGTGGTCGTCCAGGCGAGGGCGCGCACGGCGGTCAGTCCCAGAGCCTCGGCCTTCGCGCCGGTGAGCGGGAATGTGACGGTCACCGACGGGTCCTGACGGTTCTGATAGACGTCGTCGTCCATGCGGAGCTCGTGCGCCGACAGGGGCGTCTCGTCGCGCCAGCAGTACGGCAGCACGCGGTACCCCTCGTACGCGAGGCCCTTGTCGTACAGGGTCTTGAACGCCCAGAGAACGCTCTCCATGTAGCCGAGGTCGAGCGTCTTGTAGCCGCGCTCGAAGTCGACCCAGCGCGCCTGGCGCGTGACGTAGTCCTGCCACTCGTGCGTGTACTTCAGCACCGAGGAGCGCGCCTTCTCGTTGAAGACGTCGATGCCCATGGCCTCGATCTCGCTCTTCTCGGTGATGCCGAGCTGCTTCATCGCCTCGAGCTCGGCGGGCAGTCCGTGGGTGTCCCAGCCGAAGACGCGGTCGACCTTCTTGCCCAGCATGGTCTGGAACCGCGGGAACAGATCCTTGGCGTAGCCCGTGAGCAGGTGGCCATAGTGCGGGAGGCCGTTGGCGAACGGCGGTCCGTCGTAGAACACCCACTCGTCCGCGCCCTCGCGCTGCTCGATCGAGGCGCGGAACGTGTCGTCCTGCTTCCAGAACTCGAGCACGTCCTGCTCGATTTCGGGGAAGCGCGGGCTCGGGGCGACGGAGGCAGCCTGGTCGGCGGCGGGGCCGAAGGAGGAACGCGGATAGGTCATGTCGTCTCGCAGGAGTCGTGGCGGATGCTGCTGCGAGGACGACCCTCCGGATTCACTCCCCGGATGGACCGCGGTACCACCTCGCGTGCCGCGCCTCACGGCGGGACCACTCTCACTGCGGCTGTGACGGGCCTGCCCCGCTCGGTTCTACTGGGTCTCACGACCGTTCTTCCGAGAGCTCCCCGGTGATGGCCGGATCGATGCTGGTGGCTCCATTGTACGCGGGACCCGGCGCCTCCGGCATCCGCGCTCCCCTCGGCTCGGCCTTATGCTCCTGCCTCGGCCACATACCGCGGGTCGGGCCGAGGCAGACTCATATGGCCGAGCGAAGCGACAGTTCACCGAGACCGATGCAGCCCCTGCGCCACCGCGCGCATGATCAGATCCTGCACAGTGGGCCAGTCGAACATGACCTGGGTGTAGGAGACGCGGATGACGTGGAACCCCATGAGACGCAGATCCGCGTCGTGCCGGATGTCCTCGCTGCGCTGAGCACCGACGTGGTGTGCCCCGTCGATCTGGACGACGAGACGGTCGCCGATGAGCGTGTCGACGCGGTGTCCAGCGATCCATACCTGTACGCGAATGCGCTCGCGGAGCCATCGCAGACGAAGGCGCAGGTACGTTTCGAGCCCGGCATCCGCGAAGGGCGAGGCCTGTGCGAGGAGTTCGCGCGCTGCCGGTTTCCACGGGTAGTTCTTCAGCGCCTCGAGCGTCACGAGGGACTTGTTGAGCGCCGACTCCCATGTCGCGAGAGCCTGTTCGAACGGCTCGCATTCGGCGATATGCGCGAGCACGTTCTCGATCGGATCGACGAGCGCGTCAGGATGCCGGGGAATCAGCGGGCTGCCCCAGTGCACTCTGGCCGGTATGCGGCGCCCTCCCTCCGCGTTCGCGCCGACCGCGACGTGAGGAGGTCCGCTCGAGTCGTGAACCCAGAGACCCAGGCGCTTCGCCTGCGAACGACACGTGAGCACCGCGCCGTGGGTGGCAGCGAAGAGCAACAACGGCTCGGTCGACGGCAGAGCCAACCACCCGCGCCGCGGTCGTACGACTGCACCGGTCTCGACCGCGGAGCGGATATCGCGCGGAGTGAATCCGCGCCGCTGCAGCGTGCGCGTACGGAGGACGCCGTCGCCACGACTCAGCGCCTCGACCACGGTGCCGACGTCTCTTCGCATCAGCTCAGTCTGGAGGCGTGCAGCTACCGCCGACGTACGCGATTCCCGTATCCGGGGAGAGACCGCAACGGTATGGGACCTGTGCAGGAAGACTCCCCGCGCATGCTCGCGCGGCCGAATGCGTTTCGCTCGGCCCGACTCTCCGAATGCGGCCGAGGGAAGGTGAAATCACCGAGGGAGGATCTGCCCTCGCGACACGGCAAGGTCGGCACCCCGGCCTACGCTCGACGCATGGCTCGCGCATCCGACACCCTCGTGGCCCCTCGCGTCTCCCCTCCCGACCTCCCGCCGCGGCTCGACGACGCCCGGCCGGCTCGCGGGGCCGACCTGTTCACGGCACGGCTCGACCTCGACGGCACGGTCGACCTCGCGCACTCCTCGCTCGAGCAGTGCACGATCAGCGCGGATGCCGACAGCATCGACCTCTCGGGAGCGACCCTCATCGACGTGGCGATGACCGACGCGCGGGTCGCCTCGCTGCGGCTGCGAGACGCGGACCTCCGCCGGGTCCGGATCCACGGCGGCCGCCTCGGCACGCTCGACCTCAGCGGAGCGCGCATCGACGAACTCGAACTGCGCGGCGTCCGGATCGACTATCTGAACCTCGGCGGGGCGAAGGCCACCGACGTCGAGATCGCCGAGTGCGGCATCCGCACCCTCGACGTGCCCCAGGCCGAGCTCACGCGCGTCCGGTTCTCCGAGACGCGCAGCGACGAGGTCGACCCACGAGGTCTTCGCGCGACGCACGTCGACCTTCGCGGGCTCGACGCGGGTGCCTTCCTCGACGCCAACAGTCTGCGCGGCACGACGCTGTCGTCGTTCCAGGTGCAGCAGCTCGCCCCGGTCCTAGCGGCGAGCATCGGCATCCGCGTCATCGACTGACCGGGCCGCCCGCCTCCAGCAGCTCCTTCGTGAACGGATGCTGCGGCGCAGCGAACACCGACCGCACCGTTCCCTGCTCGACGATCGCCCCGTGCTGCATGACGATGACGTCATCGGCCACGGCGCCGACCACATCGAGGTCGTGCGACACGAGGATCATGGTGAGGTCGCGCTCGCGCTGCAGTCGCAGCAGCAGGCGCAGGACGCGCTCTCGCACCGACGGGTCGAGCGCGGAGACGGGTTCGTCGAGGACGAGCACCTGCGGGTCGGCGGCGAGCGCGCGGGCGATGGCAGCGCGTTGACGCTGCCCGCCGGACAGGGCGTGCGGTCGGCGGCGCGCGAGGCTCGGGTCGAGGTCGACCTCGTGCAGGAGCTCCTCCACCCGGCGCGCACGCGCGGCGCGAGGAACCCCGCCCGCGGCCAGCGCCTCCCGCAGCGAGCGTCCGATCGTCCACCGGGGGTCGAACGCGCCGAGCGGGTTCTGGTGAACGAGCTGCACCCGGCGGGGTGTCGACCACTCCAGGGAACCCTCATCGGGACGCTCGATGCCGACGATCATGCGGGCGAGGGTCGTCTTGCCCGATCCCGACTCGCCGACCACGCCGAGCGTGCGCGCTTCGGGCACCGCGAACGAAGCATCGTCGACCGCGACCACGCCCCCGAACGCCTTCGAGAGCCCGCTGGCGACGAGCACGGGAGATGCGGGAGCCACAGCGCCCATCCGCGGTTCGTGAATCGTCGCGGCGATCAACCGGCGCGTGTACTCGTGCTGCGGGTCGTCCAAGACCTCGGCCACGGGGCCCGACTCCACGACCTCTCCTCCGCGCATGACCAGAACCCGGTCGGCGACCCGGCGCACGGCGGCGAAGTCGTGGCTGATGAAGACGACGGCGGTGCCTGCATCCGTGATGTCGCGCAGCAGACCGAGTATCCTCGCCTGCACCGTGGCGTCGAGCGCCGTGGTCGGTTCGTCGGCCACGAGCACCGCGGGGTCGGCGGCGAGCGCGGAGGCGATCAGAGCGCGCTGCCTCAGCCCGCCGGAGAGCTCGTGCGGGTACTGGCGCGCGCGGCGCTCGGCGTCGGGCATCCACACCCGCTGCAACAGCTCGCGCACGCGGTCCCCCGCCCTTTCCCGACCACCTGCGAGGCCGTGCAGGTGCAGCGGCTCCGCGACGGCATTCCCGATCCGCTGCAGCGGGTCGAGTGACACCAGGGCGTCCTGCGACACGAGGGCGATGCGTCTGCCGCGCAGATCCCGCCAGCGTCGTTCACTCAGTGCCCGGGCGTCGGTGCCGTCGATCGTCAGCGCCTCCACGCGCACGCGCGCGTCCGCGGGAGTGAGCCCCAGCAGCGCACGAGCCGTGAGGGACTTTCCCGCCCCGGACTCCCCGACGATGGCGACGCACTCCCCCGCCTCGACGTGCAGCGAGATCCCGTCGACGACGGGCTGGTCGCCGAAGTCGATGCGGAGTCCCTTCACATCCAGCGCGGCGGTCATGTCGTCCGGCCTTCCGCCCGTGCGCGCAGTACCCGCCCGACGATCGTCGCGGCGACCACCGTCACGGTGATGGCGATCCCGGGGAACACCGCGATCCACCACGCCTGCCCGAGCACGTTGCGCCCGCCGGCGAGCATGAGACCCCACTCGGGCGTCGGTTCGGACGGCCCGAGTCCCAGGAAGCTCAGCCCGGCCGCCGCGAGGATGCTGGATCCGATGCCGATCGTGGCGAGCACGCTCAGCGATCCCAGGACGCCCGGCGCGACGTGACGCACGAACGCCCGAACCGGCGTGACCCCGAGGATGCGTGCGGCCTCGACGTGCTCCATCCCGCGCAGCACGCGCGTCTGCACACGGGCGAGACGGATGTACACGGGCACCGCGGCAAGGGTCACCGCGATGGCGATGTTGACCGCGCCGGGTCCGAGCACGGCGATGACGACGAGCGCGACGAGGAACTCCGGGAACGCCATGAGCACGTCGTTCACACGCATGAGACCCGCGTCGACGGCTCGCGGTGCCACACCGGCGAGCGCTCCGACGACGAGTCCGGCGACGAGCGCGATCGCCGTCGCGAGCAGACCGATGCCGATCGAGCGTCCCGCCCCGAACACCACCCGGGAGTAGACGTCGCGGCCGCTCTGGTCCGTGCCGAACAGATGCTCGGCGCTGGGCGCCTGGAGCGCCGCGCGCACATCGGTCTGCAGCGGGTCGTGCGTCGACAGGAGCCAGGGGAACAGCGCGGCGAACGCCAGCACCGCGAGCACGGCGACCGCGCACCACAGCAGCACGGCCTGCGCACGCCTCACCGGAGCACCGCCGCCGACGTGCGCCGGGTGGGACGCGAGTGACCCGTACGCAGCCGCGGGTCGATGAGCGGGTGCAGCAGCTCGACGACGAGGTTCACCACGACGAACACGACAGCGCTGAGCAGGATGATGCCGGTGATCACGGGCAGGTCGCGGTTGCTGATCGCCGCGAGAGTGACGCGGCCCAGCCCCGACCGCGCGAACACGGTCTCGACGAGCACCGCACCGCCGAGCACGGAACCCGTGAGGTAGGCGGCGAGCGTGATCGCGCCGGCCGCTCCGTGGCGAAGTCCGTGCCGCACGGTGAACCAGCCGGCACTGGCACCCCGCGCGCGGACGGTCTCGGCGAACGGCATCCGCTCCGCCTGGGTGAGCCCGTCGCGGAGGACCTGGCTGAGCAGCGCCGCGACCGGGAGAGCCAGCGTGACCGCTGGCAGCACGATCGTCGCCGGGTTTCGCGCACCGGAGACGGGGAACCATCCGAGCCCGAAGGCGAACACGCTCAGCAGCACGAGGCCGAGCCAGAACACGGGGGACGACAGGATGACGAGCTCGACGCCGGCGGCGACCGAACGCCCCACCCGGCCGCGCACGAGCAACGTGACGGCGAGCGCCAGGATCACCGCGATGAGCAGCGCCAGCGCCGACAGTTGCAGCGTGGCGCCGAGCTGACGCCCGATGACCTCGGTCACCGGCATCCGCAACTGGTACGACTCCCCGAGGTCGCCTCTGGCGAGCTGGCCGATGAAGGAGAGGTATTGCTCGAACGGGGGACGGTCGAGTCCGAGTTCCGCGCGGATGCCGTCCTTCACGGCCTCGCTCACCTGGGCCTGCGGTCCGAGCATGACCGACACCGGATCCCCGGGGATCACTCGGAACGCGAGGAACGCGAGCGTGGCCGCTCCCCAGAGCACCACCACGACGGATGCCGCGAGTCCCGCGATCCGGAAGAGCGCAGCCTTCACGTTCCGCTCCGATCGCTCAGCGACCGATCCCGGTCAGTCGACGCTCACATCGTAGAACAGGGGCCGCCCGTACAGGTCGTACTGCAGGCCGCTGACCCGATCGCCGACCGCGGTGATCGCCGACGGCACGTACAGCGGCACGATCGCCTGGTGGGTCGCGTTCCACTCCTGCAGCTGCACGTACAGCGCGTCGCGCTGGCCCTGGTCGCTGGTGGCGACGGCCTGCTCGAGCAGCCCGTCGACCTCGGGGTCGGAGACCTGCGAGGCGTTCTGGAACCCGTCGGTGTGCAGGTGGTTGCGCAGCAGGTCGGGGTCGACACCCGAGAAACCCCAGTCGGTCAGGTCGAACGTCTTCGGTCCGTACTGCTCGTTGTACGCACCGGGCTCGAGGACCTCGCGGACGACATCGATGCCGATCGCCTTCAGGTCCGACTGGATCGCGTTGGCGAGCGCAGCGCGGTCGTCGGGCACGGGCGTGTAGGCGATCCAGCGCACCGAGAGCGGCTGTCCGTCCTTCATGCGGATGCCGTCGGCGTCGCGCTCCGTCCATCCGGCCTCGTCGAGCAGCGCGTTCGCCGCCTCGGGGTCGTACGGCCAGCTGTCCTCCAGCGCGGCGTCGTAGCCCGGCGTGGTCGGGCCGAGGATGCTCCACGCCCGCGGGAACTGGCCGAAGAAGATCTCCTCGACCGCGGCGTCGATGTCGATACCCTTCGCGAAGGCCTGACGCACCTTCTCATCGGCGAAGACTCCGTACTGCTCGTTGAGGTACAGCGAGTAGGGCAGGCCGGGGTACTCGACCGAGTCGACCGTGATGCCGTCGCCGAGATCTCCGGCGAGGTTCGGCGGGATGTTGCTCGCGAGGTCGGCCTCGCCGCTCTGCACCACTCCGGTGCGCACCGACGCCTCGGGCTGGATCTCGACGCGCAGGGTCTCGACCTCGGGTGCCTTCTCGCCGTGCGGACCCCAGGCGTAGTCGTCGTTGCGGGTGTACACGATCTCCTGGTCGGGGGTGTACTCGGTGAGCTCGTAGGGGCCGGTGCCCACCGTGATGCCGGGGCCACCCGCCTTGAGCTGGCCGGCGGACTCCTCGAGCACGGCCGGCGAGTAGAACCCGAGCTGCGGTGTGCTGGCGGCCTGGAGGAACGGGGCGTACGGCTGCGTGAACGACACCTTGACGGTGTGGTCGTCGATGACCTCGGTGCCCTCGTAGAAGTCGGCGCCGAGCATGCTCGCGGCCTGGGCGGACTCCGTCTCGGGGTCGACGATGCGGTCGAAGTTCGCCTTGACCGCTGCGGCGTCGAAGGGCTCGCCGTCGGTGAAGGTCACGTCGTCGCGGAGAGTGAAGGTGTACTCGGTGCTGTCGTCCGACACCTTCCACTCGGTCGCGAGCCAGGGGGTGAACGATCCGTCCTCCTCCTGGAAGACGAGGGAGTCCAGCACGGCGCGCTGCACCATCCCCGACACGTCGAGCTGGCTCACCTGCGGGTCCATGTGCCCGGCCGCCAGGTTCGCGCCCTCGATCGACCACACGAGCTCGGCGCCGGCGGAGTCGGACGAACCGGCGGAGCACGCACTGAGCGCCAGTGCGGAGACGGCGGCGAGCGCCACGACGGGGAGAACGCGACGCGCAGGGTGTGCAGGCATGACTATTCCTCGGAAGAACGGGTCGGGATGAGTCCAGTCTAGGGCGGATTCTTGGACTCGGTCGATGTGGACGTCGGGCTCCTGCACGACCGCGGTCGGTACACTGGAGCCACACCCCACACTCAGGCACGCTCACACAGTGCCGCATACATCGCTCGAGGAGACCTCCATGTCCGAGTCCGCACTCTCTCAGATCCCTGACAAGCCCGTACTCGAAGGCCTCGAAGCGAAGTGGGGCGAAGCGTGGTCCGAGCAGGGCACGTATCTGTTCGACCGCATCCGCGCCGCGCAGTCGGGCCGCGAAGGCGTCTACTCGATCGACACTCCCCCGCCGACCGCGTCGGGCAGCCTCCACATCGGCCACGTGTTCTCGTACACCCACACCGACGTGAAGGCCCGCTACGAGCGCATGCGCGGCAAGACCGTGTTCTACCCGATGGGCTGGGATGACAACGGCCTCCCCACCGAGCGCCGCGTGCAGAACTACTACGGCGTGCGCTGCGACCCGTCGCTCCCGTACGACGCGGACTTCACTCCCCCGTTCGAGGGCGGCGACAACAAGTCGAGCCGCGCCGCCGATCAGGTGCCGATCAGCCGCCGCAACTTCATCGAGCTGTGCGAGCGCCTGACCGTCGAGGACGAGAAGCAGTTCGAAGCGCTGTTCCGTCAGCTCGGTCTCAGCGTCGACTGGACCCAGACGTACCGCACCATCTCCGACGACACGATCCGTCAGAGCCAGCTCGCGTTCCTCCGCAACCTCGAGCGTGGCGAGGCCTATCAGTCCCTCGCGCCCACGCTGTGGGACATCGACTTCCGCTCCGCGATCGCGCAGGCGGAGCTCGAGGACCGCGACCAGCAGGCCGCGTACCACACGATCGATTTCCCCTTCGCCGACGGCTCGGGCTCGATCACGATCGAGACCACCCGCCCCGAGCTGCTCCCCGCGTGCATCGCGATCGTGACGCACCCGGAGGGTCCGCACAAGCACCTGATCGGCACGAAGGTGCGCACTCCGTTCTTCGGCGCCGAGATCGAGATCCACGGCCACCACCTCGCCCAGCCCGACAAGGGCACGGGTGCCGCGATGGTCTGCACCTTCGGCGACGTGACCGACATCATCTGGTGGCGCGAGCTGCGCACCGCCGACGGTCGCGACCTGCCCAACATGACGACGATCGGCCTCGACGGACGCTTCCTCCCGACCGCCCCGTCGATCGTGACGAACGCGGAGGCGGCCGACTGGTACGCCGCCGAGCTCGCCGGCAAGACCGTGTTCTCCGCGCGCAAGGCGATCGTCGAGAAGCTGCAGGAGACCGGCGACATGACCGCCGTCGGCAAGCCCTTCAACCACGCCGTGAAGTTCTTCGAGAAGGGTGATCGCCCGCTCGAGATCGTGTCCACGCGTCAGTGGTACATCCGCAACGGTGCCCGCGACAGCGAACTCCGCGACGAGCTGCTCGCGCACGGCACGGAGCTGTCGTGGCACCCCGACTTCATGCGCGTTCGCTACGAGAACTGGGTCGGCGGCCTCACGGGCGACTGGCTCGTGTCGCGCCAGCGCTTCTTCGGTGTGCCGATTCCGCTCTGGTACGGCCTCGACGAGAACGGCGAGCGCGACTACGACCGTGTGCTCACACCCGATCACGCATCGCTGCCGATCGACCCCACCACCGATGTGCCCGCGGGCTACTCGGAGGACCAGCGCGGAGTGCCGGGCGGATTCGACGCCGAGGCCGACATCCTCGACACGTGGGCGACGTCGTCCCTGACGCCCCAGCTCGCCGGAGGATGGCAGCGCGACGAGGAGCTGTGGCAGCTCACCTCGCCGTTCGACCTGCGCCCGCAGGGGCAGGACATCATCCGCACCTGGCTGTTCTCGACCATGCTGCGCTCGACCCTCGAAGACGGGCGCTCGCCGTGGCGCAACGCGGCGATCTCGGGCTTCATCGTCGACCCCGACCGCAAGAAGATGTCGAAGTCCAAGGGCAACGTGGTGACCCCGGCCGACATCCTCGACGCCCACGGTTCGGATGCCGTGCGCTACTGGGCCGCGTCGAGCCGCCTGGGCATGGACGCGGCGTTCGACCCGCAGAACCCGACGCAGGTGAAGATCGGCCGCCGGCTGGCGATCAAGGTGCTCAACGCCGCGAAGTTCGTGCTCTCGTTCCCCGTGCCGGAGGGCGCGCAGGTGACGCACGCCCTGGACGCGTCGATGCTCACGGCGCTCGACGCCGTCGTCGTCGAGGCGACGAAGGCGTTCGAGAACTACGACCAGGCCAAGGCGCTCGAGGTCACCGAGGCGTTCTTCTGGACTTTCTGCGACGACTACCTCGAGCTCGTCAAGGAGCGCGCCTACAACCAGGCCGACGTGGGTCAGGCCTCTGCGGCGCTGGCGCTGCGCCTCGCCCTGTCGACCCTGCTGCGTCTGCTGGCGCCGGTCATCTCCTTCGCGACCGAAGAGGTCTGGTCGTGGTTCGAGGAGGGATCCGTGCACACGGCCGCGTGGCCGGAGCCGCTGCGCATCGCCGGCGACACCGCGGTGCTCTCCGCGGCGAGCGAGGCTCTGATCGGCATCCGCCGGGCGAAGACCGAGGCGAAGGCCTCGCAGAAGACCCCTGTCTCGCGGGCCGAGATCGCGGCACCCGCGGCGAAGCTGGAGGCGCTGCGCGCCGCGGCCGACGACCTGCGCGCCGTCGGACGCATCGCGGAACTCGAGTTCACCGAGGCACCGGAGTTCGCCGTCACGATCGAGCTCGCCCCGGCTGAGGAGGCATGATGCAGCTGGGCACCCGCTGGTCGACCGGGGCGGAGCCGCCGGCGTCCGTGCCGTCCGCGCTCCGCCCCGCGATCGCCGAGGTGGAGTCCAAGGGACTCGCCGGTCACTGGACGCTCACCTGGCTCGAGGGCCGGGCGATCGCCGAGCTCGATGCCGGCTGGGAGGTCGTCCAGACGGCATCCGGCGACGTCGTCGCCCGCCCGTTCGAGGACTGACCCCGGGGGGCGAGCGAGCGGAGCGAGACGAACGCGCCAGGCTCCGCTCGACTCACCTCCCGGGTACGCCCATCTGCGCGAGCAGATGCTCGACGGCCCGGGGATCCTGGCGACGCGCCTGCTGCTCGCGCAAAAGGTCGAGTGCGATCTCTCGGCGCTCGGCACGCGCCGCGATGCGGTGTTCGACGAACGTCTCGAGGTGCCGGGCGAGGGTGAGGATGCGGCGTTCGACGCGGGTCGGCGCCGTCAGGTGCAGGGTTGCGCTGGTCATGATTCCTCCGTGCGTGCGGCGGTAGGCAGGTCGAACAGCTCCGTGCGAAGTGTCACCCGGCGCACGTCCGGTCCGGTCTGGCCCTGATAGCGGTCGACGACGCGATCCACGACCTCGCTCAGTTCGGCTTTGAGCTCGGCCATCTGCTCGGCAGTCAGGTCGAGGTAGGTCGTCATGACGATGCCGGCATCGCGCCACTCCTCGGGGATCTCCGCCTCGGAGCGGTTGAGATAGGCCATGAGGGTCTCGTGACGCAGCCGGAAGAACTCCGAGGTGACGATCTGCGCCGATGCGCGGTTCGACGGGGTCATGGTGTCGTCGGGACCGGGGAGGTCGATCCGGCCCTTCGGGCGCTCCCACCATCGTTCCCTGGCGGTCCCCCGACCTTCGACCTCACGGATCAGGTCATGCGCGGCGAGGGCTCGCAGGTGGTAGCTCATGGAGCCCGAGGTCTCCCCGACGAGCGCGGCGAGCGTGCTGGCGGTCTGCGGACCGCGCTCGCTCAGGAGATCGAAGATGCGCACCCGGAGTGGATGCGCGAGCGCCTTGAGCGCGCCGGCATCCAGGCTGCGGGACTCTTTTGTGTCGGCCATGCATGCAAAGATACTCTTGCAAAGCTTTCTTTGCAAGCGTTTCTTTGCAAAACGATCTTTGCGGGTGATCAGCTCACGGCAGCACGCGCAGCGACGAAGGCCGAGACGCATCGCTCGACCTGCTCGGCGGTGTGGGCAGCCGACAGCTGCACGCGGATTCGCGCGAGCCCGCGCGGCACCACGGGGAAGCTGAACGCCGTGACGTACACGCCCTGTCGCTGCATCTCGGCGGCGATGCGCGCGGTGAGTGCGGCGTCGCCGAACATCACCGGGACGATGGGGTGCTCCCCCGGCAGGAGGTCGAAACCTTCCTCCGTCATCCGTTCGCGGAAGAGGGCCGCGTTCTCCCGCAGCCAGGCGCGGAGATCGGCCGATCCCTCGACGAGGTCGAGAGCCGTGAGCGTACCGGCGACGATCGACGGCGCGAGCGTGTTCGAGAACAGGTACGGGCGCGAACGCTGGCGCAGCAGCGCGACGACGTCGGCGTGCGAGGCCACGTAGCCGCCGGACGCTCCGCCGAGAGCCTTGCCGAACGTGCCGGTGTAGATGTCGACTCGGTCCGCGACCCCGCACAGCTCGGGCGTGCCTCGACCGTTCTCCCCCACGAAGCCGACCGCGTGGGAATCGTCGACGAAGACGAGCGCGTCGTACCGCTCCGCGAGGTCGCAGATCTCGGCGAGCGGTGCGATGTACCCGTCCATCGAGAACACGCCGTCCGTGACGATGACACGGAAGCGAGCGTCGGATGCAGCCCGCAGCTGCTCCTCGAGGTCGGCCATGTCGCGGTTGCGATAGCGCAGACGGCGCGCCTTCGACAGCCGGATGCCGTCGATGATCGACGCGTGATTCAACTCGTCCGAGATGATCGCGTCCTCGGCGGAGAACAGGGTCTCGAAGACCCCGCCGTTGGCGTCGAAGCAGGACGAGTAGAGGATCGCGTCGTCCGTGCCGAGGAAGCCCGCCAGCCGACGCTCGAGCTCGAGGTGCTGCTCCTGGGTCCCGCAGATGAAGCGCACGCTCGCGAGACCATACCCCCACTCGTCGAGCGCCGACTTCGCGGCATCCAGGATCCGCGGGTCGTCGGCGAGACCGAGGTAGTTGTTGGCGCAGAAGTTGAGGACCTCTTCGCCGTCAGCCGTGATCTCGGCCCGCTGCGGACCACGGATCCCGCGTTCGCGCTTGGTAAGGCCTGCCTCGTCGATCGCGGCGAGCTCCGCCGCCACATGCTTACCGAATGCCCCGTACATCACAACTCCGTCCAGTCGAGGATGATCTTTCCCGTGCCGG
The DNA here is from genome assembly GCF_041954755.1 of Microbacterium sp. CR_7. NCBI lineage: Bacteria > Bacillati > Actinomycetota > Actinomycetes > Micrococcales > Microbacteriaceae > Microbacterium > Microbacterium sp. CR_7. Next base: position 62,063 of record NZ_JAVAYF010000006.1, read on the forward strand.
CCGACTCCGCCGCCGCGAAACCGCGCTCCCAGTCTCTCGCCGGCAGCACATCGGCGATGACGCGGCCGATCGACTCGCGTAGCGTCGCGCTCGTCTGCAGCATCGCGCCCATGGCGTTCCATGTCTCGAACATCTCGCGGCCGTAGATGCCCTTGATCGTGAGCATGTGGGTGACGAGCTTGCCCCAGTCGATGCCGAACCCGTCGCTGGGCAGGCCCAGCATGGCGATGCGGCCGCCGTGGTTCATGTTGTCGATCATGGCGGGAAGAGCCGAAGGCGCCCCGCTCATCTCGAAGCCGATGTCGAATCCCTCGCGCATGCCGAGAGTGTGCTGGGCGTCGCGGATGTCGCGCTGCGAGACGTCGACGACCTGGTCCGCGCCCATGAGGGTCGCCATCTCGAGTCGTGGCGCACTCACATCGGTGGCCGTGACGAACCGTGCTCCGGCGTGCCGGGCGACCGCGATCGCCATGAGGCCGATCGGGCCGCATCCGGTGACCAGCACGTCCTCGCCGACCAACGGATAGGTCAGAGCCGTGTGCACGGCATTGCCGAGCGGATCGAAGATCGCGCCGAGCTCGGGCGTGACGTCGGCGTGGTGCACCCACACGTTCGTCGCGGGGAGCGCCAGGTACTCGGCGAACGCTCCATCGCGCTGCAGCCCGAGGCCGATCGTGCGGATGCACATCTGCCGTCGACCCGCCCGACAGTTGCGACAGGTACCGCAGACGATGTGCCCCTCGCCCGAGACGCGATCGCCCACCGCGATGTCGTGCACGAGCGGCCCGACCTCGACGACCTCTCCGTAGAACTCGTGACCGGGGATCAAGGGTGCGTCGATCGCCGAGGCGGCCCAGTCGTCCCAGCGGCGGATGTGCAGGTCGGTGCCGCAGATGCCGGTGCGGAGCACCCGAATGACCACCTCGTCGGGCGCGGCGACGGGATCCGGTCTGTCGACGAGTTCCAGGCCGGCGGCGCGTTCACCCTTGAACAGAGCTCTCATGGTTCGATGACATCGCACAGGATCGTTTAGAACAAGACGCGCCTTCTGCATCGTCGCTGTAGTGATCGCTAAGCTTTCGTTATGGAGATCCACCAGCTGCAGATCCTGCGCGAGCTCGGCGCCCTGGGCAGCGTGGCAGCCGTCGCCGATGCGCTGTCGGTGACACCCTCCGCCGTCTCGCAGCATCTCGCTGCCCTGCAGCGCGGCTTCCGCACTCCCCTCACCCGGAAGGACGGCCGGCGCCTCACGCTCACGTCCGCCGGGCAGGTGCTCGCTGCCGCGGGTGCCGAGGCGATCGATGCGATCGCCTCGGCCCGCCACGCCGTCGACGACTTCGAGAGCGATCACACCGGGGTGGTCACGGTGAGCGGATTCCACAGCGTCGGACAGGCCCTCTTCGGCGAACTCGTTCGAGAGCTCGGCGACGACGCTCCCACGGTCGAGCTCACCGACGAGGACGTCGCGCAGAGCGAGTTCCCCGCCCTGACGGCTCGCTACGACCTGGTGCTGGCGCATCGGATGGAGCACTCCACACCGTGGCCGACGCAGGGCATGCGCAGCATGACGCTCGTGAAGGAGCCCCTCGACGTCGCGGTCGCAGCAGCGCACCCACTCGCCCACCGCACGCGCGTCTCACCGCTCGACGTGGTCGACGGTCCGTGGGTGACCAGTCGGGCCGGGTACTCCCCCGACGACGTCCTCGCGGCGGTGGCGGCCGTTGCCGGCCGCCCGGTCGAGATCCGGCACCGCATCAACGACTACGGCGCCGTGGCCGCGGTCATCGCCGCAGGAGGGGTCATCGGGATGCTGCCGCGCTACACCTCACGGACCGTCGACGACCGCGAGATCGCGAGGCTGCCGCTGCGCGGAGTCTCGACGCATCGCCTCATCGACGTGCTCGCTCGACCGGAGAACCTGCGCCGCCGATCCGTGCGTCTGGTCGTCGAGGCCCTCGAGCGCGCGATGGCTAGGCTCAGAGGATGACCGAGGCCACGAACCCGCTGCTGCAGCCGTCGACACTCCCCTACGGACTCCCCGACTACGCCCGCATCCGCCCCGAGCACTACCTTCCGGCGTTCCGTGCGGCCTTCGAGGAGCACCGCCGAGAGATCTCCCGCATCACGATGGTGCGCTCGATGCCGACGTTCGAGAACACCGTCGAGGCGCTCGAACGCTCGGGCGAGCTGCTCGACCGGGTCTCGCACGCGTTCTACACCGTGAGCTCGGCCGACGCGACACCCGAGATCCAGGCCGTCGACGAGCAGCTGGCTCCGCTGATGGCCGCGCATCACGACGCCGTGACGCTCGACGGTGCGCTCTACTGGCGCGTGCAGCAAATCCACGCGCAGCTCGACGACCTCGACCTCGACGCGGAGCAGCGGTACCTCGTGGAACGCCACCACCGCGAGATGACGCACGCCGGTGCGGCGCTCGACGACGAGGCGAAGGCACGACTCACGCTCCTCAACCAGCAGCTCTCGACGCTCAGCAACACCTTCGAGCGGAACCTGCTGAACGACACCAACGACCTGGCCGTCGTGTTCGAGACCGCGGACGAGCTCGCGGGACTGGGAGCCGGCGAGCTCTCGGCCGCCGCGCGTTCCGCCGCGGAGCGCGGACTCGACGGGTACCTCGTGTCGCTCCCCCTCTTCACGGGGCACCCGTACCTGGCGCAGCTGCAGAACCGCGAGTCGCGTCGGCGGATCATGGAGGCATCCCGCAGCAGGGCGTCGCGCGGCAACGCGAACGACAACCGACCCGTGCTCATCGAGATCGCCCGGCTGCGCGCGGAGAGGGCGGCGCTGCTCGGCTACGCATCGCACGCGGCCTACGTCACGGCAGACGAGACCGCGGGCACACCCGAGGCCGTCGAGCGGATGCTGCGCGAGCTCGCCGCACCGTCGGCGCGTAACGCGGCCGTCGAACGGGCCGCTCTGCAGCAGATCGTCGACGAGACCGAGCCCGATCCCTTCCCCGTCGAGGCGCATGACTGGGGTTTCTACACGGAGAAGGCGCGCGCGGCGCGCTACGACATCGACACGGCGGCTCTTCGGCCGTGGTTCGAGGCCGAGCGGGTGCTGCACGACGGCGTGTTCTTCGCCGCGACGCAGCTGTACGGCGTGACGTTCGCGGAACGCGCCGACCTGGTGGCGTACCACCCGGGCGCCCGGGTGTTCGAGGTACGCAACGAGGACGGCTCCGAGCTCGGGCTGTACGTCCTCGACCTGTACACGCGCGACTCGAAGCGGGGCGGCGCATGGATGAACCCGATCGTGAGCCAGTCACGACTCCGCGGCACGCGTCCGGTCGTCGTCAACAATCTCAACGTCCCGCAGCCGGCGGACGGCGAGCCGACGCTGCTCACGCTCGACGAGGTCACCACGCTCTTCCACGAGTTCGGTCACGCGCTGCACGGCCTGTTCGCGGTCGTCACCTACCCGCATTTCGCCGGAACCAACGTGTTCCGCGACTTCGTGGAGTTCCCCAGCCAGGTGAACGAGATGTGGATCCTGTGGCCGGAAGTGCTCGACAACTACGCCCGTCATCACGTCACGGGAGAACCCCTGGATGCCGCGGTCGTCGAGCGTCTGCGCTCCGCCGAGACGTTCGATCAGGGGCACGCCACGAGCGAGTACCTCGCCGCCGCGTGGCTCGACCAGGCCTGGCATCGCATCGGTCCCGACGAGAGAGTGACCGACGCGGCGGCGCTCGAGGCATCCGCCCTGTCCGACATCGGCCTCGATGACCCCGCCGTCCCCACCCGGTACTCGTCCGCGTACTTCGCGCACGTGTTCTCCGGCGGATACAGCGCCGGGTACTACTCGTACATCTGGAGCGAGGTGCTCGACGCCGACACGGTCGAGTGGTTCCGCGAGAACGGGGGGCTGACCCGCGCGAACGGTGACCGTTTCCGCGCGCGCCTGCTCGGCGTCGGCGGGTCGAAGGATCCCCTGGCGGCCTACCGCGACTTCCGCGGGAGGGATGCCGAGATCGCACCGCTGCTGAAGCGCCGGGGGTTGACGCCCTGAGCCGCCTGGGTCAGCCCAGCGTTCGCACTTCGATGGGGTCCTCGATCACGCCGTCGCCCCCGCGGTGGACACGGAACGCCGTGCGCCCCGCCCGCTCGGCCACGGCATCGGTCAGCATTCCATCGCGGAACACGAGCGCGGTGAAGTCGTCGGCGGCGTATCCATCCGCGAGGTCCCCGCTTCGCACCCAGTCGAGGTACTGATCCCGCCGACCCGGTTCTCCGAGATAGTGCGGGCAGGCGCTGCCCTCGATGAACCCCAGCCCGTCGCGCAGCGGAGCGAGCGGTCCGAACGAGTCGGTCGAGCTCTGTCCGAACCAGCAGTTCATCCCCGCGCTGATGCCGGCGAGGACGGTGCCCGCCGCCGCCGCCTCGCGGAGGATGGCGGGGAGCCCGTGCAGACGCCAGACGGCGAGCAGGTTCGCGGTCGACCCACCGCCGACGTACACGACGTCCTGATCCAGCAGGACCCGCGGATCGCGATACCCGTGCGGCGGGGTGGCGAACAACGAGAGCACCGAGGTCTCAGCACGACCGGCGAACGCGTCGGCGAAGCGGCGGCTGTAGTCGGACGAGTCCCCGCTGGCTGTCGGCACGAAGCACACCCGTGGCCGGTCCACCCCGGTCAGATCCAGGAGGTGGTCGTCGAGAGCGGAGCGTCCGTCATCCGACATCGAGAATCCGCCACCCCCGAGCGCGACGACGGTTCCGAGCACTGAAGATCCCCGGGTCGTCATCGTCCGGCCGCCGGCGTCTCCCGGGCGATCCAGTCTCTGGCCTTGAACCAGGTCAGCTGGTGGTAGCTCTGGCGCAGCTGCTCCCCCAGCGTTTCCATCGGCAGGATCTGCACCGTGATCGTCTCGTTTTCGTCGGGCTCCGGCTCGCCGACGACACGGCATCCGAGGGCGAGGAAGTGGTGGACTCGGTTCGTCTGGTTTCCGAAGTTCGCCCAGGTCGCTCCGAGGTCGACGATCTCGGACGAGGCGTAGCCGGTCTCCTCGCGCAGCTCCCGCGCGGCTGCTGCAGCCGGGGTCTCTCCGACCGCGACCCCGCCGCCGATCGTGCCCAGTGCGATCACCCCGCCGCCGTGACGGTACTCGTCGACGACGATCGCACGGCCGTCGCGGTCGAGCGCCAGGACGGACACCCAGTCGGGATACTCGAGCACGTAGTACGGCGCGATCGACCGACCGCCACTCGCACGGCAGTCATCGGCCCGGAGGTGGATCCATTCGTCCTCGACGAGCACACGCCGGGAGAGGACCTCCCACGGCTCCGGCCGCACGATCAGGCGCTCTTGCGCTTGCGCTCCATCACGATGGTGGGCGGCGCGCCTTCTTCGACGGCCGCGCGGGTGACGATGACCTTGGCGACGTCTTCTGCCGACGGGATCTCGAACATGATCGGCCCGAGCACGTCTTCGAGGATGGCTCGCAGACCGCGGGCGCCGGTCTTCCGCTCGACTGCGAGGTCGGCGATCGACCGGAGCGCCTCGTCCTCGAACTCCAGCTCGACGCCGTCGAGTTCGAACATGCGCTGGTACTGCTTGACGAGGGCGTTGCGCGGTCCGGTGAGGATGTCGATCAGGGCATCCTGGTCGAGCGGCGACACGTTCGTCACGACGGGAAGCCGGCCGATGAACTCGGGGATCAGGCCGAACTTGTGCAGGTCCTCCGGGAGCACCTCGCTGAACAGGTCGAGATCCTTGCCCTTGTCGTGCAGCGGAGCGCCGAAGCCGATGCCGTGCTTGCCGACGCGCGCCGAGACGATGTCTTCGAGTCCGGCGAACGCTCCCGCGACGATGAAGAGGACGTTCGAGGTGTCGATCTGCAGGAACTCCTGGTGCGGGTGCTTGCGGCCGCCCTGCGGCGGGACCGACGCGACCGTTCCCTCGATGATCTTGAGGAGCGCCTGCTGCACGCCCTCACCCGAGACGTCGCGCGTGATCGACGGGTTCTCGGCTTTGCGGGCGATCTTGTCGACCTCGTCGATGTAGATGATGCCCTGCTCGGCGCGCTTGACGTCGTAGTCGGCGGCCTGGATGAGCTTGAGGAGGATGTTCTCGACGTCTTCGCCGACGTAACCCGCCTCGGTGAGTGCGGTGGCATCGGCGACCGCGAACGGCACGTTCAGTCGCTTGGCGAGCGTCTGTGCCAGGTAGGTCTTGCCGCAGCCCGTCGGGCCGATGAGCAGGATGTTGCTCTTGGCGATCTCCACGCTCTCGGCCTTCTGCTCGGCCGGCTGCAGCGTGCCGTGCGCGCGGATGCGCTTGTAGTGGTTGTAGACCGCGACGGCCAGCGCCTTCTTGGCGGGCTCCTGCCCGACGACGTACTCCTCCAGGAAGGAGAAGATCTCGCGAGGCTTGGGCAGCTCGAAGTCGGCCGTGCCCTCGGCGGACGACTCCGCCATGCGCTCCTCGATGATCTCGTTGCACAGCTCCACGCATTCGTCGCAGATGTACACACCGGGGCCAGCGATGAGCTGCTGCACCTGCTTTTGGCTCTTTCCGCAGAACGAGCACTTGAACAGGTCAGCGCTTTCACCGATACGGGCCATGCGCGTCCTCCTCGAGGGATCCAGAGATCGTCTACTGAGCCTAACCGGTGCATCCGACACAGGGACGCATTGGCGCGGACCGCGGCTCCGCGAGTTGGCTACCCCGCCACTCGGCGCAGACCGCAGCAGGAACCCGTGGCACGACGCCCCCGCTGAGCGCCGAAGCCCCTGCTTGTTCACGTGAACGAGCAGGGGCCTCGTAGTCAGGCAGGGGCGGCGGTGGATGCGGCGCAAAGAGCGGCGTCAGACCATGCTCTTCGTGTGCCAGACCGTCTTCACCTCGGTGAACGCGGCGATCCGCTCGGGGGAGGCGGTGACAGCACCGGGCGCCAGGACGCGCTTCAGCGTCTCGGCGGCGGCGATCTGCATGTCGACCCAGTCGAGGTCGCCGGCTCCGGCGAGATCGAGCGCGTTCACGTCCTGGTGCGAGGCGAGCCACGGGGCGATCTCCGCGGGGGATCCTGTGAGCACGTTCACGACTCCCCCCGGCACGTCGCTCGTCGCGAGCACCTCTGCCAGGCTGATCGCAGAGAGCGGATGCCGTTCGCTGGCGACCACGACGACCGTGTTCCCGGCGACCAGCGCCGGGGCGACGACCGACACGAGCCCGAGCAGCGCGGAGTCCTGCGGTGCGACGATCGCGACGACACCCGTGGGCTCGGGCACCGAGATGTTGAAGTACGGACCGGACACCGGATTCGCGTTGCCGGCGACCTGCGCGTACTTGTCGCACCAGCCCGCGTACCAGACCCACAGGTCGATCGCCTCGTCGACCTGGGCGGATGCCGCCGACGACGACACGCCCTCCTGCGCCGAGATCTCGTCGATGAACTGCGCGCGGCGGCCCTCGAGCACCTCGGCGACACGGTAGAGCACCTGGCCGCGGTTGTACGCGGTCGCGCCCGACCAGCCCTTGACCGCCGCACGGGCTGCGACGACGGCATCCCTCGCGTCCTTCCGCGAGCCCTTCGCCGCGTTCGCGAGGAAGGCGCCCTTGGCCGAGAGCACCTCGTAGGTGCGTCCGGACTCGCTTCGGGGGAACGCGCCGCCGATGGCGAGCTTGTACGTCTTCGGAACACTGAGTCGCTTGCTCATGCTGCGGCCCCCTTCAGGTACGCGGTGAGACCCTGGCGTCCGCCTTCGCGGCCGTAGCCGGACTCCTTGTAGCCGCCGAACGGGCTCGACGGGTCGAATCGGTTGAACGTGTTGGCCCAGACGACGCCCGCCCGCAGACGGTCGGCGACCGCGAGGATGCGGGAGCCCTTGTCCGACCAGATGCCCGCCGACAGGCCGTACGGGGTGTTGTTCGCCTTCGCGATCGCCTCTGCCGGAGTGCGGAACGTGAGCACCGACAGCACAGGGCCGAAGACCTCGTCGCGGGCGATCCGGTGCGACGCCTCGACGCCCGTGAAGATCGTCGGGGCGAACCAGAACCCCTTCTCCGGGATGGCGCAGTCCGCGGTCCAGCGCTCCGCGCCCTCCGCCTCGCCGATGTCGCTGAGTTCGCGGATGCGGGCGAGCTGAGCGGCCGAGTTGATCGCGCCGATGTCAGTGTTCTTGTCGAGCGGGTCGCCGAGACGCAGCGTCGACAGGCGGTTCTTGAGCCGGTCGATCACCTCGTCATGGATCGACTCCTGCACGAGCAGCCGGCTACCCGCGCAGCACACGTGCCCCTGGTTGAAGAAGATGCCGTTGACGATCCCCTCGACGGCCTGGTCGATGGGCGCGTCGTCGAACACGATGTTCGCGGCCTTGCCGCCGAGCTCCAGTGTCAGCTTCTTGTTCGTGCCGGCGACGGCGCGCGCGATGTCGCGCCCCACCCCCGTCGAGCCCGTGAACGCGACCTTGTCGACGTCGGGGTGGCGCACGAGCGCAGCGCCGGTGGCCCCCGCGCCGGTCACGATGTTCACGACACCGGCGGGGAGGTCCGCCTGCTGCAGGATCTCGGCGAAGATCAGCGCCGTGAGCGGCGTCGTCTCCGCGGGCTTCAGCACGACGGTGTTGCCGGCCGCGAGGGCGGGCGCGAGCTTCCACGCGAGCATGAGCAGCGGGAAGTTCCAGGGGATGACCTGACCGGCCACGCCGAGCGCGCGCGGGTTCGCGCCGAGGCCCGCGTAGTCGAGCTTGTCGGCCCACCCGGCGTAGTAGAAGAACCAGGAGGCGACCAGCGGCACGTCGACGTCGCGGCTCTCCTTGATGGGCTTGCCGTTGTCGAGGCTCTCCGCGACGGCGAGCTCGCGGGCGCGCTCCTGCACGAGGCGCGCGATGCGGAAGAGGTACTTGCCGCGGTCGCGTCCGCTCATGCGCGACCACGTCTTGTCGTAGGCACGGCGAGCGGCGGCGACCGCACGGTCGATGTCCTCGTCCGTGCCCGAGGCGATCTCGGCGATGCGGGACTCGTCGGCGGGAGAGATCGTGGTGAAGCTCGCGCCGGAGCCGTCGACGAACTCGCCGTCGATGAACAGGCCGTAGCTGTCCTTGAGGTTCAGCACGGCCTTCGACTCCGGTGCCGGAGCGTATTCCAGGAATGACATATCTCGTCCTCAGTCGATCGTGACGTAGTCGGGGCCTGAGTAGTGGCCGGTGGTGAGCTTCTGCCTCTGCAGCAGCACGTCGTTGAGCAGGCTCGACGCACCGAAGCGGAACAGGTGCGGCTGCAGCCACTCCTCCCCCACGGTCTCGGCGACGGTGACCAGGTACTTCACCGCGTCCTTCGACGCACGGATGCCGCCGGCCGGCTTCACGCCGATGCGCTGCCCGGTGCCGCGATACCAGTCGCGCACGGTCTCGAGCATGAGCAGCGTCGTCGGCAGAGTGGCGGCGGGCTGGACCTTGCCGGTCGACGTCTTGATGAAGTCGCCTCCGGCCAGAATGCCGAGCCAGGATGCCCGCTTGATGTTGTCGTAGGTGTTCAGCTCGCCGGTCTCGAGAATGACCTTGAGCGACGCGTACGAGCCGTCGGCACGACGACAGGCTTCCTTGACCTGGGCGATCTGGTCGAACACGAGACCATAGCGGCCCGCGAGGAACGCCCCGCGGTCGATGACCATGTCGATCTCGTCGGCGCCGGCGGCCACGGCCTCGGCGGTGTCGGCCAGCTTGATGGCGAGCGACGACCGGCCGCTCGGGAAGGCGGTCGCGACGGCGGCGACCGAGATGAGGCCGTCGTCGGGGTCGCCGTGCATGACTCCGAGCGCGTCGACAGCATCCGGCACCATGTCGCCGTACACGCACACGGCCGCGACCTTCGGGGTGGTCTGGTCCGCGGCATCCGGGTTCTTGGCCTTGGCGACCAGCGACCGCACCTTGCCCGGAGTGTCCGCACCCTCGAGCGTGGTCAGATCGATCAGCCTGATGATCGTGTCGAGTGCCCACGCCTTCGAGGTCGTCTTTATCGACCGGGTTCCGAGTCCCGCTGCACGCTGTTCGAGCCCGACGGCGTCGACGCCGGGGAGTCCGTGCAGGAAGCGGCGGAGCGTCGCGTCGTCGGGTTCTCCGCCGAGCACGTCCACCGCCGATCTGCGGCTGAGTTCTTGGGTCGTCATCGTTCCTCCAACAATGCTCGTGCTGTGGTCTCGTCTGTCACCAGGACGCTGCACAGGCCGTTGGCCACGACCGTGCGCGCGATGTCGTGCTTGGCCTCGCCCGCGGTGACGAAGATGGCTCGCTCCGCCTCGCGCAGTCGAGCGAGGTCGACGCCGACCGTGCGCGAGTCGAGCTGCGGGTCGACGATATTGCCGTCGGCGTCGATATACCGTCCGAGGAGGTCGCCGACCGCGCCACGGCGCGCGAGCTCCTCGACGTCGGATGCCGTCAGGTAGCCGTTCTCGACGTGGGCGGAGCTGGCGTCGCACGGACCCGCGGTGAAGAGGAATGCCTGCGCCTGCCCCGCCTCCTCGAGCACGGTGGCGACGGTGCGGTCGGCCTCGATGGCCTGCTTGGTCTCGACGCGCTCGAGGATCGCCGGGCTCGGGAGGAGCGAGACATGTCCCGAGGCGCGCTGCGCGATCGTAACGGCGAGCCCGGCGGCACCGCCGGAACGCCGATTGAGGCTGACTCCCCCGTTGAGCTGCACGACCGTGACGCCGGTCGCCCAGCCGTCCGGCAGGGCCTCGGCGACGGCGCGGAGTGTGCGCCCCCAGCTCACACCGAGCGTGCGGGGAACCGGACGCATGGCGCTGAGGTAGTCGGCGGCGGCCTGCGCCACGCGCTCCAGGGTGCCGTCATCGCCGTCGGGCGCCGGGACGACGACGGCCGCGGACAGCCCGTACTGCTCGACGAGCTGCCGCTCGAGTCCGAGCCGACGGGCGCGCGGGTGGATGATCTCGATGCGCACGATGCCGCGCTCGCGCGCCTGGGTGAGCAGGCGTCCGACCTTCCACCGGGAGAGCTTGAGGAGGGCGCCGATCTCGTCCTGCGTCTTGTCCTCGTCGTAGTACAGCTCGGCGACGCGGACCATGGTGAGTTCGTCCTCCACGGCATCCTCCTTCCCTGTCCAGGGTACGTCGGAATCACCGTTCGCGCATCCGCTTGCTCATATGAGCAGAAGTACCGCATCGCTCCGCGCATCCGCCGGAACGACGAGAGGACGCCGGCCCGAAGGCCGACGTCCTCTCGTGGACGACCGGGGTCAGGCGCGCTTGCGCGAGCTGAGGACCTGGTCGACGATGCCGTACTCGTGAGCCTCGGCCGCCGACAGGATCTTGTCGCGGTCGATGTCACGGTTGACCTGCTCGACCGGCTTGCCGGTGTGACGGGCCATGGTCTCCTCGAGCCAGGTGCGCATCCGGAGGATCTCCGCCGCCTGGATCTCGATGTCGGAGGCCTGTCCGTGCCCGGCCTCACCCATGGCCGGCTGGTGCATCAGCACGCGGGCGTTGGGCAGGGCGAGCCGCTTGCCGGGGGCTCCGGCTGCGAGGAGCACGGACGCCGCGGACGCGGCCTGGCCGAGCACGACCGTCTGGATCTGCGGCGCGACGTACTGCATCGTGTCGTAGATCGCGGTCATGGCCGTGAACGAGCCACCGGGCGAGTTGATGTACATCGTGATGTCGCGCTCGGCGTCCTGGCTCTCGAGCACGAGCAGCTGTGCCATGACGTCGTCGGCCGACGCGTCGTCGACCTGCACGCCGAGGAAGATCACGCGGTCTTCGAACAGCTTGTTGTACGGGTCCTGACGCTTGAAGCCGTAGGCGGTGCGCTCCTCGAACTGCGGGAGGACGTAGCGGCTGGAGGGCAGGTCACCGGCGGAGCGGAAGGTGGGTGTGTACATGAAGATTCCTCTCGCTCTCTCAGTTGGCGTCCGTGCCGCCGCCGCCGACGACGTCGGTGGCGGACTCGCGGATGTGGTCGACGAAGCCGTACTCGAGGGCCTCATCTGCGGTGAACCAGCGGTCGCGGTCACCGTCTTCGTTGATCTGCTCGACCGACTTGCCGGTCTGCGCGGCGGTGATCTCGGCCAGGCGGTTCTTCATCGAGACGATGAGCTGGGCCTGGGTCTGGATGTCGCTCGATGTGCCGCCGAAGCCACCGTGCGGCTGGTGCAGCAGCACGCGGGCGTTCGGGGTGATGTAGCGCTTACCCTTGGTGCCGGCGGTCAGCAGGAGCTGACCCATCGACGCAGCCATTCCGATGCCGACCGTGACGATGTCGTTCGGCACGAACTGCATCGTGTCGTAGATCGCCATTCCCGCGGTGATGGAGCCGCCGGGCGAGTTGATGTAGAGGTAGATGTCCTTTTCCGAGTCCTCTGCGGCGAGAAGAAGGATCTTCGCGCAGATCTCGTTGGCGTTCTCGTCACGCACCTCTGATCCCAGCCAGATGATGCGGTCCTTCAACAGCCTGTCGAAGACGCTCGTCGCGAGGAGGGGTTCTGCAGCCATGTCAGCTCCTGATTCCGTGTTTCAGTGATTCGAATCTACCGGCGACAACACGGCGTCCAGGCCGTGTTCGCCGTCGGCATATCAGGTGTCGAGATCCGCGATCTCGTGGGCGTAGGCCGTCATCGACCGGTGGTACCGCGGCAGGTGCGGCACCAGCGCGAGCAGCGCCACAGACAGCCCCGTCGCGGGCTTCCCGGCACTGGCCAGGATGAGCGCATGCACCGTGGCGACCGCGTCCCGGTACGGGCCGTCCGCCGACAGCTCCGCCTCGGCCGTGATGACCTCGAGCGCCTCGTCGTACTGGCCGAGGTTGCGCAGCGAACTCGCGAGCTGGATCACGCACTGCGGACGGTGCTCCTCGTCCAGGCCGAGCTCCAGGGCCCGCCGGTACAGCACGACCGCCTCCGCGGGGCGGCCGGCGGAGTCGCGCGCGCCGGCGCGTTCGAACTCCGCCCTGGCGTCATCGCTCCCCCGCTCCGCGGCGAGAGCGTCGATCCGGGCGATGGTGTCGTCGCCGACCTCCTCGCCGGACGCCTCGGCCCACACCTCGTCGATCCGCTCATCCCAGCTCGTCATGTCTTCTCTTCTCCTCGGAGGGTCGTCTGCTACGAGAAAGGGGCGGATGCCGCAGCATCCGCCCCTTTCGAGATCGTGATCGATCACTCGCCCTTGTCGGCAGCCTTCTTGGCCGGAGCCTTCTTGGCGGCGGGCTTCTTGGCCGGCTTCTCCTCGGCGTCGGCGTCGTCCTTCTTGGCGGCGGCCTTCTTCGCGGGAGCCTTCTTGGCCGGAGCCTTCTTGGCCGGCTTCTCCTCGGCCGGGGCCTCGGTCTCGGCCTCGTCAGCGGCCTCGTCGTCGGTCACGATGAAGTCGGACAGATCGACGGCCTTGCCGTTGGTGTCGACGACCTTCACCTTGCCGAGCGCGATCGCGAGGGCCTTGTTGCGTGCGACCTCGCCGACGAGGGCGGGGAGCTGGTTCGACGACTGCAGCGCCTCGACGAACTCCTGCGGAGCCATGCCGTACTGCGCGGCGGACTGGATGAGGTACTGCGAGAGCTCCTCCTGCGACACCTGCACGTCGGCCTGCTCGGCGATCGTGTCGAGCAGCACCTGCGTGCGGAACTGCTTCTCGCTCGCCTCGGTGACCTCGGCGCGGTGCACGTCGTCTTCGAGGCGACCCTCGCCCTCGAGGTGGTTGTGGACCTCGTCCTCGATGAGCTGCGGCGGCACGGGGATCTCGATCTGCTCGAGCAGGGTCTCGACGAGCTTGTCGCGGGCGGCGGAGCCCTGCGTGAAGACGCCCTGCTGCGAGACGCGCTCGGCGAGGCTCTCGCGAAGCTCGGCGATGGTGTCGAACTCGCTCGCGATCTGCGCGAAGTCGTCGTCGGCCTCGGGAAGCTCGCGCTCCTTGACGGCCTTGACCGAGACGGCGACCTCGGCCTCGGAACCGGCGTGATCGCCGCCGACGAGGGTCGAACGGAACGTGGTGTCCTCACCGGCGGTCAGCGACTCGATCGCGTCGTCGATGCCCTCGAGCAGCTCGCCGGAGCCGACCTCGTACGACACGCCCTCGGCGCGGTCGATCTCGGCGCCGTCGATCGTGGCGACCAGGTCGAGCTCGACGAAGTCGCCCTTCGCGGCGGGGCGGTCGACGGGGACGAGCGTGCCGAAGCGGGCGCGCATGTTCTCGAGCTCGGCGTCGAGCGCGGCGTCATCCGCCTCGACGGCGTCGACGGTCAGCGTGATGCCCGCGTAGTCGGGGAGCTCGATGTCGGGGCGGACGTCCACCTCGACGTCGACGAGCAGATCGCCCGAGAAGTCCTTCTCACTCGGCCACTGCGTGATGTCGGCCGACGGACGACCGACCACGCGGAGCTTGTGCTCGGCGGTCGCCTCGCGGAAGAACCTGTCGAGTCCCTCGTTGACGGCGTGCTCGATGACCGCTCCACGACCGATGCGCTGGTCGATGATCGGGGCGGGAACCTTGCCCTTGCGGAAGCCGGGGATCTGGACGTCCTGCGCGATGTGCTCGTAGGCGTGCGAGATGCTGGGCTTGAGGTCTTCGGGGGTGACCGTGATGCTGAGCTTGACCCGGGTCGGGGTCAGCTTCTCGACGGTGCTGTTCGCCATGCTGGTGTGTTCTCCTTGTGATTTCCGCGCTGAATCGCGGCTGCCAGGCTTTGTCGAGCCGTGTCGGGGCGACAGGAGTTGAACCTGCGACCTCCCGCTCCCAAAGCGGGCGCTCTACCAAACTGAGCTACGCCCCGGGGAATCCGCACGCAGATTCAGCCCCATCGAGTCTAACGGACGGGAGCACCCTCGACCGTCCGCTATGATCGAACAGTCGGTGCAGGTCGCCGATCGGTCCCGGAGCACGACGACGGGTCCGGGGGTGTAGCTCAATGGTAGAGTCTCAGTCTTCCAAACTGATTGCGCGGGTTCGATTCCCGTCACCCCCTCGCTTCGAAGGCCTCCGCAGAGATGCGGAGGCCTTCTTCTTTTTCTCCGTCGAGTCGACGATCTTCTGGCAGAGTCGAGGTACGCAGCGTCCGCACCTGGAGGTCCTCGGCATGACAGCCCCCATCGGCACAGCCGTCACCCCGCGGGGCGGTCATCAGCTTCCCGCACACATCGTGGGCCACTCGCCTCAGCGCGCACCGCGCAAGCGGCGCCCCGGCCTGTGGATCGGACTCGCCGTCGGCGTCGTCGCCGTGGGAACGATCGCCGCGCTGCAGACCACCGCGAGTCTCGGTTACGACGACGCGGAAGCGAACTTCGAATCGGCCCGCGACAGCGCTCAGGTCTCGGTGTCGAACCTCCAGAACTCTGCCGACGGCGTGACGGCGACGACCGAGATCGCGAACCAGCTTCTCCAGAGCGACACGGGCGTGCTCGCCGACGCCGCGTCCAAGGAGGACCTCGGAGCTGCCGTCACCTCCGCCTCGGACACCGTGTCCGCGGCGAGCGAGACGGTGCCGGCGACCCTCCCGGAGGCCGGAGAGAAACCCGTCATCTTCTGGGAGCTGTTCGGCCGAGCGGGCGAGCTCGACGAGCAGGCCGACGATCTCGACGAGTTCGTCAGCGAGCTGGATGCCGAGGTGCCGGGCCTCGCTGACGCCGGTACCTCCGTGGAGGAGGCCGGGCTCGGATTCCTCGGCTCGGCCGCGACCGCGGCCGCCGCGTTCGAGGCGGCCCACATCTCCGCGAAGAACGTCGACGTCATCGCGCTGAGGGACGCGGCGTCCGACGTCTCGGACGCGGTCGCACTCGACGATCTCTCGGTCACCTCGTTCGTCGCGCTGCAGGATGCAGCCGCGCAGGTCGTCGCCTCGGAGCAGGCAGAACTCGCCGAGAAGGCGGGTCCGCTGCAGGGGTCGCGCCTGGAGATCGAGGCGTTCGCACGCTCGCTGGCACCGGGTGTCCTGCTCGAGTTCGACTGGAACCCGATCGTGAACAACGCCGGCGACAACGGCAGCATGGGTGGCCTGACCACCTGGTGGTGGGACGAGCCCGACCGCGCCGTGATCGAGCTGTCGAACTCGGTCGCCGAGCAGTGGCCGGCGGATCGCAGCAAGGCTCTCGTCGCTCATGAGGTCGGCCACGCCATCAGCGTGAAGTGCGAGGACATGTACGACTCGTCGACCCAGGACAGCATCGAGAAGTGGGCGACCGCCTGGGCCATCGGCATGGGGTTCACCGACGATGCGAACGGCGTCTGGGCCTACGGTTACCCGCCGCAGTCGTACATCGACGCCTCCTACGCCTGCCGCTGACCGAGACGCTTCCGCGGTACGACTGAGGCCGCCGCGATCGGATCGCAGCGGCCTCAGTGCCAGTCAGAAGGGGGTCACTGCCCCCGACGCTCGCGCAGCTGCGCGAGGGCGTCTTCGAGGAGCTGGACGGCCTCCTCGTCGGTGCGACGCTCCTTCACGTAGGCGAGATGCGTCTTGTAGGGCTCGGTCTTCGCGAGAGCCGGCGGGTTCTCCTTGTCGCGTCCGGCCGGAAGCCCGGACTGCGGGTGATCGATGATCTCGGGGATCTCCTCTTCGGGGAGACCCGCCGCGAAGTAGCGGACCGTCTCGTTGCCGAGACCGTCCCAATAGGACACGGCGATACGGTCGGCGTGGTAACCGTGGTCCTGCTCGCCCATCGGTCCGGAACCCACGCGGGTTCCGCGGATCGCGTTGCCACCGGTGGCCATCAGATCACCTCGAACTTCGTGATGAGTCCGAGCGCGACGATCGCCACGAACCACGCGAGAGCGAGGATCACGGTGAAGCGGTTGAGATTGCGCTCGGCGAGGCCGGAGGAGCCGACCGCCGTCGACATGCCGCCGCCGAACATGTCGGACAGGCCGCCGCCGCGCCCCTTGTGGAGCAGGATGAGGAGGGTCAGCAGGACGCTGGTGATACCCAGCACGACCTGCAGGACGAACTCGAGAATTTCCACGAGGAAGAGCCTTTCGCTGGGGCACGACTGCCCCCGTAACGGTCAAGTATACGGTGCGGCGGGGCCGGAGCCCCGCCGCACTCGCTCACACTCCGACGTGCTTCTCGAAGCGGATGATCGCCGCGAACTCGTCGACGACGAGGCTCGCGCCTCCGACGAGAGCGCCGTCGACGTCCGGTTCGCGCATGAAGCTGGCGATGTTCGCCGCCTTCACGGACCCGCCGTAGAGGATGCGCGTACGCGCCGCCGCGTCGTCGCCGAGCACGCTCGCGATCACGCCGCGCAGCGCAGCACAGACGTCCTGCGCCTGCTGCGGCGTGGCCGCCTGACCGGAGCCGATGGCCCACACGGGCTCGTAGGCCACGACGATGTCGGCGTCCTTCGAGAGCCCCTGCAGGGCCTTCTCCAGCTGGCCGGCCGGAACCGCGCTCGCGCCGAACTTCTCGAGGTCCTCCGAGGTCTCCCCCACGCAGATGACCGGCACGAGACCGTGCTTCAGGGCCGCCTTCGTCTTCGCCGCCACGACCTCGTCGGACTCGGCGTGGTACTCACGGCGCTCCGAGTGGCCGATGATGACGTACTTCGCGTCGAGCTTCGACAGGAACGCGCCCGACACCTCGCCGGTGTAGGCACCGGAGTCGTGCGCGGACAGATCCTGGGCTCCGAGTGCGAACGGGATCTTGTCCGCGTCGATGAGCGTCTGCACGCTGCGGATGTCGGTGAAGGGCGGGAACACCGCGACCTCGACAGAGCCGTCCTCGTGCTTCGCGTCCTTCAGCGTCCAGTGCAGCTTCTGCACGAACGCGACCGCCTGCAGGTGGTCGAGGTTCATCTTCCAGTTGCCCGCGATCAGCGGGGTACGGCTGTTCACTGCCATCCGAGCACCTCCAGGCCGGGTAGTTTCTTGCCCTCGAGGAACTCGAGGCTGGCGCCGCCGCCCGTCGAGATGTGACCGAAGCGGTCGTCGTCGAAGCCGAGCTGACGCACAGCTGCAGCCGAGTCGCCGCCGCCGACGACGCTGAGGCCGTCGACCTCGGTGAGCGCCTGCGCGACGGCCTTGGTACCCGCGGCGAATGCCGGGAACTCGAACACGCCCATCGGGCCGTTCCAGAACACGGTCTTCGAGCTGCGGATGACCTCGGCGAAGCGCGCCGCCGTCTCCGGTCCGATGTCGAGGCCGATGCCCGAGCCGCCGAACGC
Source organism: Microbacterium sp. CR_7 (assembly GCF_041954755.1). Classification (NCBI taxonomy): domain Bacteria; kingdom Bacillati; phylum Actinomycetota; class Actinomycetes; order Micrococcales; family Microbacteriaceae; genus Microbacterium; species Microbacterium sp. CR_7. Next base: position 80,180 of record NZ_JAVAYF010000006.1, read on the forward strand.
GGTGTCCTCGATCGCGTCGGCCGCGGCGACCTCGTGGTCGGCGTCGGCCGAGAACGCGGACGCCACGACGACGTCCGTCGGGAGAACGAGCTCGACGCCCCGCTCCTCGGCCTCGGCGATGTAGCCGCGGACGGTCTCGAGCTGGTCATCTTCCAGGAGGCTGGATGCCACGGCGTGGCCCTGCGCCTTCAGGAAGGTGAACAGCATCCCGCCGCCGACGAGGATGCGGTCGACGCGCGGGAGGAGGTGCGAGATTACACCGAGCTTGTCGCTGACCTTCGAGCCGCCGAGGACGACGGCGTAGGGGCGCTCGGGATTCTCGGTCAGGCGGTCGAGCACGTCGAGCTCGGCGGCGATCAGCAGTCCGGCGGCCGAAGGGATTCGCTCAGCGAGGTCGTACACGCTGGCCTGCTTGCGGTGCACCACGCCGAACCCGTCGGAGACGAGCACGTCACCCAGCTCTGCGAGCTGCGCGGCGAACGCACCGCGCTCCTCGTCGTCCTTCGAGGTCTCCCCCGGGTTGAAGCGCAGGTTCTCGATGACGACGACGCCGCCGTCCTCCAGCGAGGAGACGGCCTCGTGAGCCGACTCCCCCACCGTGTCACGGGCGAACGCGACCGGCTTGCCGAGCAGCTCGGACAGTCGCTGCGCAACCGGCTCGAGGCTGTACTGCGGGTTGGGTGCGCCATCGGGACGACCGAGGTGCGAGCACACGACGACGCGGGCGCCCGCGTTGATGAGGGCGTTGAGGGTCGGCAGCGAGGCGCGTACACGGCCATCGTCCGTTATGACCCCGTCCCGCAGGGGGACGTTGAGATCACAACGGACGATGACGCGCTTGCCCTCGAGCGAACCCAGTGAATCCAGGGTGCGCAGAGTCATGGGAGATGTCTCAGAGACGCTCGGCCACGTACTCGGTGAGGTCGACGAGACGGTTGGAGTAGCCCCACTCGTTGTCGTACCAGCTGGAGACCTTGACCAGGTTGCCGCTGACGTTGGTCAGCGTCGAGTCGAAGATCGAGGAGTGCGGGTTGTGCACGATGTCGCTCGACACGATCGGGTCGGCGTTGTACTGCAGGTACCCGGCGAGGCGACCGTCGGCCGCAGCCTTCTTGTACGCCTCGTTGACCTCGTCGACCGTGAGGTTCTCGCGGTCGGTGATCAGGGTGAGGTCGACGATCGAGCCCGTGGGGACCGGAACGCGGTACGACGAGCCGCTGAGCTTGCCGTTGAGCTCCGGGAGGACCTCGCCGATGGCCTTGGCGGCACCGGTCGATGCGGGGGTGATGTTGATCGCCGCGGCGCGGGCACGGCGCAGGTCGCTGTGCGGTCCGTCCTGCAGGTTCTGGTCGGCGGTGTAGGCGTGCGCGGTCATCATGAAGCCGCGGTCGATGCCGAACGCGTCGTTGAACACCTTCGCGAGCGGCGCGAGGCAGTTCGTCGTGCAGGACGCGTTGGAGATGATGTGGTCGGTCTCGGGGTTGTACGTGTCCTCGTTCACGCCCATGACGAACGTGCCGTCGACACCGGTGCCCGGAGCCGAGATCAGGACCTTCTTGGCGCCTGCGTCGATGTGCTTCTTCGCGGCCTCGGCCTTGGTGAAGAAGCCGGTCGACTCGATGACGATGTCGACACCCAGCTCACCCCACGGGAGGTTGGCAGGGTCGCGCTCGGCGAACGCCTTGATCTGCTTGCCGTTGACCGTGATGCTCTCGTCGTCGTAGCTGATCTCGGCGTCGAGGACGCCGCCGACCGAGTCGTACTTCAGCAGGTGCGCCAGGGTCTTGTTGTCGGTGAGGTCGTTGACCGCGACGATCTCGAGGTCAGCGCCCTGCGCGAGAGCCGCGCGGAAGTAGTTGCGTCCGATGCGGCCGAAGCCGTTGATACCGATCTTGACAGACACTCAGGTCTCCCTGTTTCTCGTGCGCTGTGCGCAGCATTCGTGCGTGCGCGGTGCGCGGGGGTTTTTGGCTGAGATGGCGTCCCGACGAGACCAGGCCCGCCGGGACGCGACCCGATTACGACAGTACCAGCAGGCCGTTCGTCTGCTGACGGGCGACGTCGAGGCGCTGTGCCACGTTCTCCCAGTTGGCGATGTTCCACGCGGCCTTGACGTAGTCGGCCTTCACGTTGAGGTAGTCGAGGTAGAAGGCGTGCTCCCACATGTCGAGCTGGAACAGCGGGATGGTGCCCTGCGCGGTGTTCGACTGCTGGTCGAACAGCTGCTGGATGATCAGGCGCTGGCCGATCGAGTCCCAGCTGAGCACGGCCCAGCCGGAGCCCTGGATTCCGGTGGCAGCAGCGGTGAAGTGGGCCTGGAACTTCTCGAACGAGCCGAAGTACTCGTCGATGGCAGCCTTCAGCTCGCCCTCGGGCTGGCCGCCGCCGTTCGGCGACAGGTTCGTCCAGAAGATGGAGTGGTTGACGTGACCGCCGAGGTTGAACGCGAGGTCCTTCTCGAGCTTGTTCACGTTCGCCAGGTTGCCGCTCTCGCGGGCTTCGGCGAGCTGCTCGAGCGCGGTGTTCGCGCCGGCGACGTAGGTGGCGTGGTGCTTGTCGTGGTGCAGCTCCATGATCTTGCCGCTGATGTGCGGCTCCAGTGCTGCGAAGTCGTAGGGAAGGTCGGGGAGCGTGTAGGTCGCCATATCGCTTTCATCCAATCCGCGCCGCGCCGCGGCGCTTGCCGATCCTCCGCGCTGCCGAATGCGGTGCGGAGCAGACGTAACTCATCCTAGTGAGGACAACACATCGTCACCCCTGATCCTTCCGCCGTATGACGAAGAGAGGCGACCCCTTGACAGGGGTCGCCTCTCGTCTCTCGGACTCGGGTCAGACGTCGAGGCCGGCGGGAACGGCGGCCTCGGTACCGGGGATGCCCTCCTGCTGGGCGCGCTTGTCCGCCATCGCGAGGAGGCGGCGGATGCGGCCGGCCACGGCATCCTTCGTCATGGGCGGGTCGGCGTGGTGACCGAGCTCGTCGAGGCTCGCGTCGCGGTGGGCGAGGCGCAGCTCTCCGGCGACCCGGAGGTGGTCGGGCACCTCGTCGGCGAGGATCTCGAGCGCGCGCTCGACGCGGGCGCACGCGGCGACGGCAGCCTGGGCGGAGCGACGCAGGTTCGCGTCGTCGAAGTTCACGAGACGGTTGACGCCGGCGCGGACCTCGCGACGCTGACGCATCTCCTCCCACGCGACGGCGGTCTTCTGAGCACCCATCTCAGCGAGGATGGTGCGGATGGCCTCGCCCTCGCGGACCACGACGCGCGGCATGCCGCGGACCTCACGGGCCTTGGCAGCGACCCCGAGCCGGTGCGCGGCGCCGACCAGTGCCATCGCGGCCTCGGACGACGGGCAGGCGATCTCGAGCATGGCCGAGCGGCCGGGCTCGCTGAGGGTTCCCGCGGCGAGGAAGGCGCCACGCCAGAGACCGGCGACCTCGGCACGCGAGCCGGTGGTGAGGCGATTGGGCAGGCCCCGAACGGGGCGGCGGCGCTGGTCGAGCAGGCCGGTCTGCCGAGCGAGGGTCTCCCCCGCGGCGATCACACGCACGGCCCATCGGGCGCCGTCGTTCGCGGTGCTCGACTGAACCTGGGCGATCTCGGGACGGACGCCGTAGATCTCTGCGAGGTCGCGCGCGACGCGCTGCGCCAGCACTTCGGCATCCACCTCCGCCTCGACGGCGACCCGTCCGGCGATCGAATGCAGCCCGCCGGCGAACCGCAGGATCGATGTGACCTCCGCGACACGCACCGTGGGGGGTGCATTGCGGATGCTGACCAGCTCAGCCTTGACGTCGGTGGTTAGTGCCACGACACTCCTCTACGCTCACGCGCCGGATCGCGACGCAAACCTCCAGCCTACTCCGGCGGAGGCGCCTGCTATTCCCTGCCGAGGTCGCGGTGACGGACGTTGACGGCCACGCCCGGCACCGCCGCGAGCCGACGCGCCAGCTCCTCCACCATCGCGACCGAGCGGTGCTTGCCTCCGGTGCAGCCCACAGCCACCGTCGAATGGCTCTTGTTCTCGCGCTGATACCCCTCGAGCACGGGGGTCAGCGCGGCCGTGTACGCGTCGAGGAACTCGGCGGCTCCCTCTCGCGACAGCACGAAGTCCCTGACCTCTTCGTCCTTCCCCGTCAGTCCGCGCAGCTCCTCGTTCCAGAACGGGTTCGGGAGGAAGCGCATATCGGCGACGAGGTCGACGTCGGTCGGGAGTCCGTACTTGAAACCGAAGCTCATGAGCGTCAGGCGGTGCCGAGGCGCCCCCTCCTCGGCGAACAGCTCGGAGACCTGGGTGGCCAGCTGGTGGATGTTGAGCGCCGAGGTGTCGATCACGATGTCGGCGGCTTCGCGGATCGGGGCGAGACGCGACCGTTCGCCGCGGATGCCGTCGAGCAGCGTCCCGTCCTCCTGGAGCGGGTGCGGCCGCCGCACCGACTCGAATCGTCGCACGAGAACGTCGTCGGAGGCGTCGAGGAACAGCACGCGCACGGAGCCGCGCGAACGAAGCGCCCTGGCGACACCGGGGAAGTCGTCGAAGAGGTTGCGGCCGCGCACGTCGACCACAGCCGCGACCTTGGGAAGCGCGTTGCCGCCCATGTCGGTGAGGTCGAGCAGCGGCCGCAGGATCTGCGGCGGCAGGTTGTCGACCACGTACCAGCCCAGGTCCTCCAGAGCGTTGGCGACGGTCGTCCGACCGGCGCCAGACATGCCCGTGACGATGAGGAACTCGCCCTTGTCCCCGTCAGTCATCATTACCCCTTCTCCCCGCCGCTTCCAGCCTAGCGAGAACGGGACTACCGGGTGGCGAGATGGGTGTGGATGTTCTGGGCCAGGACGGGGCCGATGCCCTGCACCTGTTCGATCTCGCCGGGAGCTGCCGCGCGGAGCGCGGTGACCGAGCCGAAGTGCTTGAGCAGGACCTTGATCCGCGAGGCTCCGAGCCCGGGGACTTCGGCGAGCACAGTGGTGATGTCGTTCTTGCGGCGCTTGCGCTGATGCGTGATCGCGAAGCGGTGTGCCTCGTCGCGGAGCCGCTGCAAAAGGTACAGGGCCTCACTGGTGCGAGGGAGGATCACGGGGAAGTCGTCGCCGGGCAGCCAGATCTCCTCGAGCCGCTTGGCGATGCCGCAGACGGCGATCTCGGTGTGACCCGAGTCGCGCAGAGCGCGCGCCGCGGCCTCGACCTGAGGCTGGCCGCCGTCGACGAGCAGAAGCTGCGGCGGGTAGGCGAATCGCGGCCGCCGCTTGACCGTGGCCTCGCCGACGTCCTCCCCCACGATCTCGTCGGTCGTCGGGTCGATGACCTCGGTCTCGTCTGGCTTGTCGAGGTAGGCGAGGCGGCGGGTGAGCACCTGGTACATGGAGTCGGTGTCGTCGGTCGTCTCCGCGATGTTGAAAGAACGGTACTGGTCTTTCCGCGGCAGACCGTCTTCGAACACCACCATCGAGGCGACGACGTTGGTGCCGCCGAGGTGCGAGATGTCGAAGCACTCGATGCGCAGCGGGGCCTCGGACATGCCGAGGGCCTCCTGCAGATCGGTCAGCGCCTGGGTGCGGGCGACGTAGTCGCTCGTGCGGCGGGTCTTGTGCCTGATGAGCGCCTGCTGCGCATTGATCGTCGCGGTGCGCATGAGGTCGGCCCGCTGCCCGCGCTGGGCGACGGCGATCTCGACCTTCCTCCCCCGTCGCTCGCGGAGCCACTCCTCGAGTTCGGCTGCATCGTCGGGCAGTGTCGGTACCAGGATGCGACGCGGCACGTCCTGTGCATCGCCGTACGCGCGCTGCAGGACCTGGTCGACGAGGTCGGCCGAGGAGATGTCGATCTCCTTCTCGATCGTCAGCGCCCGCACACCGCGCACGCGTCCGCCGCGGATCACGAAGTGCTGCACTGCTGCCGCGAGCTCGTCTTCCGCGATGCCGAACAGGTCGGCGTCTTCGTCGGCGGCGAGCACGAGGGCGCTCTTGCCCAGGACGGCTTCGATGGCCGAGAGCTTGTCGCGGAACTTCGCGGCTGCCTCGTAATCCATCGCGGCCGACGCCGCCAGCATCCGCTTCCGCAGATCACGGGTGAACCGCTCGTCACCACCGGCCATGAAGGCGACGAAGTCGTCGACCATCGCCCGGTGCTCCTCGATCGTGACCGTCATCGAGCAGGGTCCGCCGCACTTGCCGATCTGCCCGGGGAAGCACGGCCGCCCCGTCTGCATGGCGCGCTTGTAGCTCGCGTCGCTGCAGGTCCTGATCGGGAACGCCTTGATCATCAGGTCGATGGTCTCGTGCACCGCCCAGACCTTCGGATAAGGGCCGAAGTACCGCGCGCCGGGGATCTTGCGGTTTCGCGTCACGATCACGCGCGGAGCCTCATCGCCGAGCGTCACCGCCATGAACGGGTACGACTTGTCGTCGCGGTAGCGCACGTTGAAGGGCGGGTCGAACTCCTTGATCCACATGTACTCGAGCTGCAGCGAGTCGACGTCGGTCGGCACGACCGTCCACTCGACCGAGGCCGCAGTCGTGACCATCCGTCGAGTGCGCTCGTGCAGAGTGCGCAGCGGAGCGAAGTAGTTCGACAGCCGCTGGCGCAGGTTCTTCGCCTTGCCCACGTACAGCACACGCCCATCGGCGTCGCGGAAGCGGTACACGCCGGGATCGGTGGGGATCTCACCGGTCCTCGGCTTGTACGGGAGGACGTCGGCCATCAGCTGGCCTTCCGCGCAGAGCGCCCCTCATCCAGGATCTCGGCGAGGAACTGCCCGGTGTGGCTCTCCGCGACGCGAGCGATCTGCTCAGGAGTGCCGGTCGCGAGGATCTCGCCACCACCTGAACCGCCTTCCGGCCCGAGATCGATCACCCAGTCGGCCGACTTGATCACATCGAGATTGTGCTCGATCACGATCACGGTGTTGCCCTTGTCGACGAGTCCGTTCAGCACCTCGAGCAGCTTCCGGACGTCTTCGAAGTGCAGACCGGTGGTCGGCTCGTCGAGCACGTAGATGCTGCGTCCGTTGCTGCGGCGCTGGAGCTCGGTGGCGAGCTTCACGCGCTGCGCCTCGCCGCCGGAGAGCGTCGTGGCCGACTGCCCGAGCCGGACGTACCCGAGGCCGACGTCGACGAGCGTCTTCATGTAGCGGTGGATCGCCTGGATCGGCTCGAAGAACTCCGCGGCCTCCGCGATCGGCATCTCGAGGACCTCGGCGATGTTCTTGCCCTTGTAGTGCACCGCCAGGGTGTCGCGGTTGTACCGCCTGCCGTGGCAGACCTCGCAGTCGACGTACACGTCGGGCAGGAAGTTCATCTCGATCTTGATGGTGCCGTCGCCGGAGCACGCCTCGCAGCGACCGCCCTTGACGTTGAAGCTGAAACGGCCGGGCTGGTAACCCCGCACCTTCGCCTCGGGCGTCTCGCTGAACAGCGACCGGATCCGGTCGAACACGCCGGTGTAGGTGGCCGGGTTCGATCGCGGGGTGCGACCGATCGGCGCCTGGTCGACGTGCACGACCTTGTCGAGGTTGTCGAGTCCGGAGACCCGCGTGTGCTTGCCCGGAACCGTCCGCGCGCCGTTGAGTCGCGAGGCGAGCACCTGGTAGAGGATGTCGTTCACGAGGGACGACTTGCCCGAGCCGCTCACGCCGGTGACGGCGGTGAGCACTCCGAGCGGGAAGTCCACGCTCACGTTCTTAAGGTTGTTCTCCCGCGCCCCGACGACGCTGACCTTGCGCTTCTTGTCGATCTTGCGGCGCTTCGTCGGCGTCGGGATCTCGCGGGCACCCGACAGGTACTCGCCCGTCATCGAATCCGACTCGCTCAGCAGCGCCGAATACGGACCCGAATGCACGACCGCGCCGCCGTTCACACCGGCACCGGGGCCGATGTCGACGACCCAGTCGGCGGCCTCGATCGTCTCTTCGTCGTGCTCGACGACGATGAGGGTGTTCCCGAGGTCGCGGAGCTTGAGGAGTGTGTTGATGAGCCGGCGGTTGTCTCGCTGGTGCAGACCGATCGACGGCTCGTCGAGCACATACAGCACTCCGGTGAGGCCGGAGCCGATCTGCGTGGCGAGGCGGATGCGCTGCGCCTCGCCGCCCGAGAGAGACCCTGCCGAACGGCTGAGGTTCAGGTACGACAGGCCCACTTGCAGCAGGAAGTCGAGACGCAGACGGATCTCACGGAGCACCTGCGCCGCGATCTTCGCTTCGCGGTCGGTGAGCGTGAGGGTCTCCATGAAGGCGCGGGCGTCGGCGAGGCTCAGGTGCGAGACCTCGGCGATCGAGTGCCCGTGCACCTGCACCGCGAGCACCTCGGGCTTGAGGCGGTCGCCGTTGCAGACCGGACACGGGACTTCCCGGAGGTACTCCCCCCAGCGGGCTCGCTGCGTGTCGGACTCGGCCTGGGCGTACTGCCGCTCGATATACGGCACGACGCCCTCGAACCCCGACGCATAGCGCATCTCGCGGCCGTAGCGGTTCTTCCACTTGACGGTCACCTTGTAGTTGTCGCCGCGGAGGATCGCATCCTGCACGTCGACCCTGAGGTCCTGCCACGGGGTGTCGAGCGAGAAGTTGAGGTCGGCGGCGAGCCCCTCGAGCAGGCGCTCGTAGTACTGGAACAGTCCCTTGCCCTGGGTGGTCCAGGGGATGATCGCGCCCTCGCGGATCGAGAGCTCCTCGTCGCCGAGCATCAGATCGACGTCCACCGACATCCGAGTGCCGAGACCCGAGCAGGCCGGGCAGGCGCCGAACGGGGCGTTGAACGAGAACGTGCGGGGCTCGATCTCGGTGAGGCTGAGCGGGTGCCCGTTGGGGCACGCCAGCTTCTCGGAGAACGACTGCCACGCGGCGTCGCCCTCCTCGTCGACGTAGTTGACCTGCACGACCCCGCCGGCGAGGCCGAGGGCGGTCTCGACCGAGTCGGTCACGCGACCCAGGATGTCGTCGGAGGCCACGAGGCGGTCGACGACCACCGCGATGTCGTGCTTGTAGCTCTTCTTCAGCGTCGGCGGCTCCGCGAGCTGGATGAGGTCGCCGTCGACGATGGCTCGCGAATAGCCCTTGGCGCCGAGCTCGCGGAACAGGTCGACGAACTCGCCCTTCTTCTGCGAGACGATCGGGGCGACGATCTGGTAGCGCGTGCGCTCGGGAAGCGTCATGAGCTGATCGGCGATCTGCTGCACGGTCTGACGCTGGATCCGCTCGCCGCACTCGGGGCAGTGCGGGACGCCGATGCGCGCCCAGAGCAGTCGCATGTAGTCGTAGATCTCGGTGATCGTGCCGACGGTCGATCGCGGGTTGCGGTTCGTCGACTTCTGGTCGATCGACACCGCGGGGCTCAGACCCTCGATGAAATCGACATCAGGACGGTCGACCTGACCGAGGAACTGGCGCGCGTAGGCGCTCAGCGATTCGACGTAGCGGCGCTGCCCCTCGGCGAAGATCGTGTCGAACGCGAGGCTCGACTTGCCCGACCCGGACAGGCCGGTGAACACGACGAGCGAATCACGCGGGATGTCGATGTCGACGTTCTTCAGATTGTGGACGCGGGCACCGCGAACACTGAGTTTTCCTGGGGATGCGACGGGGACGATTGGCACTGGTCAAGTCTACGAGGGGCCACGGACATTGGCTCCGCCGAGGGGGTCCACGGGGCTGGGAAGCGGCCGAGACTCCGCCTCCGCCCTCCTCAGAGCCGTCAGCGCCGCAGCCGGTCCGACGACGAGTGAGCCGGACGCTGCCGGGGCGAGCACGCTCGATCGCAACGAGGGAGACGACGAGAAGCCGCAGCAGGATGCTGCGGGTCAGGCGTCGACCCGGCGCCCGGCGAACGGCGCCAGACCGTCGCGCAGATCGGCGATCCCCGCGGCATCCATCCCGACGGCCTCCATCACCTGGCGCGGCACATCGAGGGCGCGCTCACGGAGCGCCCTCCCCGCCTCGGTCAGCGTGATGTCGAGGCGACGCTCGTCCCGGGCGCTCCGCAGTCGCGCGATGAGACCGTCGGCCTCGAGACGCTTGACGAGCGGCGATGCACTCGCGGGTTCGAGTGCGAGGTCCGACGCGAGGTCGTTCAGCGACCGCGGAGCGCGCTCCCACAGTGCGAGCATCACGAGGTACTGCGGGTGAGTGAGACCGAGCGGTTCGAGGATCGGTCGATAGATCGCGACGACGTTGCGCGCCGCCGTGACCAGCGCGAAGCACAGTTGGTTCTCGAGTCGCAGGAGGTCGTCGGAGGTCGCCATGCCGCCACTATACAAGACCACTAATAGTTAGTACACTAAGGAACATGACGAACCCCGAGCGTGCTCCCCTCCGCGACCGCATCCGCGCCGCCGGCGGTCTCTACTCGTGGGTCAACTCGAACCTGATCCGCTTCGCCGGGCCGGCCTCGGTCGGCCCGTACGAGAAGACTCCACCGCCCAGCGCGGCCGAGCGCGCCGAACGTGCCTGCCCGTTGTGCGGTGCCCCGATGAGCACTCACGTCATCGATCGATCCGGGCCGAAGACCCTCGTCCACTGCCCCTGAGCTCAGAGGCGAGATCGATCCGCCCCTGAGCGTCCGGTTCCACGGGGCGCCAGGCGCTACCGGTCGTCGGGAGCGGGCGACCATCACTCCTGTCGGTCGGCGTCCTCCCGCGCGACGTCCAGCCAGAACGCGAGCGCCTCGTCGTCGGCCGTCGCCTCGGGTGCCACGTCGAGCCAGCCGGTTCCCATCGTGCGGGGACCCATCACCGCGGTCGTCACGCCGGGTCGGGCGACCAGCGCCGCGCCGGTCTCTTCGTGCACTCGGACCAGAAGCACTCCCGCCGAGCGCGCACCGACGAGGATGTGGCCGTCGACGAGGAACGCCCGGGTGCCGAACATCCGCTTCTCCTCGACGTCTCCGCCCAGCGTCAGCAGCGCCCGCACCCGGTCGGCGAGTTCTTCTCCCGCAGCATCCATCGTCAGACGCCTTCCGCTCAGGCGTGCCCGGCACGCTCCATGGCCCGCAGCTCCTTCTTCAGGTCCTGCACCTCGTCGCGCAGACGACCCGCGAGCTCGAACTTGAGCTCGGCGGCTGCGGCGAGCATCTGGTTCGACAGATCCTCGATCGTCGCCTCGAGCTGCTGAGCTCCCTCGGCCGCGATGCCCGTGCGACGCAGGTTGGGCGTCGGGGACTTGCCCTTGCCCGACGCCTTGCCGCGCCCGGCCAGCATGTCGGCCGTGTCTGCGCCCTCTCGGGCCAGGACCTCGGTGATGTCGGCGATGCGCTTGCGCAGCGGCTGCGGATCGATGCCGTGTTCCTTGTTGTAGGCGATCTGCTTGTCGCGACGTCGATCGGTCTCCTCGATGGCCTTGGCCATCGAGTCCGTCATGTTGTCGGCGTACATGTGGACCTCACCCGACACGTTTCGCGCGGCACGACCGATCGTCTGGATGAGCGACGTGCCCGAGCGGAGGAAGCCCTCCTTGTCGGCGTCGAGAATCGCCACCAGCGACACCTCCGGCAGGTCGAGTCCCTCTCGGAGGAGGTTGATGCCGACCAGCACGTCGTAGACGCCCGCCCGCAGCTCGCTGAGGAGTTCCACGCGGCGCAGGGTGTCGACATCGGAGTGCAGGTAGCGAACCCGCACCCCGTGCTCACCGAGGAAGTCGGTGAGCTCCTCCGCCATCTTCTTCGTCAGTGTCGTGACGAGGACGCGCTCGTCACGTTCGACACGGACCCGGATCTCTTCGAGCAGGTCGTCGATCTGTCCCTTCGACGGCTTGACGACGATGTGCGGATCGACGAGGCCGGTCGGGCGGATGATCTGCTCCACCACCCCGTCGGCGATACCCATCTCGTACTTGCCCGGTGTGGCCGACAGATACACGGTCTGTCCCACGCGATTCTTGAACTCGTCCCAGCGCAGCGGCCGGTTGTCCATCGCGCTGGGCAGCCGGAACCCGTGGTCGACGAGCGTGCGCTTGCGCGAGGCATCGCCCTCGTACATCGCGCCGATCTGCGGAACGGTCACATGCGACTCGTCGATCACCAGCAGGAAGTCGTCGGGGAAGAAGTCCAGCAGCGTGTGCGGGGGCTCGCCCGGCATCCGACCGTCCATGTGCCGCGAGTAGTTCTCGATGCCCGAGCAGAAGCCGAGCTGCTGCAGCATCTCGAGGTCGAACGTGGTTCGCATGCGCAGGCGCTGCGCTTCGAGGAGCTTGCCCTGGCGCTCGAACTCGGCCAGACGCTCTTCGAGCTCGTGCTCGATCGTGCCGATGGAGCGCTGGATCACGTCGGTGCCCGCGACGTAGTGCGACGCAGGGAAGATCGGGACGGAGTCGAGCTTCTCGATCACCTCTCCGGTCAGCGGGTGCAGCGAGTAGAGGGCTTCGATCTCGTCGCCGAAGAGCTCGATGCGGATCGCATGCTCCTCGTACACCGGGATGATCTCGATCGTGTCGCCGCGCACGCGGAAGTTGCCCCGCGAGAAGTCGACGTCGTTGCGGTTGTACTGCATCGCGATGAACTGCCTGATGAGGGCATCGCGGTCGTATCGCTCCCCCACCTGCAGCGCGACCATGGCGCGCAGGTACTCCTCCGGCGCACCGAGTCCGTAGATGCACGACACGGTCGAGACGACGACGACGTCTCGTCTGCTCAGCAGAGAGTTGGTCGTCGAGTGACGGAGACGCTCGACCTCGGCGTTGATCGACGAGTCCTTCTCGATGAAGGTGTCGGTCTGCGGGACGTACGCCTCTGGTTGGTAGTAGTCGTAGTACGAGACGAAGTACTCGACCGCGTTGTTCGGCATGAGCTCGCGGAACTCGTTCGCCAGCTGAGCGGCGAGGGTCTTGTTGTGGGCGAGGACGAGCGTCGGGCGCTGCACCTGCTCGACGAGCCAGGCCGTGGTCGCCGACTTGCCCGTACCGGTGGCGCCGAGCAGCACGATGTCGGTCTCGCCGGCGTTGATGCGCGAGGCGAGCTCCGCGATCGCCTGGGGCTGGTCGCCGGCCGGGGCGTACTCGCTGATGACCTCGAACGGTCGGACGCTGCGGGTGGTCTGCATACATCAAGCGTAGGCCGGGCCACCGACATCGGGGTCACGGCGGGCAGGCCGCCGCTCCGCTCAGGCGGCGTCGGCGAAGGGCCGTGCTCCCGGCGTCCCCCGCAGTGCGGCGGACGCGAGGCCGGCGGCGACCGCGCAGAGCGCGACGACGGCGACGACGAACCACGTCCAGTCGGCGGAGCCGAAGACGATGCCGAGCGCCCAGCCGAACAGACTCGACCCCGCGTAGTAGCCGAAGTAGTACAGCGAGGAGGCCTGCGCGCGCGTCGCCGGACCGGCCGCGACAGGCGCCCAGCCCGACGCGACGGCATGCGCGGCGAAGAACCCGGCGGTGAACAGCAGGAGCCCGATCAGGACGACCCAGGCGATCCCCGCCAGCATGGTCAGCGCACCGGCCGCCATCAGCGCCGTCGCCCAGAGCAGCACCGGATACCGCCCGATCCGCGAGGCCAGCGCGCCCGCCCACGGCGACGAGACGGTGCCGGCGAGGTAGGCGAGGAACAGTAGTGTCACGAGCCACGCCGGCAGCGCGAACGGCGGAGCGGCGAGGTGGAAGCCGAGGTAGTTGTAGACCGCCACGAAGGCGCCCATGAGCAGGAAGCCCTGGGCGTAGAGCGCGAGCTGGGCCCCTGATCGCAGCGGCGTCACCAGGCGAGCCAGGACTCCTGTGACGTCCCCTCCCGCCCGGAGCCGACCGGGCACGAACCCCTGCGCTCTCGGGGTGAGCCAGAGGAACAGGACGGCGGCGACGACGCAGACGGCGGCGACGGTCCACAGTCCGGCTCGCCAGCCCGCCGGCTCGCCGACGATCCCCGACAGCACGCGTCCCGCGAGTCCGCCCACCGTCGTGCCGGCGATGTAGCTGCCGGCGGCGGCCGCCGCACTGCGCGCCGTGACCTCCTCGCTCAGGAACGCCAGAGCGACCGCGGGGATGGCTCCCAGCGCGACGCCCTCCAGCAGCCTCAGCAGGAGCAGCATCTCCAGAGCGGAGCTCAGCGGGGCGAGCAGTCCGAACACGGTCGCCGCGATCACCCCGATCGCCATGGCCTGCACCCGGCCGACGCGGTCGGCGACGAGCGACCACGGGATCACCGCCGCAGCGAGCCCCAGCGTCGCCGCCGACACCGTGAGCGCCGCGGTAGCCGGCGACACCTCGAGGTCGGCCGCGAGCTGCGGCAGCACGGCCTGCGGAGAATACAGCTGGGCGAAGGTCGCGATCCCCGCGAAGAACAGCCCGACGATCAACCGGCGGTAGGCGGACGAGCCTGGTGCGTGACCGGTGAAGCTCACCGCGCGCTGATCCGCTGCCAGAGGGCGTCCGTCTGCGCGACGGTCTCCTCGAGCGTGCCGGACGTGTCGATCACGTCGTCGGCGATCGCCAGCCGCCGCTCGTCCGACACCTGGGCATCGATGCGATTCTGCGCTGCTCTGCGCTCCATGCCTCGGAGTTCGACCAGCCGTTCGAGGCGGACGTCGGCGGGGGCGTGCGCTACGACGACCAGGTCCCAGGGGTCGTCGACCCTGGCCTCGACGAGGAGCGGCACGTCGTAGACCACGACCCCCTCGGGGTCCTGAGCGGATGCCGCGTCGAATCGCCGCTGCGACTCGGCGCGCACCGCGGGGTGCACGATGGCGTTGAGCCGCGCGAGCAGGTCGGCATCCGCGAAGACCCGGGCACCGAGAGCCGCTCGATCGAGCGAACCGTCAGGAGCGATCACCTCGCCGCCGAAGACGTCGGCGATCTCCGTCAGCACCGGGCTCCCCGGCGCCTGCACGTCGCGGACGATCTGATCCGCGTCGACGATCGTCGCGCCGTGCTCCGCGAGCCTGCGGGCGATGGTCGACTTGCCCGAGGCGATGCCGCCGGTCAGCGCGATGAGAGGCATGCCGCCAGTCTAGGCTTCGCTGGTCGAGGCTCAGCGCGACAGCAGCTGCCGCCGCGAGCTGATCACACCGGTGTCGAAGCCGGCGAGATGCAGCCCGCCGTGGAACCGCGCGTGCTCGATCTTGACGCAGCGGTCCATCACGACGGAGAGACCTGCGCCCTGCGCCAGCGCCGCGGCATCCTCGTTCCAGGACCCGAGCTGCAGCCACAACGCCTTCGCGCCCACGTCGATCGCCTCCTGAGCGACGCCTGGCAGGTCTTCGTGACGGCGGAACACGTCGACGAGGTCGGGCACGACAGGCAGGTCGGCGAGAGACGAGTACACCGGCTGCCCGAGGATCTCCTTCTCCCTCGGATTGACCAGATAGACGTCGTACGGCGTGCTCGAGAGAAGGTAGGTGGCGACGAAATACGACGCGCGGGCCGGGTTGTTCGACGCGCCGACGATCGCGATGGACTTCGTGCGGCGGAGGATCGCGAACCGCTCCTGCTGTCCTGGACCGATCCAGGTGCGCCCGGTGGCCTCGGGTGCAGTGCCGGGCAGCGCGCAGGCCGCCGCGTCCTGCGGGGCGGGGACGGCGCAGCTGTCGCCCGCCGGGGTCATGTCGCTCATCGGTTCTCCCCCGTCGCGATCGTGAGGGCCTGGTCCAGGTCCCAGATGATGTCTTCGGCGTCTTCGAGGCCGACCGAGATGCGGATGAGGTCCGAGCGTACGCCCGCTCCGACCAGCTGCTCGTCGGTGAGCTGACGGTGCGTCGTCGATGCGGGGTGGATCACGAGGGTCCTCGCGTCGCCGATGTTCGCGAGGTGCGATGCGAGCTGCAGGTTCTCGATGAGCCTCTCCCCCGCGACGCGGCCGTCGTCGGCCTTCACTCCGAAGGCGAAGACCGATCCGGGGCCGAGCGGCAGGTACTTCGCGGCCCGCTCGTGGTGCGGATGCTCCTCGAGCCCCGCCCAGGTCACGTAAGCGACCCGCGGGTCGGCGGCGAGCCATTCCGCGACGACCCTCGCGTTCGCGAGGTGGGCGTCGATGCGCTGCGGCAGGGTCTCGATGCCCTGCAGCAGGTTGAACGCGGCCTGCGGGCTCAGCGCCGGGCCGATGTCGCGGAGCTGTTCGGTGCGCAGCTTCGTCAGGAACCCGTACTCCCCGAAGTTGTCCCACCACTTGATGCCGCCGTACGAGGCGACAGGCTCGGTCATCTGCGGGAAGCGGCCGTTCCCCCAGTCGAACGTGCCCTTCTCGATCACGATGCCGCCGAGGGTCGTGCCATGCCCGCCCAGGAACTTCGTGACCGAGTGGATGACGATGTCGGCGCCGTGCTCGAGCGGACGCGCGAGGTACGGCGTGGCCAGGGTCGCGTCGACGACGAGCGGGACGCCCGCCGCATGGGCGACCTCGGCGAGCCCCTCGATGTCGGCGATCTCGCCGGAGGGGTTGCCGATCATCTCCACGTACACGACCTTCGTCTCCGGACGGATGGCGGCCGCATAGTCCGCGGGATCGGTCGAGGCGACGAACGTCGTGTCGACGCCGAAGCGCCGCAGGGTCACGTCGAGCTGCGTCACCGTGCCGCCGTACAGCTGGGCCGCCGCGACGACGTGGTCGCCGGCACCCACGAGCGCGGCGAACGTGATGAACTCGGCGCTCATGCCGGATGCCGTCGCGACGGCGCCGATCCCGCCCTCGAGCGAGGCGAGTCGCTCCTCCAGCGCAGCGACCGTGGGGTTGCCGATGCGCGAGTAGATGTTCCCGTACTTCTGCAGAGCGAACAGGTTGCCGGCGTCAGCGGCGTCGTCGAACACGAACGACGTGGTCTGGTAGATCGGCACGGCGCGCGCGCCGGTCGACGCGTCGGGCGTGCCTCCCGCGTGGAGCGCTCTGGTGCGGAATCCGAAGCGGTGTTCTTCCGTCATGCTGTCCTCAGTTCGGCGTTCGCGAGCACGGCGGCGATGTCGTCGACGGCCCAGGGGTTCTGCAGAGAAGTGGTGTCGCCGAGCGGCGGCGCCTCGCGGCCCGCTCGTCGGTCCTGCTCGGCCTCCCACAGCTGTGCGAGGAGGCGGCGCATGATCTTGCCGGAGCGGGTCTTGGGCAGGTCGGGCACCACGACCACGTGCTTGGGCTTGGCGACCGGTCCGATGGCGCGCGCCACCTCGCCGCGGAGCTCGACCGGGGAGACCTCGGACCGGCCGGACGGCGTCACGAAGGCGACCACGGCCTGTCCGGTCACGGGGTCGGAGACGCCGGCGGTGCCCGCCTCCCCCACGGTGTCGTGGGCAACGAGGGCCGACTCGATCTCGATCGTGGAGAGGCGGTGTCCCGAGACGTTCACGACGTCGTCGAGGCGTCCGAGGATCCAGATATAGCCGTCGGCGTCGCGCGTCGCCCCGTCTCCGGCGACGTAGTAGCCACCCCAATCGCCGTGTCCGGCGTACGCCGCCCAGTAGGCGGACCGGTACCGCGCGGGGTCGCCCCACACGGTCCTGGCCATCCCGGGCCAGGGCCGACGCACCACCAGGGTGCCCGAGCGGCCGGGTGCGACCTCGACGCCGTGCTCGTCGACGACGGTCGCGTCGATGCCGGGGAGCGGGACGGACGCCGAGCCGGGCTTGAGCGTGGTCGCACCGGGAAGCGGAGCGATCATGGCCGCGCCCGTCTCCGACTGCCACCAGGTGTCGACGACCGGGAGCTCGTCGCGTCCGAAATTGCGACGGAACCACACCCACGCCTCGGGGTTGATCGCCTCGCCGACCGTGCCGAGAAGGCGCAGGGTCGAGAGGTCGTGCCCCGCCGGGAGGTCGGCTCCGAACCACGTCATGAAGGTCCGGATGAGCGTGGGAGCCGTGTAGTAGACGGTGACCCCGTAGCGTTCGATGACCTCGAGGTGACGTTCGCGGTGCGGGGTGTCCGGCGTGCCCTCGTAGATGACCTGGGTGAGGCCGTTGGACAGCGGTCCGTAGATCTCGTACGTGTGCGCCGTCACCCATGCGAGATCGGCCGTGCACCAGTGCACGTCGTCCGGCTTGGCGTCGAAGTGCGCCCAGTGCGCCCAGCTCGCATGCGTCAGGTAGCCGCCCGAGGTGTGCACGAGGCCCTTCGGCTTCCCGGTCGTGCCGGAGGTGTAGATGATGAAGAGCGGATGCTCGGAGTCGAACGCCTCCGCCACGTGGTCGGTCGACGCGCTGTCGACCACGTCGTGCCACCACACGTCGCGCCCGTCGGTCCACGGCACGTCCTGTCCGGTGCGCCGCAGGACGAGGACGTGCTCGAGGTCGGGGAGGTCGGCGGCCGCAACGTCCGCGGTGGACTTGACCTCCGTCGCCGTGCCCCGGCGGAACTGGCCGTCGCTCGTGACGAGGAGCTTGGCGCCCGTGTCGGCGAGGCGGAACCGCACCGCCTCGGCGGAGAACCCTCCGAAGACGAGGGAATGAACGGCGCCGATGCGCGCGCACGCGAGGGTGATGACGACGGTCTCGACGAGGACGGGCAGGTAGATCACCACGCGATCGCCCGCCTGGATGCCGAGGGCGATGAGCGCGTTCGCGGCCTGCGCCACCCGGCGCTGCAGGTCGGCGTAAGTGACCGCGGTGCGGTCGCCCGGCTCGCCCTCGAAATGCAGAGCGACCTTGTCGCCCCGCCCGGCCTCGACGTGCCGGTCGACGCAGTTGTAGGCGACGTTGAGTCGACCACCGGTGAACCAACGCGCGGAGGGCCCCGCTTCCGCCGTGGGGGGCTGCCAGTCGAGTGGCGCGTCCCAGGCGCGGACCCACTCCAGGCGGCGGGCGGCCCGTTCCCAGAACGCGAGCGGATCGGTCTCCGCCTCCGCATAGGCCTCGGCCGCCACGTTCGCGGCGGCGGCGAATCCTGCCGACGGCTGGTAGGTCCGCTGCTCGACCAGTCGCGCCTCGTCCACGGTCACGCCCACCGTCGCAGCAGGTACTTCTCGACGAGTGCGAGCACGCCGTTCGTGATCGTCCCGAGCAGCGCGAGCAGGATGATCGACAGGATGATCCGGTCGACCCGCCCGTTGCTCTGCGAGTCGGTGAGGAGGAACCCCAGCCCCATCGACGAGGCGATGAGCTCCGCTGCGACGAGGAAGAGCCAGGCCTGAGCGAGCGCGAGGCGGAGACCGGCGACGACGGAGGGCACGACGGCGGGGAGCTGCACGGTCCGGAACAGCGACCATCCCCGCAGGCTGAACGACCGGCCGGCCTCGACGAGCTGCGGATCCACGTGTCGGAGCGCCGAGGCGACGGTCGTGTACACGGGGAAGAACGCGCCGATCGCGATGAGTGTGACCTTCGAGGACTCACCGATCTGCATCCACAGGATCAGCAGCGGCACCCAGGCGAGCGACGGCACCGCGCGGACGGCGGCGAGAGTCGGGCTGAGCAGGATGTCGCCGAGCCGCGACAGCCCGACGATGCCTGCGGCCGCGAGACCGATGACAGAGCCGATCGCGAACCCCAGCAGCACCCGCTGCACGGAGATCGCGATGTGCGTGTACAGGGCGCCTCCCTCGGCGAGCTCGGCGCCCGCGGCGAAGACGGATGCCGGTGTGGGCAGCCGATAGGGCTCGACCATCCCGCTGGTCGTCGAGATCTGCCACGCCGCGATGATCAGGATCGGCAGCAGCAGACCCCCCGCGATGCGCACCGCGGGGCGGTCCCACCCGCGGCGGGCTCGCCGGTCGGAGGGGCGGTACCGCCCCTTCGCCGCATCGAGCGCGTCGCGCGCGTCTGCCGGCACGACCACGCGCTGGTCGAAGTCGGTCACTCTCCGCCGACCGCCTTCTTGGCGAACGTGTCGTTGACGAGGGAGTCGAGCGCGTTGTCGACGGACTCCTTGCCGCCCTGCACGTCGCCCGAGTCCACCAGCACCGGAGCGATCTTCTCGAGAACCGCGATCTGATCGTCGCCGGGGACGCCGCTCACGTCGAGGTTCGAGCGCTCCTCGATCACGGTCGTCGCGACGGCGGGGTCGATGCCCGCGACCTCGGCGAGCAGTGCAGCGGTCTCCTCGGGATTCTCCAGCGCCCACTCGCGGGCCTGCTCGTACGCGTCGACCACCGCCTGCGCCAGGTCCGCGTGATTCTCGATGAAGTCCTCGGTGGCGTTCAGGAAGCCGTAGGAGTTGAAGTCGACGTTGCGATAGATCAGCTTGTCACCGGATTCGACCTCGGCGGCGGCCATGATGGGGTCGAGTCCTGACCACGCGGCCACCAACCCACCGTCCAGGGCTGCGCGCCCGTCGGCGTGCTGCAGGTTCTGCACCTCGACGTCGTCGATCGACAGCCCTGCCTCTTCGAGCGCCTGCAGGAGGAAGAAGTAGGGGTCGGTGCCCTTGGTCGCCGCGACGGACTTGCCGGCGAGATCCTCGACCGAGGTGATGTCGCTGTCGGGCCCGACGACGATCGCCGCCCACTCCGGCTGCGAGTAGATGTCGATGACCTGGATCGGAGAGCCGTTGGCGCGCGCGAGCAGGGCGGCCGAACCCGCCGTCGATCCGACGTCGATCGATCCGGAGCGCAGCAGCTCGTTGGCCTTGTTGGATCCGGCGGACTGCACCCATTCCACGGTGACCTCGTCGCCGAGGATCTCCTCGAGCAGCCCCTGGTCCTTCACCACGAGGCTGAGCGGGTTGTACGTGGCGAAGTCGAGCGAGATCGTGTCGGCCGACCATTCGCCGGATGCCGCGGTGTCGGCCTCAGCGGTGTCGGCAGGGGCATCCTCCCCCGCCACACAGCCCGTGGCGACGAGCATCATGGTCCCGGCGATCGCGATCGCAGGGATGATTCGGCGGGTGATGGTGCTCATCGGGTCTCCTCGGGGGACGTGCGGTGGTGGGTGTCGACGCCGAGTCCTTCGAGGAGCTCGGCGCGGAGGTCTGCGAGGCCGCGGTCGGCGCGGTCCCGGGGCCGTGCGCCCGGAACCGTCACAGTTCGGGCGATCGAGGGAGCCGCGGCATCTGCGTCGCTCGTGAGGGTGCGCAGCAGGAGCACGCGATCAGCCAGGTAGAGCGCCTCCTCGACGTCGTGCGTCACGAGGAGGACGGTGGTCGGCTCGGCGGCGTGGATCTTCAGGAGCAGGTCGTGCATACGCAGCCTGGTCAGGGCGTCGAGGGCGCCGAACGGCTCGTCGAGCAGCAGCACGCTGGGGTTCCGTGCCAGAGCGCGCGCGAGGGAGGCACGCTGGGCCATTCCTCCCGACACCTCGCGCGGGCGTTGCCCTGCCGCGTGCTCGAGGCCGACGAGGTGCAGCAGCTCTTCGACACGTTCGCGGCCCTCACGCCGGGGCGTCCGTCGAGGGAGTCCGAGTTCGACGTTCTGGGCGAGGGTCCGCCACGGCAGTAGCCGCGGCTCCTGGAAGGCGACCGCGGTGCGCTCGTCGGCGTCGACGACGGCGGCGCCGCCGATCTCGATCCGGCCGCGGCTCGGAGTGTCGAGTCCGCCGATCAGCCGCAGCAGTGTGGACTTCCCGCAGCCTGAGGGGCCGACGACGGCGACGATCTCCCCTGCGGCCACGTCGACATCGACGCCGCGCAGGACTTCCCGCCGCCCGGGCGCGAGCGGGAACGAGCGCTCGACGGCGTCCAGTCGCACGGATGCGGCGGCGCCGGGCGCCCCCGGAGCGCGCGACGATGCAGGCGCGTTCAGCAGGGAGGTCATGCCTTCATGCTGTCCGAGAGCGCACCCGTGTCACGAACCGCTTCGTAATGTTCGGTCACGTAAGCCAGGGGCCGACTCCGACGCCCCGTCCCGGATACGCGGAACGGGCCGCCACTCCGAAGAGTGACGGCCCGTTCCGGTGAGAGCTGATGCTCAGGAGTTGCCGCCCGAGAGCTTCTCGCGCAGAGCCGCGAGAGCCTCGTCGTCCGCGAGCGTGCCCGCACCGGCGGCCTCGCTCGAGAAGGACTGGCCACCGAAGTCGTCGCCGGCCGCAGCCTCGGCCTCGGCCGCCTTCGCGACCTGAGCCTTGTGCGCCTCCCAGCGAGCCTGGGCCGCAGCGTACTCCTGCTCCCATGCCTCGCGCTGGGCGTCGAAGCCTTCCTTCCAGGCACCCGTCTCGGCGTCGAAGCCCTCCGGGTACTTGTACTCGCCGTTCTCGTCGTACTCCGCGACCATGCCGTACAGGGCCGGGTCGAACTCGGTGCCGTTGGGGTCGACCGACTCGTTGGCCTGCTTCAGCGACAGCGAGATGCGACGACGCTCGAGGTCGATGTCGATGACCTTGACGAAGACCTCTTCGCCGACCGACACGACCTGCTCGGCGAGCTCGACGTGCTTGCTCGAGAGCTCCGAGATGTGCACGAGGCCCTCGATGCCGTCCGCGACGCGCACGAATGCACCGAACGGAACGAGCTTGGTGACCTTACCCGGCGTGACCTGGCCGATCGCGTGGGTGCGGGCGAAGACCTGCCACGGGTCCTCCTGCGTCGCCTTCAGCGACAGGGAGACGCGCTCGCGGTCGAGGTCGACCTCGAGGATCTCGACGGTGACCTCCTGGCCCACCTCGACGACCTCGGAGGCGTGCTCGATGTGCTTCCAGGACAGCTCGGAGACGTGCACGAGACCGTCGACGCCGCCGAGGTCGACGAACGCACCGAAGTTGACGATCGACGAGACGACGCCCTTGCGGACCTGGCCCTTGTGCAGGTTGTTGAGGAACGTGGTGCGCGACTCGGACTGCGTCTGCTCGAGCAGGGCGCGGCGCGAGAGCACGACGTTGTTGCGGTTCTTGTCGAGCTCGAGGATCTTGGCCTCGATCTCCTGGCCGAGGTACGGCGTGAGGTCGCGGACGCGGCGCAGCTCGATGAGCGACGCAGGCAGGAAGCCGCGGAGGCCGATGTCGACGATGAGTCCACCCTTGACGACCTCGATGACCGTACCGGTGACGACGCCGTCGTTCTCCTTGATCTTCTCGACGTCTCCCCAGGCGCGCTCGTACTGCGCACGCTTCTTGGAGAGGATCAGGCGGCCTTCCTTGTCCTCCTTCTGGAGAACGAGAGCCTCGACCTCGTCGCCGACCTTGACGACCTCGTTGGGGTCGACGTCGTGCTTGATGGAGAGCTCGCGCGAGGGGATGACACCCTCGGTCTTGTAGCCGACGTCGAGCAGAACCTCATCGCGGTCGATCTTGACGATCGTGCCCTCGATGATGTCGCCGTCGTTGAAGAACTTCAGGGTCTTCTCGACCGCGGCCAGGAAGTCCTCAGCAGATCCGATGTCGTTGATGGCGACCTGCTTGGTGGCCGGGGCGGTCGTTGCGGTAGTCATGTAGTGGGTTGTCCTTGTTGAATGGGAACTCGGGCCGGAAGCTGCGACCGCGCACGGTCGTACTGCATGCTTCACAGCGGTTGGATTGTGATTTCTGTCACGAGGGCATGCGAGACACGCCACGAGTGACAGTTCAGACTATCAGACCGGGAGCCCGACCGCTTCCCCCGAATACCGGTCGGCGGGCGACTCCCCTGCCAGACTGTCCCCATGCCAGATCGCGCCGACAAGCTGCTCCTGCTCGACACCGCCAGCCTCTACTTCCGCGCCTTCTACGGCGTGCCGGACAAGGTGACGGCCCCCGACGGCTCCCCCATCAACGCCGCTCGCGGCCTGCTCGACATCATCGCCAAGCTCGTCACCCTGTACGAACCGACACACGTGGTCGCGTGCTGGGATGACGACTGGCGCCCGCAGTGGCGCGTCGACCTCATCCCGAGTTACAAAGCTCACCGCGTGGTCGAGGTCGTGCCGGCGGGGCCGGACGTCGAAGAGGTGCCCGATCCGCTGGAAGCACAGATCCCGCTGATCCGTGAGACCCTGACCGCCCTGCGCATCCCGATCATCGGCGTCGCCGAGCACGAGGCCGACGACGTCATCGGCACCCTGGCCACCCACGCCACGATGCCGGTGGACATCGTGACCGGGGATCGCGATCTTTTCCAGCTCGTCGACGACGAGCGCGAGGTCCGCGTCGTCTATACCGCGAAGGGCATGAGCAACCTCGAGATCGTGACGGATGCCGTCGTCGTCGGCAAGTACGGAGTGCTTCCCACCCAGTACGCGGACTTCGCCACGATGCGCGGCGATGCCTCCGACGGACTCCCCGGGGTCGCCGGGGTCGGCGAGAAGACCGCGGCGACGCTGCTCAAGGAGCACGGCGACCTCGCCGGCATCCGCGCTGCCGCCGAGGCGGGAGAGGGCATGAGCGCCGGGGTGCGGGCCAAGGTGCTCGCCGCCTCCGCCTACCTCGACGTCGCTCCGACCGTCGTCGAGGTGGCGAAAGATCTCGACATCGCCGCACCCATTGAGCCCCTCCTCCCCCTCGGACCCGACGAGGTCGATGTTGCCCTGGCCCTGGCCGAGACCTGGAACCTCGGCGGATCGATGGCACGAGCCATCGCCGCCGTCGGCACGACCGCCGGCTGAGGGTCAGCCCGCCCAGGCGAGCAGACGCTCGAGCCCCCAGGTCGTGATGATCCGGGACGCAGGGACCCCGGCACGCTCCGCGCGCTGCGCCCCATGGTCGAGGAGTGAGAGCTGCCCTGGCGCGTGCGCGTCGGAGTCGATCGAGAACAGGCACCCCGCCTCCAGCGCGATCGCGATGAGCTCGTCCGGCGGGTCCTGCCGCTCGGGACGGGAGTTGATCTCGACCGCGACGCCGTTCTCGGCGCAGGCCGCGAACACCGCCTCGGCGTCGAACTGGGACAGGGGACGCGTCCCTCGGTCCCCCTGCACAAGACGCCCGGTGCAGTGTCCGAGGACGTTCACGCGAGGGTGCGCGACGGCCGCGAGCATGCGCGCGGTCATGGGGCGCGCATCCATCCTGAGCTTGGAGTGCACGGACGCGACGACGATGTCGAGTTCCGCGAGGAGGTCGTCCTCCTGATCGAGGGCGCCGTCCTCCAGGATGTCGACCTCGATCCCCGCGAGGAGTGTGAAGCCGTCGCCGGACTCCGCCCGCACCTGCGGGATCTGCTCACGCAGCCGCTCTGCGGACAGGCCTCGGGCGACCCGAAGGCGCGGCGAGTGGTCGGTGATGGCCTGGTACTCGTGTCCGAGCGCGCGCGCGGCGGCCGCCATGACCCCGATGGGAGTCGTCCCGTCCGACCAGTCCGTGTGCGCATGCAAGTCGCCGCGGAGCTTCGAGCGGAGTTCCGACGCGATCTCCGGCTCGACCTCCCCGCGAAGCTCGACGAGGTAGTCGGGCACCTCACCCGCCTGCGCCTGACGGATCACCGAGAAGGTCGACTCGCCGATCCCCTTCGCCGCACGAAGCCGCGTCGGGTCCGTGCGCACGTCGTCCGGGAGCTGCTGGAGCGTGGCGGCCGCCTGACGGAAGGCCTTGGCCCGGTACCGCGACGCCCGTTCGCGCTCGAGCAGCGAGGCGATCTCGAGAAGTGCGGCGATCGGGTCCATGGCTCCTCCTAGGCGGTGGCCAGCTCCCGGCTGACGCCGATCCACTGGTCGAGCTTGGCGGCGGCCCGGCCGTCGTCGACTGCGGCAGCGGCCTTCTCGTAGCCCGCCCTGAGGCGTTCGACGATCGGGAGCGTGGCCTGCGTCGGGTCCTGCGACAGTTCGAAGGCGACGATGCCGGCCGCGGCGTTGAGCAGCACGATGTCGCGGACGGGTCCCTGCTCCCCCGCGAGGGTGCGCCGCAGGATCTCGGCGTTGTGCGCCGGCGTGCCGCCGATGAGGTCGGAGAGGTCGGCGAGCGGGATGCCGAGATCGCGCGGGTCCAGGTCGTGCTCATGGATGTCGCCGCGCGTGACCTCCCAGATGCGGCTGTGACCGGTCGTGGTCAGCTCGTCGAGGCCGTCGTCGCCGCGGAACACGAGCGCCGTCGCACCGCGGGTGCGGAAGACTCCGGTGATGAGCGGAACACGCTCCATCTGCGCCACGCCGACGGCGTTGGCCTCGGCGCGAGCGGGATTGCAGAGCGGGCCGAGCATGTTGAACACGGTCGGCACGCCGAGCTCCGCACGCACGCCGCCCGCGTGCTTGAACCCCGGGTGGAAGGCCCCTGCCCACGCGAACGTGATTCCGGTGCGGTCGAGGATCGACGACACGGCCGCCGGATCCAGGGTGAGCTCGAGACCCAGCGCGCTCAGCACGTCGGAGGAGCCGGAGGCCGAGCTCGCCGCCCGGTTGCCGTGCTTCACGACGGGGATGCCGGCCGAGCCGATGATGATCGCGGCCGTCGTCGACACGTTGACGGTGCCGACACGATCCCCACCGGTTCCCACGATGTCGAGCACGTTCGGAGAGACAGGCAGCGGCACCGCCGCTTCGAGGATCGCGTCGCGGAAGCCCACGATCTCGTCGATGGTCTCGCCCTTCGCGCGCAGCGCGACGAGGAAGCCGGCGAGCTGCGCCTCCGTGACATCGCCGCGCATG
Source organism: Microbacterium sp. CR_7 (assembly GCF_041954755.1). Taxonomy (NCBI): domain Bacteria; kingdom Bacillati; phylum Actinomycetota; class Actinomycetes; order Micrococcales; family Microbacteriaceae; genus Microbacterium; species Microbacterium sp. CR_7. Next base: position 106,475 of record NZ_JAVAYF010000006.1, read on the forward strand.
ATCTGACGCATGGCCCACGTGGACTCCCAGACACTGAGGTCACGACGTTCCAGAAGAGTGGTGAGCACGTCGGACCAGGTCAGCGTTTCAGGCATGTGAGCGATCCTATCGGCGGGAACGAACTGCTCGAATGGTTATCGAAGTGAGGGCGCGGACGCGGCATCCGCTGTTTCTCAGGGATTCACCGTGGATTCGCAGCGTTTTCTTAGGGTCCCCTTAGTCCCCAGAGGGCTATCTGCGGCCCCGCGGTGCGAGAATCATGCCCGCGGATCGGCCATAATGGAAGGGTGACGACCTCAGCGACGTATGCCCCGGCGGCGAGAACCATCAAGCGGCCCAACCCGGTAGCTGTCGGCACCATTGTGTGGCTCGGCAGCGAGGTGATGTTCTTCGCGGGACTCTTCGCGATCTACTTCACCCTCCGCAGCACCTCACCCGAGCTGTGGGCCGACCGCACCGAACTCCTGAACGTGCCGTTCGCCTTCGTGAACACGGCCATCCTGGTGCTCTCGTCCTTCACCTGCCAGATGGGTGTCTTCGCCGCTGAGGACCTGCAGCCGTACCGCCTTCCCAAGGGCCAGAAGAACGGTGCCGGTCGTCGCCGCCTGTTCGGCTGGGGCATGGTCGAGTGGTTCTTCCTCACCTTCGCACTCGGCGCGATCTTCGTGTCGGGTCAGGTCTGGGAGTACGCGCAGCTCGTCGCCGAGGGCATGCCGATCAGCGCCGACTCCTACGCATCGGCGTTCTACATCACCACCGGCTTCCACGCCCTGCACGTCACCGGCGGACTCATCGCGTTCCTGCTCGTGATCGGACGCGCCTACGCCGTCAAGAACTTCCGGCACAAGGAGGCGACGTCCTCGATCGTGGTGTCTTACTACTGGCACTTCGTCGACGTCGTCTGGATCGTGCTGTTCGTCGTTATCTACTTCCTGAAATAAGAGCGGAGCTGATCCCCGAGATGGCACGAGAGAAGAAGCGCCGTTCTAACGGCCGCCGCAGCCCCCTGGCAGCAGCGGCCCTCATCGGAGCAGGCCTCATGATCACCGGCGCCGTGTACGCCGGAGCATCCGCGGCCTTCGCCGCGACCGACACGCAGACCGCCGCGTCGAGCACGCTGACGGTCGAAGACGGCGAGAAGCTGTTCCAGGCGAACTGCGCCACCTGCCACGGACTCGACCTGCAGGGAACCCCCAACGGCCCGAGCCTCTACGGCGTCGGCGAGCTGGCTGTGGAGTTCCAGGTCTCTACCGGGCGCATGCCGCTGCAGATGCAGGGACCGCAGGCACCCCAGAAGGAGCCGCAGTTCACCGAGGAGCAGATCCTCGCCATGGCCTCGTACGTGCAGGCCGAGGCCCCCGGCCCCACCTTCCCGAAGGACGAGATCCTCGACGGCGAAGGCGATGTCGCGCACGGCGCCGAGCTCTTCCGCGTCAACTGCGCCATGTGCCACAACGTAGCCGCCGCCGGTGGCGCGCTCACCGAGGGCAAGTACGCCCCCGCCCTCACCGAGACCAGCGCGCTGCACATCTACGCCGCCATGGTCACCGGCCCCCAGAACATGCCCGTCTTCGGTGACATGAACCTGTCCGACGAGGACAAGCGCGACATCATCTCGGCTCTGCTCTTCCAGCAGCAGTCGGTGCAGGTCGGCGGCTTCTCGCTGGGCTCGCTCGGTCCTGTGTCCGAGGGCCTGTTCGCCTGGATCTTCGGAATCGGCGCCCTGGTCGCCATCACCGTGTGGATCACGGCGAAGTCCAACTGACGCTTATTCATCGAAGAGGAACGTACGAGGAGCACCATGGCACACGACGACGACTCGCAGGCTCTTGACAGGGCCTACCAGCCCTCTCCGGGGCTGGGCGTCGCAGTCAGCGACCCTGTGCAGAACCCGGGGCTGCCGCCGCACCGCGAGCGGATGACCGACAAGGATCCGCGCGCCGAGAAGACCGCAGAGCGGACCGTCTACACGCTGTTCTACCTGTCGCTCGCCGGAAGCATCTGGGCCGTCGCGGCCTACATGCTGTTCCCGATCGAGAGCGGCGCTCTGATCGACATCCGACAGAACAACCTCTTCATCGGTCTCGGGATCGCGCTCGCGCTCCTCGCCCTCGGCATCGGAGCCATCCACTGGTCCAAGGCGCTGATGAGCGACAAGGAGCACATCGAGCACCGCCACCCCACCCGGGGCAAGGACTCGACACGCGAGGCCACCATCCAGGCGTTCGCTGCGGCGAACGAGGAGTCGGGCTTCGGGCGCCGCACGATGATCCGCAACTCGCTGTTCGCGGCGATCGTCGCGTCGATCATCCCCGGCGTGACGCTGTTCCGCGGCCTGGCGCCGCACAGCACGCCGGACGACCCCACCGCCGGCGACCCCGTCGCGCTGCTCAAGCACACCATGTGGGAGAAGGGCGCGCGCCTGGTCCGCGACCCCGACGGCACCCCGATCCGCGCCGCGGACGTCACTCTGGGATCCGCCTTCCACGTCATCCCGGAGGAGCTCGCGACCCTGAGCCACCACGACGGGTACCTCGAGGAGAAGGCCAAGGCCATCGTCCTCATGATGCGTCTCCGTCCCGAGCAGCTCATCGAGGCCGAGGACCGCAAGGACTGGTCGTACGACGGCATCGTCGCGTACTCGAAGGTCTGCACGCACGTCGGCTGCCCCGTCGCCCTGTACGAGCAGCAGACGCACCACCTCCTCTGCCCCTGCCACCAGTCGCAGTTCGACGTCACGGATCACGCCAAGGTCATCTTCGGCCCGGCCGCACGTCCGCTGCCGCAGCTGCCCATCACCGTCGACGACGAGGGATACCTCGTCGCACGCAGTGACTTCACCGAGCCCGTCGGCCCGAGCTTCTGGGAGCGCCATTGAGCACCGCAACGCTGTCCAACGAGGACAAGGACACCAAGGCGCCTCTCGGCGGCCGCTTCGTCGGCGCCGCGTCGAACTACCTCGACGAGCGCACCAGCCTCTCCGGCTTCGTCAAGGAGCTCGGACGCAAGATCTTCCCCGACCACTGGTCGTTCATGCTCGGCGAGATCGCGCTGTGGAGCTTCGTCGTCGTGTTCCTCTCCGGAACCTTCCTGACGTTCTTCTTCGAGGCGTCGATGGTCGAGACGCACTACACCGGCGCCTACGCCCCGATGCGCGGCATCGAGATGTCCGCAGCGCTCGAATCCTCGCTGAACATCTCGTTCGACATCCGTGGCGGTCTGCTGGTCCGTCAGATCCACCACTGGGCCGCTCTCGTGTTCATCGCCGGCATCGGCGTGCACATGCTGCGCGTGTTCTTCACGGGTGCGTTCCGCAAGCCGCGTGAGCTCAACTGGGTCATCGGCTTCATCCTGTTCATCCTCGCGATGGCCGAGGGCTTCACGGGCTACTCCCTCCCCGACGACCTGCTGTCCGGTAACGGTCTCCGCATCATCGACGGCATGATCAAGGGTCTGCCGCTGATCGGCACCTGGACCTCGTTCATGCTCTTCGGCGGCGAGTTCCCGGGTACCGCGATCGTCGGCCGCCTGTACACGCTGCACATCCTGCTTCTGCCGCTGATCATCATCGCCCTCATCGGTCTGCACCTGATGCTCATGATCATCAACAAGCACACGCAGTTCGCCGGCCCCGGCCGCACGAACGACAACGTCGTGGGCTACCCGATGATGCCCGTCTACATGTCGAAGATGGGCGGCTTCCTGTTCATCGTCTTCGGCGCCATCGTGCTGATCGCGACGTTCTTCCAGATCAACCCGATCTGGAACTACGGCCCGTACGACCCGTCCCCCGTGTCGGCAGGTACGCAGCCGGACTGGTACATCGGATTCGCCGACGGCGCTCTGCGTCTGGCCCCGTCGAACTGGGACATCGTGTTCCTCGACCGCACCTGGTCGTTCGGCATCCTCGCGCCGGTGGCCGTCCTCGGTCTGTTCATCGTCGTCGTCGCGATCTACCCCTTCCTCGAGGCGTGGATCACCGGCGACAAGCGCGAGCACCACATCGCCCAGCGCCCGCGCAACGCCGCCACCCGCACCGCCATCGGCGTGGCCGGTGTCGTCTTCTACGCGGTCCTGTGGGCTGCGGCATCCTCCGACCTCATCGCGACGCACTTCATGCTCACGATGGAGGGCGTGATCCACACGCTGCAGGCGATGCTCTTCCTCGGCCCGATCCTCGCCTACTTCGTCACCAAGCGCATCGCACTCGCGCTGCAGAAGAAGGATCGCGAGATCGTCCTGCACGGATTCGAGTCGGGACGCATCGTGCGCCTCCCCGGCGGCGAGTTCATCGAGGTCCACGAGCCGGTCGACAAGTACGACCGCTGGAAGCTCATCGACGTCGACGGCTACGAGCCGCTGGTCGTCCGCCCCAACGAGAAGGGCCGCATCCCGTGGAGCGAGAACCTGCGCTCCTCGATCTCGCGCTGGTTCTTCGAAGACCGTCTGGCTCCGCTCACGCAGGCCGAGGTCGACGAGGCTGATGCCCACCAGCACCACGTCATCGCTCAGAACGAGGAGACGGAGCTGGCGGAGATCCAGGGCGCTCACGATCGCGCCGGCTTCCCCGACGCGCCTCTCACGGCCGAGGAGAATCACGTCGACGAGACGGCGAACACTCCGAGCACCGTGATCGCGACGGACCCGCCCAAGCACCCTCGTGACAAGAAGTCGAAGGACGACGCGGAGTAGTCCGCTTCGCTCCCCCTCGGGGCCCTGTCCGTTCGCGGACAGGGCCCTTTCACGTTCCCGTGAAAGGATCGTCGTATGAGCACGATACGCGAAGCGGTCGCCGGGGACGCCGAGGTCGTCCAGACGATCGAGGCCATCGCCGACGCGCTCCTCGTCGAAGCGCTCGGCGCACCCGAGTGGCCGCCGCCGGGAGACGGGACCGAGCGCGTCGGATCGGCGGGATACGTGCTCCTTCTCCAAGAGAACGCGGACTCCTCCCCCGTCGGCTTCGTGCACGTGCTGGATGCCGACGGCACCGCCCATCTGGAGCAGCTCTCGGTTCTCCCCGAGCACGCTCGCCGCGGCCACGGACGGCGTCTCGTCGAGGCCGCGCTGGAGGAGGCTCGCCGCCGCGGGTACTCCCGTATGACGCTCCGCACGTACGCGGAGATCCCCTGGAACGCCCCCTTCTATGCCTCGTGCGGATTCAAGGAGAGCATCCCCGAGTCCGGATTCCACCGGCAGCTCGTCGAGACGGAGACGGAACTCGGGTTGGACCGGTACGGACGCCGACTGCAGATGACGATCCTGCTCTGACGCGGACGCTGCCGGCCACGCTGGCGCGATTCGCATGCACCTTCGTCCGGATACGAGCGGCGCTCCGCACCACCCGTCCCTAGGCTGTGATCATGATGGATCGAGCCGCTTACTACGCCACCAAACTCGCCGCGGAAACGGACGCGAGCGATGCCTATGCCGCGCAGCAGCGCGGAGAGAGCATCGTCATCGTCGATGTCCGATCGGACGAGGCATGGGCCCAGGGACGCGTGGCCGGGGCAGTGCATATGCACTACAGCGAGATCGCCGCTCGTGCACCCCAGGAGATCGCGAAGGATGCGACGGTGGTCGTCTACTGCTGGAGTCCCGGATGCAACGCGGGCGCGAAGGGCGCACGGGAGTTCGCGTCGCTCGGCTACGACGTCAAGGAGATGATCGGCGGATTCGAGTACTGGGTGCGCGAGGGATACCCCGTGGAAGACGCCGATGGCGTCCACCGGCGTCCGGTCGACCCGCTCACCGGAGTCGCTCGCATCCGCACCCGCGCGTGACGCAGCTCTCGTACCCCGCCCGTACACAGCAGAAGGGCCCCGAGGATCACTCCTCGGGGCCCTTCCGGATGATACTCAGCGGGCGAAGTTGCCGCGGTAGTACTCGTAGACCCAGCCGACGATCGCGACCACGAAGATCGCCAGGCCGATCGGGAGCAGGAAGTGTCCGACGGCGAGGCCGACCACGAAGACCCCGGCCGAGGCCGCGAGCACGAGGGGCCACCAGGACCACGGGCTGAACTCGCCGAGCTCCGGGTCGCCGTCGTCGATGTCACTCGTGAGGATGTCCTCCGGAAGCTCACCCTTCTGCGCCTTGTGAGTGCGGTCGAGGTAGAACGCGACCATCGAACCCATGAACGCGGCGAAGAACAGCGCAACCGTGCCGACCCACTCGATCCGCATGGCGAAGTTGTCGTTCGGAGTGGCCAGGATGTGCCAGCCGGTGTAGACCACACCCATCAGCGCGAAGAACGCGGTGAGGATCCACCAGAGGATGACGTTGTCGCGCATGGGTCAGTGGCCCTCTCGCTCGCCGGGGGCGGTGGTAGCGAACTCGGCCGCCTCCGGGTGATTCAGATCGAACGCGGGCCGCTCGCTGCGGATGCGCGGGATCGAGGTGAAGTTGTGACGCGGCGGCGGGCAGGATGTCGCCCACTCGAGCGATGCACCGTAACCCCACGGGTCGTTGACCGTGACCTTCGGCGCCTTGCGGGCCGTGATCCACACGTTGAGGAAGAACGGCAGCATGGACGCGCCGAGGATGATGGCGCCGATCGTGGAGACCTGGTTGCCCCAGGTCCAGCCGTCGGCCTCGGAGTAGTCCGCGTAGCGACGCACCATTCCGTCGACACCCAGCCAGTGCTGGATGAGGAACGTCATGTGGAAGCCGATGAACAGCATCCAGAAGTGCACGTACCCGAGGCGCTCGTTCAGCATGCGGCCTGTCCACTTCGGCCACCAGAAGTAGAAGCCCGAGAACATCGCGAACACGACGGTACCGAACACCACGTAGTGGAAGTGGGCGACCACGAAGTACGAGTCGCTGAGGTGGAAGTCGAGCGGCGGGGCCGCGAGGATGACACCGGTCAGACCGCCGAAGACGAACGACACGAGGAAGCCGAGGGCGAAGACCATCGGGGTCTCGAAGGTCACGGACCCTCGCCAGAGCGTGCCGATCCAGTTGAAGATCTTCACACCCGTCGGAACGGCGATGAGCATGGTCATGAGCGCGAAGAACGGCAGCAGGACCGAGCCCGTGACGTACATGTGGTGCGCCCACACGGCGACTGAGAGGGCGGCGATGGCGATGGTCGCGTAGACCAGCGTCTTGTACCCGAAGATCGGCTTGCGGCTGAAGACCGGGAAGACCTCCGACACGATGCCGAAGAACGGCAGCGCGATGATGTAGACCTCGGGGTGGCCGAAGAACCAGAACAGGTGCTGCCAGAGGAGCACCCCGCCGTTCTGCGGGTCGTAGATGTGGGCGCCGAGCACACGGTCCGCTCCGGCGGCGAAGATCGCGGCGGCGAGCACCGGGAACGCCATGAGGATCAGCAGGCTCGTGATGAGCGTGTTCCACGAGAAGATCGGCATCCGCCACATCGTCATGCCCGGGGCGCGCATCGTGATGATGGTGGTGATGAAGTTCACCGCACCGAGAATCGTGCCGAAGCCCGAGATGCCCAGACCCAGCATCCAGAGGTTGCCGCCGGCGCCGGGAGAGAAGGACGCACTCGCGAGCGGCTGATAGGCGAACCATCCGAACGACGCCGCGCCCTGCGGAGTCAGGAAGCCGGCGACGGCGATCGTCGAGCCGAAGAGGAACAGCCAGAACGCGAAGGCGTTGAGACGCGGGAACGCGACGTCCGGCGCTCCGATCTGCAGCGGCAGGATGGCGTTCGCGAATCCGGCGAACAGCGGCGTCGCGAACATCAGCAGCATGATCGTGCCGTGCATCGTGAACAGCTGGTTGTACTGCTCCTTCGTCGGCACGATCTGCATGCCCGGCGCGAACAGCTCAGCACGGATCACCAACGCCATCACGCCGCCGAGGAGGAAGAACAGCACCGAGGCGATGAGGTACATGTACCCGATCGTCTTGTGGTCGGTGGAGGTGATCCACTTGACGACGATGTTGCCCTTCTGCTCGACGCGCGACGAGCTCATCAGAGCGGCCTGACGCGCGGGCAGAGTGCTGGGACGGGAGCGAGGGGCCTCGTCGGTGCGGGGTGCTTCAGTGGTCGACATGGCTTACTCCTCTCCTTCCTCGGAGTCGTTCTGGCCGGCGGTGCCGGGCAGGTTCGACAGACGGTCGTAGGCGTCCGTGATGTCGCCGGTGTTGCCTTCCTCCTCGAGAGACTGGAGGTAGGCGTCGTATTCGTCCTGCTCGACGACCTTCACGTTGAAGAGCATCATCGAGTGGTACTCGCCGCAGAGCTCGGCGCACTTGCCGGAGTACTCGCCGACGCGGGTCGGGATGAAGGACCAGGAGTTGTCCTTCCCGATGTACATGTCCTTCTTGTAGAGGAAGTCGATGATCCAGAAGGAGTGGATGACGTCACGGGACTGCAGGTTGATGGTGACCTTCTGGTCGACCGGCAACACCAGGGTCGGAAGCTGCTCCTGATCGATGTTCCCCGCGGCGTCAGGCTGGGCCTGGATGCCCATGGTCCACACGGCGTCGGAGTTGTCGTCCTCTTCGCCGTCGTACTGGAAGTCCCATGCCCACTGCTTGGCGATCGCGGTGATCTCGACGTCGGGGTCGTCCCACTTCGTCTCGATCGCCGCCTGGTCGCGTGCCGTGAAGAAGAACATGCCGAGCACGAGGATCAGCGGCACGACCGTGTAGAAGATCTCGATCGGCATGTTGTAGCGCATCTGCACCGGAAGCCCGGTCTGCCCCTTGCGGCGACGGTACGCGATCGCGGCCCAGGCCATGAGCGCCCAGGTGATCACGCCGACGGCGAGGAGGACGATCCAGGAGTTGACCCAGAGCGACGAGACGCGCTCGGTCTGGTTGGTGACGGCCGGCTCACCCTCCACGAAGCCCGGGAGGTAGCCGTTCAGCTCGGTGGCAGTACATCCCGCCAGGGCCACGGCTGTCGCTACTCCCAGAGGAAGAGCGACCCAACGAAGGCGGCGTTTCGAGGGCACGATGCACCTTTCAGATTGCGGACAGGGCACACCCCAAGTCTAGGGCAACCTCACACCTGATTCATGCCAACCGTGCAGGTTGGCGGGCGCGATCCGATCAGTGGAAGCTGTCGCCGCACGCGCAGCTGCCCGCTGCGTTCGGGTTGTCGATCGTGAAGCCCTGCTCCGAGATCGTGTCCTTGAAATCGATCGACGCGCCGTCGAGGTAGGGCACGCTCATGTTGTCGACGATGACCTCGACGCCGTCGAAGTCGACGGTCTCGTCGCCCTCGAGGAAGCGCTCGTCGAAGTACAGCTGGTAGATCAGTCCGGAGCATCCGCCGGGCTGCACCGCGACGCGCAGGCGGAGGTCGTCGCGCCCTTCCTGCTCGAGGAGGTTCTTGACCTTGGTCGCGGCGGCGTCGGTCAGCTTCACGCCGTGCGCCTGGGTGGTCTCTGCGGGGGTGAGTGCGGTGTCGCTCATGTCGCTCCTTGTGACGGGCCGCGTTCGCACACGGCTGGTGACTCGATTTTACCTTCGCTCCGGCCCGGGCGGGTCGGTTTCGCCCGGGCCGTCGGCGTCGGGGGTCGCGCTCAGATGACGATGTCGTTCATGCGCGACAGGAGGAGGGCCTCCGTCGCGACGGCGTGACGGAAGGTGTCGAGGTGCAGTGATTCGTTCGGGCTGTGTGCCCGGGAATGCGGGTCCTCGACGCCGGTGACCAGGATCTGCGCCTCCGGGAACTCGCGCACGAGGTCGGCGATGAACGGGATCGACCCGCCGACTCCGAGGTCGATCGGCGCGACGCCGTAACCGTCGCGCATCGCGTCGCGGGTGAGCGCCACCGCCCAGCCGCTCGTGTCGACCAGGAATCCGTTGCCGAGGTCGACGTCGGAGAACGTCAGCTCGGCGCCGAACGGCGCGTGAGCCCGCAGGTGCGCTTCGAGGGCTGCATACGCGTCCTCGCCCGACTGTCCGGGAGCGACGCGGGCGCTGATCACGACCGTGACCTCGGGCAGCAGCGTGTTCGAGGCCGCGGCCACGCTCGTGGCGTCGATGCCGATGACGGTGACGGACGGCTTGTTCCAGATTCGGCTGAGGATCGAGCCGTCGCCGATCGGAGTCGTCCCGGGCAGAAGCCCCGCTTCGTCGCGGAGGGTCTCCTCGGTGTAGTCCGGAGTGGGCGCGTCGCGCTCGGTCATCCCCTGGACAGCGACCGAGCCGTCCTCGTTCCACAGGGTCGAGAGCATCGAGATCGTGGCCATCATGGCGTCGGGCACCGCTCCCCCGAACATGCCGGAGTGGGAGGCGTGGTCGAGAGTGCGGACGCGGACGGTGAAGCGGGCGTTGCCGCGCAGCGAGACCGTCAGACCCGGGGTCACGGAGTCCCAGTTGCCGGAATCGGCGACGACGATCGCGTCGGCACGCAACGCATCCTTGTTGTCGGAGAGGAACTGCGCGAAGGATCGCGAGCCGTATTCCTCCTCGCCCTCGATGAACAGCGCGACGCCGAGCTCGAGATCGTCGCCGAGGACCTCGGCCACGGCGCGGATCGACGCGATGTGCGCCATGATGCCCGCTTTGTCGTCGGCGGCACCTCGACCGTAGAGGCGCCCGTCGCGCACGGTCGGCTCGAAGGGGGGCGTCTCCCACAGCGCGTCATCACCCGGAGGCTGCACATCGTGGTGAGCGTAGAGGAGGATCGTGGGCTTGCCGCCTCGGGCCGCCCGCGTGGCGAGCACGGCGGGCTGTCCGAGCTCGTCGGTGCCGGGGATCGCCGCGCGGAGGACGCGAACCTCGTCGAAGATCCCGGTGCCCTCGGCAAGAGCGGCGACGGCCTCGGCGCTGCGCTCCAGCTGGGTCTGGTCGAAGGCCGGCCAGGCCATGCCCGGGATGCGCACGAGCGCGCCGAGGTCGCTCAGCGCGGCGGGGAGTCCGGTCGACGCGGCTTCGAGGAGCGCCGGCTCGCGGTCGCTGGACAGGTTCTGGTCGCCGGGGTGGGCAGGAGATGTCATGCGAGTAATCTTAAGGTGATCCTTTTCACCCGAACCGAGGAACCTCGTGGCCATTTCCCCCGCATCCCCTCCGACGAACGACGACGCCGCCGACAAGCCCGCCGCGGGCAAGGGACGTGCGACGCCGACCCGGGCGGAGCAGGAGGCCGCCCGCCGCCGCCCTCTGGTGGCGAACACCAAGGAGGCCAAGGCGGCCGCGCGCGCCGAGCTCAACGAGCGGCGCGCCCGCGCGCAGGCGGGTCTCGCCGCCGGCGACGAGAAGTACCTCCCCGCCCGCGACAAGGGCCCGCAGCGCCGTTGGGTGCGCGACTATGTGGATGCCGGTTGGCACCCCGCGGAATTCGTGATGGGCGTCATGGTGCTCGTCATCCTGATCTCCCTCCTCCCGCCGAACCTCGCGATCGGCGGGTTCGCGATCGCCGGCTGGGCGTACCTCGTCATGATGGCGTACCTCGTCCTCGCGATCGGCGGCATGATCTTCCTCGCGATCCGGGTCAAGCGCAAGGTGTCGGCGAAGTTCGGGGCCGAGCGGATGGAGCGCGGTCTGGGCTGGTACGCAGCCATGCGGTCTCTGCAGATGCGGTTCATGCGTCTGCCGAAGGCTCAGGTCAAGCGCGGACAGTACCCCGCCTGACATCCCGAGCCACGAACGAGGGCCCCTGCCGATCGGCAGGAGCCCTCGTCGTCTCGATCAGAATGTCGCAGTGCGCCGCAGGGGTCAGCCTCGCCGCAGTCGCAGGAGGCCGCGGTTGATCTCCCGTCCCCAGAAGGGTCCGCGGTAGAGGAACGCGGTATAGCCCTGGACGAGGGTCGCGCCGGCATCGAGACGCTCCTGGACGTCTTCCGGTGTCTCCACCCCTCCGACGGCGATCACACAGAAATCCGTCGGGACGGCCTCGCGCACCAGGCGCAGGACCTGCAGTGACCGCTCCTTGAGCGGAGCCCCGGAGAGGCCACCCGCGCCCGCGGCCTCGACCGTCGCATCGTCGGTGACGAGGCCGTCCCTGCTGATCGTGGTGTTGTGCGCGATGATCCCCGCGAGCCCCTCCGCGACGGCCATCCCGGCGATCGCCGCGATCTCGTCGTCGGGCAGGTCAGGTGCGATCTTGACGAGCAGCGGGGTCGACCCCGACGCCTCCTTCACGGCGCGCAGCAGCGGAGCGAGCGTCTCCACGGCCTGCAGCCCGCGGAGACCAGGGGTGTTCGGCGACGACACGTTCACCGCCAGGTAGTCGGCGAGCGGCGCGAGCCGGGTGGCTGAGGAGACGTAGTCCTCGGTCGCGTTCTCGACATCCACGACGCGGCTCTTGCCGATGTTGACCCCGATCACGGTGTCCGGGGCTCCGCGCCGCAGACGGGCGAGGCGCCGAGCAGCGGCATCCGCTCCCCTGTTGTTGAAACCCATGCGGTTGATGACCGCTCGGTCGGCCACGAGACGGAACAGGCGGGGCTTCGGGTTGCCCTCCTGCGGGATGGCGGTCACCGTGCCGATCTCGACGTGGCCGAAACCGAGAGCCGCGAGTCCGCGCACGCCGACGGCGTTCTTGTCGAACCCTGCGGCGACGCCGAACGGCGACGGGAAAGTCAGTCCGAGCGCGTCGACCCGGAGTGACCGGTCCGGCTTCGTGAACGCGCGGGTGACGGCCGCGAAGGGCGGCACTCCGAGCACACGGATCACCGCCATGCCGGCGTGATGGGCGAACTCGGGGTCGAAGCGCGACAGGACGGCGCGGAAGAGCAGCGGATACATCCCTGCCAGGTTACCGGTCGACCGGCTCCCTCTTCGCGTGGTCGGCGCGGAGGTCGGTGATGGCGCTCTCGAAGTCGTCGAGAGAGTCGAAGGCCTGGTAGACGCTGGCGAACCGCAGGTACGCGACCTCGTCGAGGTCGCGGAGCGGCCCGAGGATCGCGAGGCCGATCTCGTTGGTGTCCAGCTGCGAGACACCGGTCTGCCGGACGGCCTCCTCGACGCGCTGCGCGAGGATCGCCAGGTCGGCCTCGGTGACGGGGCGGCCCTGGCACGCCTTGCGGACGCCCGAGATGACCTTCTCGCGGCTGAACGGCTCCATCACGCCGGAGCGCTTGATGACGTTGAGGCTCGCCGTCTCCGTCGTCGTGAAGCGACCTCCGCATTCAGGGCACTGACGACGGCGGCGGATGGAGAGTCCGTCGTCGCTGGTGCGCGAATCGATCACGCGCGAGTCGGGGTGACGGCAGAAGGGGCAGTGCATCTGACCGATCCTACGCGGTGAACCGCGCCTCGATCGCCTCGCCGTGCGCGGGCAGCACCTCGGTGTTCGCGAGCGCGACGACGCCCGCACGCACGGCGGCGAGAGCATCGCGATCGTAGCTGATGACCTGCTGCGGACGGAGGAACGTGTAGGCCCCGAGTCCGGGCGCGTAACGCGCCTGACCGCCCGTCGGGAGCACGTGGTTGCTGCCCGCCATGTAGTCCCCCAGGCTCACCGGGGTCTGATCGCCGACGAACACGGCGCCCGCGCTGGTGAACGCGTCCGCCGCGGTCTCGGCGTCCGACAGGTGGAGTTCGAGGTGCTCGGGGGCGTACGCGTTGCTGAACGCGGTCGCCATCGCGCGGTCGTCGACCAGCACGATCGCCGACTGCGGACCGGAAAGAGCAGCGGCGACCCTCGTCGCGTGACGCGTCGCTGCCGCCTGCCGCTCGACCTCCTGCGCCACGGCTCCGGCGAGCTGCTCGGAGTCTGTGACGAGCACCGCCGACGCCTGTTCGTCATGCTCGGCCTGGCTCACGAGATCGGCGGCGATGAGACGCGCGTCGGCCCCGGCGTCGGCGACCACGAGGATCTCGGTGGCGCCCGCCTCCGAGTCGGTGCCGACGACTCCCGCGACGGCGCGCTTCGCGGATGCGACGTAGTTGTTCCCGGGACCCGACACGACATCGACCGGGTCGAGCCCGATGCCTGCGACGCCGTGAGCGAAGGCCCCGATCGCCCCTGCACCGCCCATCGCGTAGACCTCGGTCACGCCGAGGAGCCCCGCGGCCGCGAGGATCGTCGGGTGGATACGGCGGTCCTGATCGCTCTGGGGCGGCGACGCGAGCGCGATCTGTGCCACGCCCGCCACCTGCGCGGGCACGACGTTCATGATGACGCTCGACGGATACACCGCCTTGCCGCCGGGGATGTAGACGCCGACCCGCTGCACGGGCTGCCACCGCTGCGTGATGGTCGCCCCCGGCCCGATCCGCGTGACCTGAGGGGCCGGGATCTGAGCCTCGGAGGCCGTGCGGACCCGGCGGATCGCCTCTTCCAGGGCAGTCCGCACCTCGGGCTCGAGTCCCGCCAGCGCCTCGTCGATGTGCGCGGCAGGTACGCGGAGGTCGTGTCCGGTCACGCGGTCGAACCGCTCTGCCTGCTCGCGCAGCGCGGACTCACCGCGCTCGCGGACGTCGTCCACGATTCGTGCGGCGGTATCGAGAGCCTCGGCCCTGGCTTGAGCGGCCCGGGGTACGGCTGCGAGCATGTCTGCGGGCGAGAGCTCGCGCCCCCGCAGATCGATCGTGCGCAAAGTCAGCCCCTCGTGATGTCGGCGATGTCGTGCAGGTATCCGATCCGTCCGTCGTCATGACGCACGACGTAGGCACCGCCGCGGTCCTCGATCACGAGCGCCCACGCCGACGGGCCGATGCGGAAGATCGGCTCACCCAACTCGTCGTGGACATCTCGCTCCGTGGGCGCGAGGATCCAGAACGGCTGAGGGGCAGGAGCCGGGTCACGCGGGTTCGTCGCGTCGAGGTCGGTGTCATCGATCGCCGGGAACGCCTGTGTCTGCGGTGCCGCATCGACGTCCTGGGCGCGGGCTCCGAGCATCGCCTCGATGCTGCCGGTGTCCGACACGACTTCAGGTTCGCGCTCCCACGAGCTGCGGGAGTAGGACGGGGTGTAGGTCTCGTCACTGGTCGCCTGCTCGGTACCGGTTCCCCCGCCCGAGGCGTGGGACGACAGGGGCAGCTGGTCGGCGACGTCGAGCCGGGCCACCTCGTCGGTCGCCTGCTGGCCGGACAGCTCGGCGTCGAGCCCGCTCGCGGGCACGGAGACATGGGTGTTCGGCGCGATGTAGGGGGCGGGAGCGGACACGTACCCGACCGGCGCAGCGGTCTCGTCTGCGACGGCACCGGGCGCATCGGCAACGGTCGGCTCGGCAACGGTCGGTTCGGGTCGCTCGGGCCGCGGACGTGCGATGACCGGACGGACAGGATTCGCGTTGCGGTGAGCGAGGGTCACCAGGCGGCCGTGGAAGTCCTCCTTGATCCCCGGGATCAGCGGGGCGAACACCGTGAGCGCGACGAGGGCGAGGGCGACGACGAACTGCACCCAGGGGACCCAGACGACCGCGTCGACGTCGGTGCGGATGACGAGCGCGACGTAGTCCCAGAGGACCTGAGCCCACCACATCGCCGCGACGGAGAAGGCCACGGAGGCGAACTGGTCGATGCCGAGCGATCCGACACGACGGATGCCGTCGGGCGACAGCCGTCGGAGCACGACGAGGAAGACGGCGACGGTCGGGACGCCGATCGGCAGGATCCAGGAGATGCCCTGCGCCCAGAGCGCCGGCGACCAGCCGAGCGGGAAGAACGACAGGACGAACAGGACGAGCCAGGCGCCGACGATGATGAGCTCGCGAAGGGTGAAGCCGAGGATGCCGTATTCGGGCGTGACCTCCTCGTCGTACAGCACCCCGTCGTCGTCGGAGAAGTCCTCGTCGACCGAGGAGACCGCGGGTGCCGAGGTCGCAGCATCGGTGGGATCACTGTTCAGGAAGGGGGATTCCGCGCTCATGGGTGGTCCTTTCGTCACGGTGCGGAGTTCGGACGCCTCGCACCCAACGGGTCATGATCCTACCCGGTGCCCCGGTGAGGAGTGCAGGGAGCGACGCCCGATGACGGCGCGTCAGCCCAGGCAGGTCGGGCCGAGGAGCGATTTGAGGTCGCCGAAGAGATCGGCCGAGACCTTCACCGGCATCGGCACGTCGAACACCTTCGCTGTGCCTCCGCGGTGGACCCGCAGCACGACCTCGGTGTCGCCGTTGTGACGGCGGAGCACGTCGGCGAGCTCCTGCATGACCCGTTCTGTCGCACGCTGCTCGGCGAGCACGAGCGACAGCGGCCCCGCGGCGTCGAACGACCCGACGTCCGGAGCGAAGGCGGACTGGGCGTGCAGGTTCAGGCCGTCGTCTCGCCGCGAGACTCGGCCGCGGACCGCGAGGATGGAGTCCTGCTGCAGCGTGTGCTGGAACTCGGTGTAGGTCTTGCCCATGAACATGACCGTCACCTCGCCGTTGAAGTCCTCGATCGTGATCATGCCGTAGGGGTTGCCGCTGGCCTTGGCCACACGGTGCTGCACGCTCGTGACGAGCCCCGCCACCGTGACCTGGTCTCCGTCTTGAAGGTCCTCGGAATTGTTGAGGTCGTGAATCGAGATGGAGGCGTGCTTGGCGAGCGGTACTTCGAGGCCGGCGAGCGGGTGGTCGGAGACGTACAGCCCGAGCATCTCTCGCTCGAAGGCGAGCTTGTCCTTCTTGATCCATTCGGGACGCGCGGGAACCTTCGCGGGCGCCGCCTCCTCCATCCCGTCGTAGAGACTGTCGAAGTCGAAGCCGATGGCTCCCTGAGCCTCGTTGCGCTTCCGGTCGACGGCCGCCTCGACGGCATCCTCGTGTATCTCCATGAGCGCGCGACGGGTGTCGCCCATCGAGTCGAACGCGCCGGCCTTGATCAGCGACTCGACCGTCCGCTTGTTCGAGACGTGCAGGGGGACCTTGTCGAGGAAGTGGTGGAACGAGGTGAAGCGCTCGTCCTTGCGCGCCTGGACGATGCCGTCGACCACGTTGCTGCCGACGTTGCGGACGGCGCCGAGTCCGAAGCGGATGTCGTCTCCGACGGCGGCGAAGAAGTTGATCGACTCGGAGACGTCGGGCGGCAGGACCTTGATTCCCATCCGTCGGCACTCGTTGAGGTACAGCGCCATCTTGTCTTTGGAGTCGCCCACGCTGGTGAGCAGCGCGGCCATGTACTCGGCGGGATAGTGCGCCTTGAGATAGGCCGTCCAGTACGACACGACGCCGTACGCCGCGGAGTGGGCTTTGTTGAAGGCGTAGTCGGAGAACGGGAGCAGGATCTCCCAGAGCGCGTTCACGGCTCCGTCGGAGTATCCGTTGGCGTGCATGCCGGCCTGGAAGCCCTCGAACTGCTTGTCGAGCTCGGACTTCTTCTTCTTTCCCATGGCCCGGCGCAGGATGTCTGCCTGGCCGAGCGAGAATCCGGCCACGCGCTGGGCGATGGCCATGACCTGCTCCTGATAGATGATGAGACCGTAGGACTCCTCGAGGATGTCTGCGAGCGACTCGGTGAACTCCGGATGGATCGGCGTGATCGGCTGCATGCCGTTCTTGCGGAGCGCGTAGTTCGTGTGCGAGTTCGCCCCCATGGGACCCGGGCGGTACAGCGCGATGAGGGCCGAGATGTCACCGAAGTTGTCGGGCTTCATCAGTCGCATGAGAGAGCGCATCGGCCCGCCGTCGAGCTGGAAGACGCCGAGGGAGTCGCCTCGGGCGAGAAGGTCGTAGGCTCCGCGGTCGTCGAGCGCGAGGTGCTCGAGATCGAGCTCCTCGCCGCGGTTGGTGCGGATGTTGTCGAGTGCATCGGAGATGATCGTGAGGTTGCGGAGCCCCAGGAAGTCCATCTTGATGAGACCGAGCGACTCGCACGACGGGTAGTCGAACTGCGTGACGATCTGGCCGTCCTGCTCGCGGCGCATGATGGGGATGATGTCGAGCAGCGGCTCGGACGACATGATCACGCCGGCCGCGTGCACGCCCCATTGCCGCTTGAGTCCCTCGAGTCCGAGGGCCCTGTCGAAGACGGTCTTCGCCTCGGGATCGGTCTCGATGAGCGCGCGGAACTCGCTCGCCTCCTTGTAGCGCGGGTGCGCGGAGTCGAACATGCCGCCGAGTTCCATGTCCTTGCCCATAACGGGCGGCGGCATGGCCTTCGTGAGGCGCTCCCCCATGCTGAACGGGAACCCGAGCACACGTCCGGCGTCTTTGAGCGCCTGCTTGGACTTGATCGTGCCGTAGGTGACGATCTGCGCGACGCGCTCCGAGCCGTACTTCCGGGTCACGTACTCGATGACCTCGCCGCGGCGACGGTCGTCGAAGTCGACGTCGAAGTCGGGCATGGAGACGCGGTCGGGGTTCAGGAAGCGCTCGAAGATGAGACCGTGCTCGAGCGGGTCGAGGTCGGTGATCTTCATGGCGTACGCGACCATGGAGCCCGCGCCGGAGCCACGGCCCGGCCCCACGCGGATGCCGTTGTCCTTCGCCCAGTTGATGAAGTCGGCGACGACGAGGAAGTACCCGGGGAACCCCATCTGCAGGATGATGCCGGTCTCGTACTCGGCCTGCTTGCGCACCTTGTCGGGGATTCCGTTCGGGTAGCGGTAGTGCAGGCCGGCCTCGACCTCCTTGATCAGCCAGCTGTCCTCCGTCTCGCCGTCGGGAACCGGGAATCGCGGCATGTAGTTCGCAGAGGTGTTGAACTCCACCTCGCAGCGCTCGGCGATGAGGAGGGTGTTGTCGCAGGCCTCGGGGTGGTCGCGGAAGAGTTGCCGCATCTCAGCGGCGGTCTTGATGTAGTACCCGTCGCCGTCGAACTTGAAGCGGTTCGGATCGTCGAGCGTCGAGCCGGACTGCACGCAGAGCAGCGCCTCGTGCGCGTCGGCCTCATGCTGGTGCGTGTAGTGGGAGTCGTTCGTTCCCACCAGCGGGATGTTGAGATCCTTCGCGAGGCGGATCAGGTCGGTCATGACACGCCGCTCGATCGAGAGCCCGTGATCCATGATCTCGGCGAAGTAGTTCTCCTTGCCGAACAGGTCCTGGAACTCGGCCGCCGCCGCGCGGGCCGCGTCGTACTGGCCGAGCCGCAGCCGGGTCTGGATCTCACCGGACGGGCATCCCGTCGTGGCGATCAGTCCCTTGCCGTATGTCTGCAGCAGCTCACGGTCCATGCGGGGCTTGAAGTAGTACCCCTCCATGCTCGACAGCGAGCTCAGCCGGAACAGGTTGTGCATACCCTGCGTGCTCTCGCTCCACATGGTCATGTGCGTGTACGCGCCGGATCCCGAGACGTCGTCGCTCTTCTGGTCGGGCGAGCCCCACTGGACGCGCGACTTGTCGCTGCGGTGGGTTCCGGGCGTCACGTATGCCTCGAGGCCCACGATGGGCTTGATGCCCGCGGCCTTCGCCGCCTTGTAGAACTCGAACGCCGCGAAGGTGTTGCCGTGGTCGGTGACGGCGATCGCCGGCATCCCGTAATCGGCCGCCGCCTGCGTCATCGACGCGATCTTCGCCGCACCGTCCAACATCGAGTACTCGCTGTGCACATGGAGGTGGACGAAGGAGTCGGATGCCATGGTTCGAGTCTACTTTCGGCGTCCGACATCGGGCGTCGGGGTAAGCTCAGATCGAGCCGCATCAGCACCCGGGGAAATCCGTTCAACACGGATCCGGTCTCGGCCGCTTTCTCGAAACCGGCGCGTTCGAAGAGCGCGCGCGTCCCGACGTACGCCATCGTGAGGTCGACCTTCTCGCCGCGGTTGTCGACCGGGTAACCCTCGATCGCGGGCGCGCCCCGCTCCCTGGCGTACGCGACGGCACCGTCGACGAGAGCGTGCGAGATCCCCTGCTTCCGGTGCCCGGGCCTGACACGGAAGCACCACAGCGACCAGACATCCAGGTCGTCGACGTGCGGGATCAGTCGGTTGCGCGCGAAGCTCGTCTCCCGCCTCGGATGCAGCGCCGCCCAGCCGACGGGTTCGTCGTCGAGGTAGGCAATGACGCCGGGCGGCGGGTCCTGGTGGCACAGCTCGCGCACGCGCTCCGCCCGCGCTGGCCCCTTCAGCGCGAGGCTCTCCTTGCTACCGACTCGGTAGCTCAGGCAGAAGCACACCGTCGACGTCGGCTTCTTGGGCCCGACGAGCGCGGCCACGTCCTCGAACACCGTGGCCGGCCGCACCTCTATGCTCATGCGGCCATTGTTGCGCGGACTGCCGACATCGGTCGTCACTCTGCCTGCACGATCCGCTGATCCGTGTTCGCGTAGGTGATGGAGTCCGCTGTGCTGCCGACGAGGCCCATCGTCACGTTCAGCAGTCCTGGCTCGATGTCCGTGAGTGGCGGCGGCGTATCGAGTCCGATCGTGAGCGGCTCTCCGCCGATCGCCGAGGCGCTCACGGAACCGAGATAGACGCTCACGTCGCCGCGCAGGGTCATGGTGTCGGCGGTCGTCACGAGTCCCGGACCCCCTGGAGGGCGGACCGTCAGCGAGAACCCCTCGATCGTGATCGAGTCGGCCGAGATCCTCAGTGCGCGCACTCCCCCGCCGTCCACTGTCGGCACGGTCACGATGGAGATCCCCGAGAGCCCGGTGAACGACAGCGAGGTCGAGCCCAGCGACGCGGGCGTGCCCGTGAAGATCGGCGCGGCATCGTCGACGGGCGCGGGTACCGGGTCGACAGGCGCGGCTACCGGGTCGACAGGCGCGGGTGTCTCGGCGGGGTCGAGCGGCAGCAGTGGATCGGTCGGCAGGATCGGGTCCTGGGGGTCGGCCGGCGCGGGGCTCTCCGACGGGGCCGCGGGATCCGGCTGCGGCTCGGGATCCGGGCAGTAGATGAGAGGGATGCAGAACCCGGCCTGCGGGCGCGGCGCAGCCGCCCCCAGCGTCATCGGAGTCACCGCGAGGGCGATCACCAGCGCGGCGGCGAGCCCGGGTCGACGGGTCACGTCGCCGTCACCTCATCGGCCGACGCAGCAGCTGCGGCCGTCTCTCGCGGCGCCATCCACGCCACGACGAGGATGCCGCCGACGACCGACAGGAGCATCCCGACGAGGAACCCGCCGAGATTGACGCCGATCAGGGAGTAGAGACCCACCGCGAGTGCGATCACCCCGTAGAAGACGTGGTGGGCGGGCATGGCGATGGCCAGGATGCCGAGGAGCAGCAGCACGAGCGGGATCACCGTGGCTTGCAGCCCCTCGATCCCGAGCTGCACGTGCAGATGGCCGAGGTCGAGCTGCCCGGAGAAGAACATCTCGACGCCGCCGACCGCCACGAGGATGCCGCCCACGAACGGGCGCTGTCGCCGCCAGGTGCGGAAGCGGCCTGGCGTTGCGACGGCGGTGTCTCCCGAGTCCTGGCTCACAGCATCCGCCCCGTTCAGAAGCATCCCTGCGAGCCGTCCGTGAGCTCGAGCGACATGCCCTTCAGCGTGAAGACGGATGCCTGGGTGCTCCACGCCGTCTGCTGGAGGTTCGTGATCGAGATCGTGTCGGAGTCCTGCGCGAAGTCGCCCGGCGAGCCCTTCGCATCCGTGGCTACGGTGGACGCATCGACGCCGATGCGGATGCCGCCGAACGACGCGTCTCCCTTGAGGCCGGTCATCCCGATCTGCAGATCGCTCGCGGTCGCCGGCTCCCTACCGCCGCCCGCCTTGATCAACACCCCGACCGTGCCCAGAGGTGTCTCGGTGATCACCGACTGGCAGAGGTCGGTCAGCGTCGCGCTCTTGATGTTCGCGATCGCGACGGTGTGCTCGACGCCCTCGGTGTCGGTCGCGACGCCCGCGTACTGCGAGAAGCCGGTGCCTTCGAGCTGGCTCGCGCCGATCTGGAACTGACTGCCCGACACGGCGAACGAGACGGGAACCGCCCCTTGGGCGACACCTCCGAGCAGCACTCCGGCGATGACCCCCGCCGGCACGGCTGCGAGGGTGATCCGGCCGGCACGCGTGCGGGTCGCGGCGGACAGGACTGTGGACGGCTTCGGGAACTTCATCGATCCTCCTCCTTCGCGCCGACGGCTCCGTCCGCGCGATATACCGATCCTAGGCGCTATTGATTCAGAGTCAATACCCGGTCTGGCTAGGCTTCAGGCATGCCGTCGGAGCCTCGTTCACGCCTCAGTCCTGAAGAGCGTCGCGCCCAGCTGATCGCGATCGGCGTGCAGTTCCTCGTCGACCACCCGCTCGACGAACTCACGATCGACGAGCTCGCGGCCCGGGCGGGCGTCTCGAAAGCCCTGATCTTCCACTACTTCGACAGTCGCCAGGGTGTCGAGCGCGCGATCGTCACGACCGCCCGCGACAGCCTTCTCGTGGCGACCGAACCGCGCGCCGACCTGCCGCCCCGCGAGCGCATCCACGACACGCTGCTGCGCATCGCCGGCTTCGTGCGCGACCACAGCGGCACCTTCTCTTCACTGGTCCGCGGCGTCGCGAGCGGTGACCCGGCCGTGCGCGCCATCGTCGACCAATCTCGCGACCTCAACGCGCAACGCCTCCTGGAGGCGTTCCAGGAGCTCGGAGCACCGAACGAGCTCGCGCTGCGGGTCGCGCTCCGAGCCTGGGTGTCGTTCACGGAGGAGGCCCTGCTGGAGCTCGTCGTCGATCGCCGTATCGACGACGAGGCCGCGGTCGACTTCCTTGAGAAGACGCTCGACGGCGTCGTCGCGGCCGCCTCCGACGCGCGCTTCTAGTCGGCGCGCAGCACGTCGAGAGCGTGCTGGAAGTCGTCGGGGTACGCGGACTCGAACTGCACCCACTCCCCCGTGGTCGGGTGCCTGAAGGCGAGCTGGTGCGCGTGCAGCC
The DNA here is from genome assembly GCF_041954755.1 of Microbacterium sp. CR_7. NCBI lineage: Bacteria > Bacillati > Actinomycetota > Actinomycetes > Micrococcales > Microbacteriaceae > Microbacterium > Microbacterium sp. CR_7. The sequence goes on from NZ_JAVAYF010000006.1 coordinate 129,084, forward strand.
ACTGGCGCGTGAGGCCCAGGCGCGCGGAGAGGGTCGGGTCCGCCCCGTACAGCGGATCGCCCACGCACGGATGCCGGTGGGCGGCCATGTGCACGCGGATCTGATGCGTGCGCCCCGTCTCGAGGTGGATCTCGAGCAGCGAGGCGCCCGGGAACGCCTCGAGCGTCTCGTAGTGGGTGACCGAGGGCTTGCCGTCGGGGACGACGGCGAACTTCCAGGAGTGGTTCGGATGCCGACCGATGGGCGCGTCGATCGTGCCGGCGAGCGGGTCGGGATGCCCCTGCACGACCGCGTGGTAGATCTTCTCGACGGTGCGTTCCTTGAAGGCGCGCTTGAGGGCCGTATAGGCGGCCTCCGTCTTCGCGACGACCATGAGACCGCTGGTTCCCACGTCGAGCCGGTGCACGACGCCCTGCCGCTCCGGCGCGCCGCTCGTGGCGACCCGGAATCCCGCCGCCGCCAGAGCGCCGACCACGGTCGGACCGTCCCAGCCGAGCGACGGGTGCGCCGCTACGCCTGTCGGCTTGTCGACCACGACGATGTCGTCGTCGTCGTAGACGATGCCGAGCTCGGGAACCGCGATCGGCACGATGCGCGGCTCCTCCTTCGGCTGCCATTCGACTTCGAGCCAGCCGCCACCGCGGAGGCGATCCGACTTGTCGAGAGTGGTGCCGTCGAGACGCACCCCGCCCGCCGCGGCCACATCAGCCGCGAACGTGCGCGAGAAGCCCAGCATCTTCGCAAGCGCCGCGTCGACGCGCACACCGTCCAGCCCGTCAGGGACGGGGAGGGTCCGGAACTCCACGATCAGCGCCCGTCGGCGTTTGCCGGACCGGAGCGAGACCCCGTGGCGTCGCGTGCCGAGTCATCGGACGCAGCTCTCTCGTGCTCGACCGCCTCGGCCACAGCCACGGCCTCTGCCTCTTCCTCGGTCTCGACGACCGCGTGGTCGCGCTCACGCGATCCGTCGAATCGCAGACCGAACACGACGAGCAGCGCGACGGAGATCATGCCCGTCACGATGAAGACGTCGGCGACGTTGAAGATCGCCGGCATCATCCACGGCATCGAGATCATGTCGACCACGTGCCCCATGGGGAAGCCGGGGTCGCGGAAGAGCCGGTCGGTGAGATTGCCGAGCACGCCGCCCAGCAGACCGCCGAGCACGACGGCCCAGAGCCGCGAACGGAGGCCGAAGGCCTTCCACACGATCACGGCGGCGACGACCGCGAGAGCGATCGTGAAGATCCACGTGACGTCCGAGCCCAGCGAGAATGCCGCACCGGGGTTGCGGACGTAGTACAGCTGAAGGAACTCACCCAGCACCGGTACCGGCTCCTGCAGGGGCAGGTTCTCGATGGTGAGGTACTTCACAAACTGATCGGCGGCCAGCACGACCACTGCGAGGATCGCAACGATCGCGCCGGCCGCCGACCGACGAAGAGGACGGCGTCCTGGCAAGAGGACGACCTACAGTCCGATCGCGGAAACCGGAGTCGAGTCCGTCGACGCCGACTTCTCGTCGAGGTCGCGGAGCTGACCCTCGATGTAGCCGCGCAGCTGCGAACGGTAGTCGCGCTCGAAGTTGCGGAGCTCGGTGATGCGGGCTTCGAGCGTGTTCCGCTCGCGCTCGAGGCGTGCGGACTCCTCGCGCTGCTTGGCCTCGGCCTCGCTGCGGATCCGGTTGACCTCACCCTCCGCCTCGGCGATGAGCTGGGCGCGCTTGGCCTCACCCTCGGCGACGTGCTCGTCGTGCAGACGCTGCGCGAGCTCGATGATGCCGGCGGTGGCGGTCGCGGAGCCAGAAGGAGCAGGCTCGGCGGGAGTCTCGACGGGAGCCGGAGCGGCAGGCGCCTCAGCGGCGGGAGCGGCAGCGGCGGCCGGAGCTGCGCCCGACTCGTATGCGGCCAGCTTGGCCTTGAGCTCTGCGTTCTCCTCGAGGGCCTTGCGCCACTCGATGACGATCTCGTCGAGGAAGTCGTCGACCTCGTCCGGGTCGAAGCCGTCCTTGAAGCGGACGTGCTGGAACTGCTTGGTGACGACGTCATCCGGGGTAAGTGCCATGGTGGCTCCTTCGATGAGTTCGGTTGCCAGTTTCGAGAATGGCGCGGTCGTGATGTGGCGCGAACCCGGGGCGCGCACCTGGGAGCCAAGCATAGTCCCCGAGCCTGTCCGCCGCGACGCCGCGACACCCGGACTCGAGAACTCTCGGCCGTCTCAGCGGAAGATGCCCACGATGTTCATGAGTATCAGCACGATGAGGATGGTCAGCGAGAATCCGAAGTCCAGAGACAGCGATCCGATCCGCAGAGGCGGGATGATCCGCCGGAAGAACCGGATGGGCGGATCGGTGACCGTGTAGACGACCTCAGCGGCCACCAGGCCGGCGCCCTTGGGACGCCACTCGCGATTGAACATCGGGATGTAGTCGAGGATCAACCGTGCGAAGAGGACGAGGAGGTACAGCAGCAGCGCCGTGTGGACGATGCTTGCGAAGACGGAGACGAGCCCCACGGGTTACGACTGGTCGAAGCCCGCGGACTCTGCGTCCGCGTGCGCGATGCCCCCGTGACCCGAGACGTTGATGTTCTCCGGAGAGAGGAGGAACACCTTCGAGGTCACGCGCTCAATGCGGCCGTACAGGCCGAGGGAGAGACCGGAGGCGAAGTCGATCAGACGACGGGCGTCCGCATCGCTCATCTGCGAGAGGTTGATGATGACCGGCACTCCCTCACGGAAGCTCTCGGCGATGAGCTGCGCATCGCGGTACTGCTTGGGGTGCACGGTGAGGATCTCGTTCACTGCCCCTCCTGCGGGCTGTCGCACCGCGACGGGACGACGCAGCGGGGTGATCGGGGCGGGGGCCGGCTCGTCGCGCTCGCGGTCGCGGTCACGCTCTCGGTGGGCACGGGCCGGAGCCTGCTGCTCCTCCTCGTAGACCTCTTCCTCGTCGGCGAGGCCGAGATACACCATGGTCTTCTTCAGCGGGTTACCCATCGTGTCCTCCGGTTCGAACGTGTCGGGCTGGTCTGGTTAGAGGTTAACCCCGGTCGGGGCGGGGTCCTGTGATTGCGGAGCCGATCCGAAGGTGTGTCGCACCCGCGGAGATCGCCTCGACGAAGTCGCCGGTCATCCCGGCGGAGAGCCACGTCGCCGAAGGGTCGACGGTCCGGACATCGTCGGAGATCGCACGCAGCCGCGCGAAGGCCGGGGCCGGGTCCTCGTCGAGGGGCGCGACGGCCATCACCCCGCGCAGCCGCAGGCTGGGCAGGGTGAGCACGTGCTCGGCCAGGGCCCGCGCCGCTTCGGGGGCGACGCCTCCGCGCCCTGGGTCGTCGGTGAGGTTCACCTGCACCAGAACGTCGAGGATGCCGTCATCCTCCGCAGCCCTGTGCAGGGCGTCGGCGAGGCGTTCGCGGTCGACGGAATGCACGGCATCCGCGCTCCGTCTGATCGCGGCAGCCTTGTTCGTCTGCGCCTGACCGATGAAGTGCCACCGGACGCCGAGACCGTCGAGCTCGGCGGTCTTCGCAGAGAGCTCCTGTTGCCGGTTCTCCCCCACATCAGCGACGCCGAGAGCCGAAAGCTCCCGCACGAGCGATGCGGGGTGGAACTTGGTGACGACGATCCGCGTGATCTCCCGCGGGTCGCGCCCGGCCAGGCGCGCGGCGTCGGCGATCCGCTCATCGATCGCCGACAGCCGGGCAGCCAGGTCGGTCACTTCAGGAATTCGGGGATGTCGATGTCGTCGTCCGCGAATGCCGGCTCGATGCTCGTCGCGGTCACGCGCTGCGGAACGGCTTCGTTCTTCTCGGCCTGCTCGGATGCCGCGGGCGCGCTCTCCTCGTCGTTCGAGAGCGTGACCTCGGGAAGCGTGCTGGCCGCAGCCGGGCGCGTGACCACCATCGGGTCGAGGCGCAGCGAGGGCTCGCCGCCGTCGAATCCGGCCGCGATCACCGTGACACGCACCTCGTCGCCGAGGGTGTCGTCGATGACCGTACCGAAGATGATGTTCGCCTCGGGGTGAGCGGCCTCCTTGACGAGGTCGGCGGCGTCGTGGATCTCGAAGATGCCGAGGTTCGAGCCACCCTGGATCGAGAGCAGCACGCCGTGCGCTCCCTCGATGCTCGCCTCGAGCAGCGGGGACTCGACCGCAAGCTCGGCGGCCTTAATCGCCCGGTCGGCACCGCGCGCGGATCCGATGCCCATGAGCGCGGAACCCGCACCCTGCATGACGGACTTCACGTCGGCGAAGTCGAGGTTGATGAGGCCGGGGGTCGTGATGAGGTCGGTGATGCCCTGCACACCGGCGAGGAGCACCTGGTCGGCCGTGGCGAACGCCTCGATCATCGAGATGCCGCGGTCGCTGATCTCCAGCAGTCGGTCGTTCGGCACCACGATGAGGGTGTCGACCTCTTCCTTGAGCTTGGAGACGCCGGCCTCGGCCTGGCTCTGGCGTCGACGGCCCTCGAAGGAGAACGGCTTGGTGACGACACCGATGGTCAGCGCGCCGATCGACTTCGCGATGCGGGCCACCACGGGTGCGCCGCCGGTGCCGGTGCCGCCTCCCTCGCCCGCAGTGACGAAGACCATATCGGCACCCGTGAGCGCCTGCTCGATCTCCTCGGCGTGGTCCTCGGCGGCGCGACGGCCGACCTCGGGGTCGGCGCCGGCGCCGAGTCCGCGAGTCAGCTCGCGGCCCACGTCGAGCTTGACGTCGGCGTCGCTCATGAGGAGAGCCTGCGCGTCGGTGTTCACGGCGATGAACTCGACTCCGCGGAGACCGAGTTCGATCATGCGGTTGACGGCGTTGACGCCGCCACCGCCGACGCCGACGACCTTGATCACGGCGAGGTAGTTCTGGTTCTGGCTCATGGCCGGCCTCCGAATAATCGAGCCTGTCTGATGGAGAGCCACCCCCGCCGGGTTGAACCTTAAACCTCAACTAGAGGTGTAAAGTATTTCCCGGCAATGGTTTCTCTTGTTCGAAGGTAAGCGCCGCATGGGTGCGTGCGCGCAACGACACGGGCGTGTCGTGTGTTTGCCGAGCGAACTCAGCCGACGACGACCGCGTGCGGCGAGGTCACGTCGATCGACGACGCCCCTGGCACGGAGCGCAGCGTCTTCGCGAGGACCTCGCTCTTCGTCGGCGAGTTCTCTGAGTTGCCCCACACGATCGTCAGTCCCGTGCTGAGCGTCAGCGTGACGTCGTCGGGCGTCGTCGCCGTGACGTTGGTGAGCGCCGCGCGCAGATCCGCGGGAACGGAGCGCACGACGAGCCCCGCCGACTCGAACGCCGCGGAGTCGGTGCCGCCCGTGATGTTGAGGATCGGCTGACCCGCCGGCTGGTCGGAGGTCGTCGACAGCGCGACGCCCGCGGCATCCACCAGCGTGTACCCCGCCTCGGAGCGGATGACTCCGACGGGAGTGCGCTCGACGATGCGCACCGTGAGGTCGTGCGGCGGTTTCGCCTCGAGAGCGTAGGTCTCGATGAGGGGGAACGCGAGCAGCGATGCTTTGACCTCGCTCGAATCCACGAGCGCCAGCGGGGTGCCCAGCTGATCCGCGAGCGCGGCCTCGAGGGTGGCAGGGTCGAGCGTCGTCGCGCCGACCACGGTGATCTTCTCCACCGCGAACAACGGGCTGTAGGCGGCCGCGACGCTCCCGCCCACGAGCACGACAGCGGCCCCGATCGCGGTCAGCCAGACGATCCTGCGGCGACGCGACCGCTGGGTGAATCGCCGGATCTCCGCACGAAGCGCCTTCCGTCGCGCTCGCGCGGCACGCCAGACGTCGCGCGCAGACATCTCACGGTCGTCATCGACGGCCTCCGTCGGGGGGAACTCCGAGATCGTCCCCGGTGCCGCTCCGCCTCGTCCGGCAGTGCCCCGTCCGACCGCGGTGTCGGGCCGTCGGCGCGCGGCCGCGTTCTCCGCGGACTCGCCGGCAGGCGTCGGGAGCGGGGGCGGGCGGCGCATGCGCTACGCCTCGATGGTCCGCAGCGACTCGAGCACCTGCGGGATGATCTGGTAGACGTTGCCGCACCCCAGCGTGATCACGTAGTCGCCCTCACGGGCGACGGATGCCGTGTAGTCGGCCGCCTGCTGCCAGTCGGCGACATAGTGCACGTGGGAGGGGTCGCGGAACGCACCGCTGACCAGCTCGCCGGTGACCCCGGGGACCGGGTCCTCCCGCGCGCCGTACACGTCGAGCATGACGGTGTGGTCGGCGTACGTCTCGAGCACGTCGGCGAACTCGCGGAACATGTGCTGCGTGCGCGAGTAGGTGTGCGGCTGCTGGATCGCGATGATGCGGCCTTCACCCGAGATCGACCTCATCGCCTCCAGAGCCGCCCGCACCTCGGTGGGGTGGTGCGAGTAGTCGTCGAAGACCGCGACTCCTCGCTCGACGCCGTGCTTCTCGAGGCGCCGGACGGTGCCGGCGAACCCCTCGACGGCTCGCGCTGACTCCTCGAGACCGAATCCCAGGGCGCGCAGGACGGCGACGGCACCCGCCGCGTTGACGGCGTTGTGCACGCCCGGTACGGCCAGCTGCAGGCGGACGCTCGCGTCGCCGTGCGTGAGGGTCGCGGCCACGGGGCCCGCGGCGACGATGTCGGTGATGCGGAGATCGGACCCCTCTGCCTGGCCGAAGGTCATGACGTTCGGGTGCGAGAGACCCGCGCCGACGCGAAGCGCGCCCGCGTCGTCGCTCGAGATGACGACGGCCTCGGTCGCCGCGTCCGCGAAACGCACGAACGCGTCGTGGAACGCCTCGTCGGATCCGTAGTGGTCGAGGTGGTCGGGGTCGACGTTCGTGATGAGGGCGACCGCGGTGTCGTAGAGGAGGAAGGTCCCGTCGGACTCGTCGGCCTCGATCACGAACAGCTCGCCGGAGCCGGATGCGCTCGACACGCCGAGCTGCTCGATCACGCCGCCGTTCACGAAGTTCGGATCGGCGCCGAGCGCCTGCAGCGCCGTCACGATCATGCCGGTCGACGTCGTCTTGCCGTGGGCGCCGGCGACCGACACGAGACGGCGGGAGCCGATCAGCCAGTGCAACGCCTGCGAGCGGTGGATCACGTGCAGGCCCCGCTCCTTCGCGATGACGAACTCGGGGTTCTCCGGCCAGATCGCTCCGGTGTGCACGACCGTGTCGGCATCGCCGAGATGTGCGGCGTCGTGCCCCACGTGGACGGTCGCCCCCGCAGCGGCCAGGGCGCGCAGGTTGTCGCTGTCGGCGCGGTCACTGCCGGACACGCGGATGCCCGCGTCGAGGAACATGCGCGCGAGGCCGCTCATGCCGGATCCGCCGATGCCGATGAAGTGCGCGGAGGAGATCGACTCGGGGATCGGGAGGGAGAGGTCAGGTCTGATCATGTCGGGTTCAGTCTACTTTTCGGGTCGGACGGAGCGGCGCAGGGCAGCGCCGGTCACACGGAGGCGAGAGCGCGGTCGACGAGCGCGATGAGGTTCTCCGTGCCGCTCCGGGTCCCGACCGTCGACGCCGCCGCCGACATGGCGGCGAGGCGGTCGGGATCGCCCAGGAGCGGGAGGACGATCCGTCGCACGGCGTCACCGTCGAAGGTGGCGTCGTCGAGGAGCTTCGCCGCACCGGCGGCGACCGCGGTCGCGGCGTTGAGACGCTGCTCGCCGTTGCCGACCGAGTACGGCACGTACAGAGCGGGGATGCCGAGGGCGCTGATCTCGCTGACCGTGGCGGCGCCGGAGCGCGACACGATGAGATCAGCCAGGGCGAACGCGAGGTCCATGCGGTCGACGTACCGCACGAGCGCATACCCCGGGACGCCGGGATCGGCCAAGTCGCTGCGCTCTCCCGTCACGTGCAGCAGCTGCCATCCCGCCGCGAGCACATCGCCCCACGAATCGGCCAGAGCGTCGTTGAGACGCTGGGCGCCGAGCGATCCGCCGAAGACGAGCAGCACGGGGCGCGCTGCGTCGAGGCCGAAGTGAGCGGCTGCCTCGTCGCGCACCGCGGCACGATCGAGCTCGATGACCTCTCTGCGCAGCGGCATGCCGACGACCTCGCCCCCGCGCAGCGGGGTGCCGGCGAAGGCGACGCCCGTTGCGGCGGCACGACGAGCGCCGAGCACGTTCGCGAGACCGGGTCGCGCGTTGGCCTCGTGCACGACGAACGGAATCCGCTCGCGGCGCGCGGCGACATAGGCCGGAGCGGAAGCGTAGCCGCCGAATCCGACGACGACGTCGACGCCGTGCGCGCGGATGTGGTCGCGCACCTGGGCGACCGCCCGACGGAACCGCAGCGGGAACCGCGCCGCCTGCGCGTCGGGACGCCGCGGGAACGGCACCTTGTCGACCACGAGCAGCTCGTAGCCTCGTGCGGGCACCAGCCGGGACTCCAGTCCCTCCGCCGTGCCGAGCACCAGCACCGATGCCTCCGCGTCGCGCGAACGCAGTCCGTCGGCGACGGCGAGCAGGGGGTTGACGTGACCGGCGGTTCCCCCGCCGGCGAGAAGGTAGGTGGTCACCGTGAGACCCTACCCCGCGCGGCCGAGGGGCCCCGTCCAGCAGAGCGCGCCCGTCCCGGCGAGGCTGCCCGCTCAGTCGCGCGTGCCTCTGCGGCCGGGATCGTCCTGGCGAAGGCGAGGAGCACGCCGCAGGCGATGAGCACGGCGAGCAGCGCCGTCCCTCCCTGCGACATGAAGGGCAATGGCACGCCCATGACCGGGAACACGCCGATGACGACGCCGATGTTCAGCACGGCCTGTCCCGTGATCCAGACCGTGACACCGCCGGCGGCGACGCGGATGAACGGGTCGGAAGTCTTGCGGATGATGTGGAAGGCACCGACCGTGAAGAGCGTGAACAGCGCGAGCACGACAACGCAGCCGATGAGGCCGAGCTCCTCCCCCACGATCGCGAAGATGAAGTCGTTGCCCGCGGCGGGGAGCCAGCCGTACTTCTCCTGCGAGTTGCCCAGGCCGACGCCGAACACTCCGCCCGAGGCCATGCCCCAGATGCCGTGGATCGACTGGTAGCAGTCGCCGGTGTAGGCGGACATGTCCGAGCACGTCGCTGTGATGCGCCGCATCCGATCGGGGCTGGTGACGGCCAGGGCGATCACCGAGGCGATGCCGAGCAGCACCGGGAGGATGAAGAGCCGCAGCTTCACCCCCGAGAAGAAGAGGCAGCCCAGGAGGACGAGCACGAGCACCATGGCGGTACCGAGGTCCTTGCCTGCGAGGACGGTGCCGATCGCGAGCGCGCCGACGGGAACGACGGGGATGAAGACCTGGTGCCACGTGCCGAGCATCGTCTGCTTGCGCATGAGCACGTAGCCGATCCACAGCGCGAGCGCGAGCTTGAGGAACTCGGACGGCTGCAGGGTGAAGCCGGCGATCTTGATCCAGTTCCGGTTTCCGCCGTCCTCGATGCCGAGGGGGGTGAAGACGAGCAGCTGCAGCGCGATAGCGCCGAACAGCGCCGGCCAGGCCATGCGCTTGAGGAAGCGGACCGGCATCCTCGAGATGAGGAACATCAACGGAACGCCGAGCACGGCGAACACGCCCTGGCGCAGAGCGCCGTCCATCGGGTTCTCGCCCCGGGAGACGGCGGTGGCGCTGGTCGCGGACAGCACCATGACGAGCCCGAAGATCGTCAGCAGCAGCGCCGCGGAGGCGATCATGAGGAACTCGGTCGAGAGCGGCGTGAAGCGGCGTCCGAGCGAGACACGTGCGGCGAGGCCGCCCGAAGACCCGGACTCAGAGCGCGGGGGGCGTGCGACCTGTGTCATCGGCGCTCCCCCGGTCTATCCAGTCCTGCACCGCTTCGGCGAAGCGGCGGCCGCGATCCGCGTAGCTCGTGAACTGATCGAAGGATGCCGCGGCGGGAGCCAGCAGCACCGTGCCCTCGCCGTCGACGATCCCCGCAGCGATCTCCACGACGCGGTTCATGACCTGACCAGTCTCGCCAGCATCGACCTCGAACACGGGCACCGTCGGCGCGTGTCGCTCGAATGCCGTCACGACCTCGGATCGCTCGACGCCGATCACGACCGCTGCGCGGGCCGTCGCGCCTGCGGAGGCGACGAGGCCGGCGATGTCGACGCCCTTCAGGTCTCCCCCGACGACCCACACCGCGCCGGGGTACGCGCGCAGCGACGACGCCGCGGCGTGCGGGTTGGTCGCCTTGGAATCGTCGACCCAGGTGATGCCGGCGTGGCGGGCGATGACCTGGATGCGGTGAGCGTCGAGACGGAAGCTCTGCAGCGCGTCGTGAATCGCCTCGGGGGCGACATCCAGCGACCGTGCGAGCGCACTCGCCGCGAGGATGTTCTGCACGATGTGCGGAGCGCTGAGCCCGGCGGTCTCGAGATCCGCGACGGTCGTGAGCTCGAGTGCGCTGCGTGCGCGATCGTCGAGGAACGCGCGATCGACGAGGAGTCCCTCGACGACCCCCAGATCGCTGGGTCCGGGGATGCCGAGGTCGAACCCGATCGCGCGCGCCCCCTCGACCACCTCGACGTCCTCCACCATCAGGCGGGTCGCCTCATCGGCCTTGTTGTACACGCAGGCCACGCGGGTGTTGCGGTAGACGAGCGCCTTCGCGTCGCGGTAGGCGCGGGCGCTGCCGTGCCAGACGAGGTGGTCGTCGGCCAGGTTCAGGCAGACGGACGAATGGGGGTACAGCTCGCCCTCCGGCTCCGCGAGGCCGAGGTACCAGAGCTGATGACTGGAGAGCTCGACGACCAGAACGTCGAAGCCGGAGGGGTCGCGCACGGCATCCAGCACCGGCACCCCGATGTTCCCGCACGGAGCCGCGCGCAGTCCGCCCTCGACGAGCAGGCTCGCCGTGAGCTGGGTCGTGGTGGTCTTGCCGTTCGTCCCCGTGATGAGCACCCAGTCGGCCGGGGTCCCGTCGGCGCGCACGACCTTGTCCCGCACCCGCCAGGCGAGTTCGACGTCGCCCCACAACGCGATGCCCGATTCCCGCACCCAGCGGATGACGGGGTGCGCGGGCGCGAACCCCGGGGATGCGATCACGACCTGCGCGTCGAAGTCGACGAGGGTCTGCGGCACGTCGCTCAGTGAGCCGAGCTCGAGGCGCGCCCCGATGACCGGGACGAGCTTCGCGTACTCCTCGTCGGCCGACTCGCTGAGCACGAGCACCTCGGCGCCGAGCTCCGTGAGAGTGTCGGCGACCGAGAAACCCGTCATCGAGAGGCCGAGCACCGCGACGCGAAGACCCGCCCAGTCGGCGTTCCAGCTGGTGAGCGATGCGAGCCGGGAATCAACCGACACGGGTCAGCCATTCCACGTAGAAGAGGCCGACCGCCGAGACGGCGAGGAGCCCGGCGATGATCCACATCCGCACGACGATGGTGACCTCCGACCAGCCGCGCATCTCGAGGTGGTGGTGGAACGGGCTCATAAGGAACAGCCGCTTGCCGCGGGTGATCTTGAAGTACGCGCGCTGCAGGATGACGGAGCCCGAAGCGAGCACGAACACGCCTGCGATCACGAGCAGCAGCAGCTCGGTGCGCGTGAGGATCGCCATGGCGGTGATGACGCCGCCGATGGCCATCGAGCCCACGTCGCCCATGAACACCTTGGCCTTCGGGGCGTTCCACCACAGGAAGCCGATGAGGCTCGCCGCGAAGGACGCAGCGACGATGGCGAGGCTGAACGGGTCGCGCACCTCGTAGCATCCGCCGATCGCTGCCTTCTCGACCCCTTCGCCGACGCACGACTGCTTGAACTGCCAGAAGGCGATGAGGCTGTACGCGCCCACGACGATCACACCGGCGCCGGCGGCGAGACCGTCGAGTCCGTCGGTGAGGTTCACGCTGTTCGAGGTCGCGACGCCGATCACCGAGATCCACAGCAGGTACAGCACCCAGCCGACGACGACCGTGAACGCGAACAGGTTGAGCCACGGGATGTCGCGGAACAGGGAGATCGATCCCGACGCGGGCGTCTGGTCGAACTTGTTCGGGAAGTTCAGCGCGACGATGCCGAACGGGATCATCACGATCAGCTGCCCGATGATCTTGCGCCATCCGGAGAGGCCGAGGCTCCGCTGGCTGCGCACCTTCATGTAGTCGTCGATGAAGCCGACGGCTCCGAAGCCCACCATGAGCCAGATCACGAGGATCGCCGACAGCGCCGGTGTTCCTCCGCCGACGAGGACGCCGGTGAAGTACCCCACCATCGTGCCGGCGATGAAGATGACACCGCCCATGGTCGGGGTGCCGCGCTTCGCCTCATGGCTCGGATTCTCGAGCGCCTCGGGAGTGCGGATGACCTGACCCCATCCCCACTTGCGGAAGAGCCGGAGGAAGACGGGAGTCAGGAAGAGTGTGAAGGCGAGCGAGATGGCCGCCGCCATGATGAGTGACCTCACGAGAACAATTCTCCCAGACGATCACCGAGATGCCGGAGCCCGACCGAGTTGGAGGACTTGACGAGCACACGATCGCCGTCGCGGAGCTCCTCGCGCAGGTACTCGAAAGCCGCGTCCTGGTCGGGGAAGAAGACGGCCTCGCTGTCCCACGACCCTTCGCCGATCGCGGAGATGTAGAGGCGGCGCGCCTCGGGTCCGACGACCACGATGCGCTGGATGTTGAGACGCACGGCGAGCAGGCCGATGCGGTCGTGCTCCTCCCCCGCGGTCTCACCCAGCTCGCTCATGGCGCCGAGGACGGCCACCGTGCGCTCTCCGGGGCCGGTGATCTGCGCGAGCGTGCGCAGTGCGGCCGCCATGGAGTCCGGGCTCGCGTTGTAGGCGTCGTTGATGATGCGGACACGGTCGTTGCCGAGTGGCTGCATGCGCCAGCGCTCCGCGATCTCCACGGTCTCGAGTCGCTCGACGGCATCCGCCGTCGAGACGCCGAGCACCCCGGCGGCGGCGATGGCTGCGAGGGCGTTGTTGATGTGATGCGCTCCGAGGACGCGGAGGCGCAGCGGCACACGCGCGCCGGCTGCCTCGATCACGCAGGAGGTGCCGGATGCCGTGACCTCGAGCCCCTCCGCCCGCACCTGCGCCGCGGCGCCCTGGCCGAACCCGACGACGTTCATGCCCCGCGACTCGGCGAGCTCGCGCATCGCGGCGACACGCGGATCGTCGATGTTCAGCACGGCCGTGCCGGTGGGGGTGGCGGCCGCCACGAGCTCGGACTTCGCCTTCGCGGTCGCCTCGATACCCCCGAAGCCGCCGGCGTGGGCCATGCCGACCATGAGCACGACCACCACGTCGGGCTCGACGAGGCCGGCCAGGCGGGCGATGCTGCCGGGCGCGTCGGCTCCGAACTCGCTGACGAGGAAGCGGGTGCCGTGCGTGACGCGCAGCATCGTGACGGGGGCGCCGACCTCGTTGTTGTACGAGGCGATGGGGGCCACCGTGGCCCCTTCCTCCGACAGGATCCGCGCCAGGAAGTTCTTGGTCGTGGTCTTGCCGTTCGAGCCGGTGATGCCGATGATCTTGAGCGAGCCGGCCGCGCGGACCCGTGCGACGACCTCTCGCGCGAGGTCGGCCAGCGCGCGCACCGCGTCCGGGACGACGATCTGCGTGATCTCCTCGTCGACAGGGCGCTCGACGATCGCGAGCGCGGCGCCTGACGCGGCAGCCGAACCCACGAAATTGTGGCCGTCGGTCGCTGCGCCGGGCTTCGCGACGAAGATCGAGCCGGGGCCCATGTTCCGCGAGTCGGTGTCGACGACGCCGTCCACCACGGTCTCGGCCGTGGCTTCTCCGGCGAGCCGCAGATCACCCCCCAGGACGGCGGCGATCTCGGCAAGCGACAGGGCGATCATGACATCTCCAGGCGCGGGCGCGCCGATCATTCGAATTTCGGAAGCAGTGCGTCCATCGGGGTGGAGGACGGCATCACGCGGTACGTCTTCATGGTCTGCGTCATCGCCTTCTGGAAGGCCGACGCGGTCGCCGCGGATGATGTAACTCTAGTCGGCTCGTCGAGAGTCACCACGACGACGTACTGCGGATCGTCGACGGGCGCGAAGCCCACCATGCTCGTGTAGTACACGCCCTGCTTGTAACCGCCGTTGCCGTCGGGGATCTGCGCGGTACCGGTCTTGCTGGTCACGCGGTACCCGGGGACCTGGATGCGCTCCGCGTTCCCGCCCTGCACCGCGACGTTCTCGAGCATCCGGGTGAGATCGGCCGCCGTCTGCGGCTGGATGATCTGCTCACGGCTCGGGGCGTCGGGTGTGACGGTCGTGCCGTCCGGTGCGGTGCACGACTCGACCAGCGAGAGGCCGATCTTCTCGCCGCCGTTCGCGATCGCCTGGTACGCGCCTGCGAGCTGCGGAGCGGTCACCGTGAAGTACTGCCCGAAGGTCGTGGTGTAGAGCGACTGGTTGTCCCACTGGTCGGTGGGGTGCAGGAGGCCGGACGACTCGTCGGGGAAGCCGACGGTCGTCTCGCCGACGCCGAAGCGCTGCAGATAGTCGTGGCGCACATCGGGGCTCACCATGGTGCCGAACTTCGACAGCGCCACGTTCGACGAGTCGATGAGCGCGCCGGCGAGGGTGTACTGGAACGTCGGATGCACGAACGCGTCGTTGATCACGGCGCCGTTCGGGAACTTCTCCTTCGAGGATGCCGAGACCGTCGGGCTCGTCATCGTGACGCCCCCGTTCTCCATGACGGCTGCCGCGGTCACCGCCTTGAAGGTCGACCCCGGCTCGAACGGGTAGGTGAAGAGCTTGCTGCCCCAGGTGTCCGAGCTCGAGGCGTTGAGGTCGTTGGGGTCCATGGTCGGCCACTCAGCGGCGGCGCGGATCTTGCCCGTCGCCACCTCGACCACCGTCACCGTGCCGCCCTTGGCGCCCTGCGCCTGCGCCTCCTCCGCGATCATCTGCTGCATGTACCACTGCAGGTCGCTGTTGATCGTCAGCTGTACGGTTCCCCCGTCCACGGCATCCGTCCGGCTCTCGCTGCCCGGGATGATGACCCCGTCCTTGCCGGTGCGGTAGCTCTCCTCGCCGTTCGTCGGCGCGAGGCACCTGTCATCCATCTTCTCGACGCCTGCCTGCGCCGCGCCGGTGCCGTCGAGGAAACCGACGACGTTGCCGGCGACCGCGCCGTTCGGGTACACCCGCGTCTCGCGCTCCTCGAAGTGCAGGTACTTCACACCGTCGGCCTTGAGCTCCTTCAACTGGATGTACTGTTCGGCGTTGAGGCCCGTCTTCACCTGGTACCACTGCGACTCGGGGTCCGCGGCATGCTGTGCCTCGACTCCCGTCCGGAGCGTCTCGGCGTCCACGCCCGTGATCTCGGCGATCCGCTGTGCGGCTTCCGCCCACGGGATCTTCGGTGGGTTCTTCTCGTCCGTCTCGAGCAGGTTCATGACCTTCGGGTCGACGTTGGCGTCGTACACGGCCACGCTCTCGGCGAGTACGTTGCCGTCCGAGTCCACGATCGATCCGCGGTCGCCGTAGATCGTGGTGCCGTGGGAGATGAACTCGAGCGACTGCGACACGTGCTCGTCGGCGCGGACGATCTGGATGTCGATGAGGCGCACGATGAACGCGGCGAGGATCGAGAGGATCACGGCCAGTGCGACGACCGTGCGTCGCCGCGGCGTCCGGGTGGCTCGTGTCGTCATGGACTCTCTCCGTCGGATCGTGGTGGTCGGTTCAGCGCGTCGTGGGGCTGGGAAGGCCGTCGGTGATCGCCGGTGGCAATTCCTGCTGCGTCTGGCCGCTCGCGGCGTCGGCGGCATCATCCGTCGCCGTCGCGGTGACCGGGGCCTGGAGCAGCGCGTTCCCGACCGCTCCTGCACCGTTCGGATCGATCGTCGACGTGCCGCCTGCGCCCGTCCCCTGGCCGAAGATGGCGCCGTCGCTGAGACGGAGGTAGGAGGGGGTGCCCGCGACGACCATCCCGAGCGATGCCGCGCCCGTCGCCAACGCCTGCGGAGAGCTGAGACCCGTGAGGTCCTCCTGCAGCGCGTCGGTGCGGAGGTCGAGGTCGTGCTGCTGCGAGGTGAGGCTGGCGAGCAGGAACGAGTCCTGCGTGATGGCGAGCGACAGTCCGATCTGGGCCGCGCCGATCGCCATGGCACCGGCGAGAGCCACCAGTGCGTACGCCAGCTTGGGCTTGCGGCGCGTCGGCGTGCCCGTGACCGGCTGCAGCCGTCGACGAGGCGCGCGGCTCGGCGCCTCCCTCTCGACGGTCCTGGGGGCTCGCGCTGCTGCGGGGAGACTCATGCGTCACGCACCTTCTCGGCGGCCCGGAGGCGCACGGGGATCGCGCGGGGATTACGTGCCCGCTCGTCGTCATCGGCCAGTTCCGCTCCGCGGGTGATGATGCGGAAGCGCGGTGCGTGTTCGGGCAGCTCGACCGGGAGGCCCTTCGGCGCGGTGGACGCGGCGCCCGCCGCGAACGCCTGCTTCACGAGGCGGTCCTCGAGCGACTGGTACGACATCACGACGATCCGACCTCCGAGCGCGAGGGAGTCCATGGCGGAGGGGATCGCGTCTGCGAGCACGCTGAGCTCGGTGTTGACCTCGATCCGCAGGGCCTGGAAGACGCGCTTCGCGGGGTGCCCGGCGCGCTGGGCAGCGGCGGGAGTCGCCGCGACGAGGATGTCGACAAGCTCTCCCGATCGCGTGATGGGCTTCTGCTGACGCGCCTCGATGATGAAACGGGCGTACCGGCCGGCGAGCTTCTCCTCGCCGTAGCGCTCGAAGATCCGGCGCAGGTTGCCCTCGCTGTACGTGGCGATGACCTCGGCGGCGGTCACGCCCTGGGTCTGATCCATGCGCATGTCGAGCGGGGCATCCTTCGAGTACGCGAACCCGCGATCCGCCTCGTCGAGCTGCAGGGATGAGACGCCGAGGTCGAAGAGGATGCCGGACGCGCCTTGCGCGTGCAGTCCGATCTCGTCGTACACGGTGTGGACGAGCGTGATGCGATCGCGGAAGCGCGAGAGGCGCTCCCCCGCGATGCGCAGGGCGTCGGTGTCACGGTCGAGCCCGACCAGTCGGATGTTCGGGAACCGCTCCAGGAGCGCCTCGGAGTGCCCTCCCATGCCGAGAGTGGCATCGACGAGGATCGCCCCGTCGCGCTGGAGGGCGGGGGCGAGCAGCTCGATGCAGCGCTCGAGCAGGACCGGGGTGTGGATGTCGCGGAGGTTCATGATCTTTCTCGGGTGACCTCTGTCTCGGTGACCAGGGCCCTGATCCCCCTCCGCTTCTCGACCCGGCACCGGGGAAGTGTGTCGGGGCGGGAGCGGCGGGGCATCACAGCCGTGGTCAGAACAGTCCCGGAATCACCTCCTGCTCCAGGTCGGCGTAGGACTCCTCGCCGGCGGCGAGGTAGGCGTTCCAGCTCTCTGCATCCCAGATCTCGGCATGGGCGCCGACTCCGGTGACGATGAGCTCCTTCTGCAGGCCCGCGTACTGGCGGAGGTGCGCGGGGATGGTGATGCGGTTCTGACTGTCGGGCATCTCCGCACTGGCACCGGAGAGGAACAGGCGCATGAAGTCGCGCGCCTGCTTGTTGGCGAGCGGCGCCTGACGGATCCGCTCGTGCATCGCCTCGAACTCGGCCGTGCTGAAGACGTAGAGGCAGCGCTCCTGGCCCCGCGTGACGACGATGCCGCCACCGAGGTCTTCGCGGAACTTCGCAGGGAGGATGACCCGCCCTTTGTCGTCCAGCTTCGGAGAGTGCGTACCCAGCAGCATCGGCCATCACCCCCTCTTCGTCCGGCCAACTTCGAGGTGCACCCCACTTTACTCCACTTTCCTCCACAAACCTATGGTGAATTGCCCGGAGACGGCGCGAAGGCACGCACGAGCCTCAGGGCGCGGCGAGAGAGTCGCGGAATCACACGGAAATCGCCGAGTGGAGGACGGTGGAGGGCGAGTGGAGGAAATTCCCACGACAGCATCCGGATACGACGAAGGCCCGGATGCTCAGAGCATCCGGGCCTTCGAGGAGAAGTGGAGGTCAGCGACCGTCTTGACGGCGATCCCAGCGATCGTTCATGCGGTCCATGAAGGAGACCGATCCGCGCGCCTTCTTGGGGGCGCGCTCGGTCGGCGTCGACGAGGTCGGCCGTCGCACGGGAGTAACGGCGAGCATCACGCCGCCCAGCATGGCGGCGAAGCCGATGACTCCCACCACGACACCCCACACGTCGCCGAGGATGACACCCACGATCAACCCGCCGACGCCGGCGAGCAGCAGAAGCGCCCCGTAAACGAGATTGCGATAGCTGAGTGCTCGGTCGCCTGACGGCGCACTCACGACATCGGCGTCATTGTGGAGGAGATGGCGCTCCATCTCGTCGAGCAGACGCTGCTCCTGTTCGGAGAGTGGCATTTCGTCCCCCTCGGGTATGGTCTCCTCATTCTACGCGCGGTATGAGGTCGCGGGCTAGTGAGCGGGCCCCTCATTGGCTTTACGTATGCTGGGAGTCGTGCCGACCCCTTCCCCCGTGCCCGATGCGGTGGCCGCCCGCCTGCAGTCGTTCCTCGACAGGATGCGTGCGGAGGCGATCGCCTACGGACCGGATGCCGCCGCCCTCGTCGAGTCCGGTGCCGACACCCTCGTCGGCGGGAAGCGGCTGCGCGCGCGCTTCTGCCATGCGGGCTGGCGGTCGGTGGCCCGCCACCGCGACCGTGGGGCGGTCGAGCACGATCCGCTCTGGGACGTCTGCGCGGCGCTCGAGATCTTCCAATCCGCCGCGCTCGTGCACGACGACATCATCGACAACTCCGACACCCGTCGCGGACGTCCGGCCGCGCATCGCGCGCTCGAGGCGTCGCACCGCGAGGCCGGATGGACCGGCGACGCCGCGGCGTTCGGCCGCTCGTCGGCGATCCTGCTCGGCGACCTGCTCGTCGCCTGGAGCGACGACCTGTTCGAGGATGCCGTCGACTCCCTCCCCCACGCGGGCACCATCCGCCGAGAGTATGCGCGCATGCGGCGGGACGTCACGGTCGGTCAGTTCCTCGACATCGCCGAGGAGTCCGCCTGGAGCGTGAACGCCACCGAGTCGCACGTCGAACGCGCTCTGCGAGTGGTGTCGCTGAAGTCGGCGAGGTACAGCATCGAGCAGCCGCTCGTGCTGGGCGCGGCGGTCGCCGAGGCCGATGTGGAGCAGTTGCGCGCCCTGCGTCGGTTCGGGCACCCCGTGGGCATGGCCTTCCAGCTGCGCGACGACGTGCTCGGGGTGTTCGGCGATGCGGCCGTCACCGGCAAGCCAGCCGGAGACGATCTCCGTGAGGGCAAGCGCACGGTCCTCGTCGCGCTCACGCGGCAGACTCTCGACATCTCGGCGCGCAACCTGTTCGACGAGATGCTCGGCGACCCCGAGCTCACCCCCGAGCAGATCCGCTTCCTGCAGGCGACCATCTCCGAGTCGGGTGCTCTCGAGCGCGTGGAGTCGATGATCGACGACTACGCGAAAGAGGCCGACCGCGCGCTCTCGGGCGCACGCCTCGACAACGCAGCCGTTGGAGACCTGCGCGATCTCGCCCGCGCGGCGACCGTGCGCGCAGCCTGACCCCCGGAGCCGGCGGCCTCACACCGCCGATCGATCAGGCGAGGGTGCGCGCGATGCGACGGACCTCGCTCTTGTGGCCGGCGAGCAGCGCGGCGATCGGCGAGCGGCCCAGCGTCTCCTCGTCGGCGAGCAGCCAGTCGACGACCTCGTCATCGGTGAAACCGGCGTCCTGCAGTGCGATGACGGTCCCGCGCAGGGACGAGAGCGGGTGGCCGTCGACGATGAACACCGACGGCACGGCGAAGACGCCGGATCGACGCGACCCGATGAGGTAGTGCTCGTCGATGAGGCGACGGACGCGGCCGAGCGGCTCACCCAGCACCTCGACCAGGTCGGGCATCGTCAGCCACTCGGTCGGGGTGGCGCCGTTCTCGGGAAGGTGGTTCTCAGACTGCTCAGACACGCTGTTCACTATCTCATCTCCGCGAGATGATCGCATGCGGACGTGCCTGATCACATCTGTCACATGCGTCACTCTTGTTGACTTCTGTCTACACCCGTGTCAGCGTAGGCAGACGCCGAACAAGGGGGAAGCCTTGAGACAGCCACTCGCACGCCGTCGCGCCCGATACCTGCAGATAGGAGTACCCGCCGCGGTCATCGGATCCCTCACCGGACCCCTCGCGGTCGTTCCAGCCCAGGCCGACACCGCTTCGATCGAACGGATGCAGGCGGGCCCCGGCCGGATCGTCCCTGCAACGACGACTCCCTCCAGCTACGTGGTGCAGCCGGGAGACACCGTCTCGTCGATCGCTCGACAGCACGGCCTCCGCACGGTCGACGTCCTCGCCTGGAACGGACTCACCTGGCGCTCGGTCATCTATCCCGGCCAGTCGCTGACCCTTTCGGGCGCGACCGCTGCAGCCCCCGCGGCTCCGGTCTCGGTCACCACCGCGCCCGCGGGCGCCTCGCACGTCGTGGTCAGCGGTGACACGGTCTTCGGCATCGCGCAGAAGTACGGCACCACGGTCGACGCCGTGCTCGCGGCCAACGGCCTCACGCGCGCCTCGGTCATCCACCCCGGGCAGAGTCTCGCGGTCTCCGGCGCCAGCATCCCCGCTCCCGCTCCCGCCGCCGCAGCGCCCCTGACTCCCCCGCCTCCGGCCGCGGCGCAGACCCATGTCGTGGCCGCTGGGGACACGTTGTTCGGCATCGCCCAGAAGTACGGCACGACCACGGCCGCGCTGTTCGCCCTGAACGGCCTGTCCTCGGGTTCGATCATCTATCCCGGGCAGAGCATCGCCGTCGGCGGCGCGCCCGCGGCCCCCGCAGCCGCCCCCGCTGCAGCGCCGGCGCCTGCCGCGCCATCGCAGTCCTCAGCGGCGCTCGACGCGGAGCAGGCCGGCAACGCGGCCCTGATCATCCGCATCGGCCGGCAGCTCGGCGTCTCGGATCGCGCGATCGCGATCGGACTCGCGACCGCGATGGTCGAGTCGAGCATGCGCAACCTCTCCTGGGGCGACCGCGACTCGCTCGGCCTCTTCCAGCAGCGCCCGAGCACCGGGTGGGGCTCTGCGGAGCAGATCCTCGACGCCGACCGCAGCACGCGAGTGTTCTTCGGCGGCGCCGGCGACCCCAACGGCCAGGCCACCCGCGGCCTGCTCGACATCCCCGGCTGGGAGTCGATGCGCTTCACGGATGCCGCGCAGGCCGTGCAGATCTCCGCCTATCCCGAGCGATACGGACTGTGGGAGACGCAGGCGTACCAGTGGCTCGTGCAGTACGGATGAGCCCGTTCGAGGCAAACGCGCAGGAGCAGAGGGCGAGCCGTTCCCGGAGCTTTCAGGCAGTCCTCAATAGAATCTTGACGTGACGACCAATCAGCAGGCCGACCCCCTCATCGGGCGGCTTGTCGACGGTCGGTACCGGGTCCGCGCTCGGATCGCCCGCGGCGGCATGGCCACCGTGTACGTCGCGACAGACCTGCGTCTCGAGCGCCGCATCGCCCTCAAGGTCATGCACGCGCATCTCAGCGACGACTCGTCCTTCCAGAGCCGGTTCATCCAGGAGGCACGGTCGGCTGCCCGTCTGGCCGACCCGCACGTCGTCAACGTCTTCGATCAGGGGCAGGACGGCGAGCTGGCATACCTGGTCATGGAGTACCTGCCGGGCATCACTCTGCGCGAGCTGCTCCGCGAGCAGAAGCGACTCACGGTCCCGCAGACGATCACCATCATGGATGCCGTGCTCGCGGGCCTGTCGGCCGCGCACCGCGCCGGCATCGTCCACCGCGACGTGAAGCCCGAGAACGTGCTCCTCGCGGAGGACGGCCGCATCAAGATCGGCGACTTCGGTCTGGCCCGCGCCACCACCGCCAACACCGCGACCGGTCAGCAGCTGCTCGGCACGATCGCGTACCTCGCGCCCGAGCTGGTCACTCGCGGTACGGCCGACGCGCGCAGCGACATCTACGCCCTCGGGATCATGCTGTACGAGATGCTCGTCGGCGAGCAGCCGTACAAGGGCGAGCAACCCATGCAGATCGCGTTCCAGCACGCGACGGAGTCGGTGCCCCGCCCGAGCGTCCGCAACCCGGCGGTGCCCGAGCAGCTCGACGAACTCGTGCTGTGGGCGACCGAGAAGTCCCCGGACGAGCGACCGGACGACGCCCAGCAGATGCTCGAGCGCCTGCGCGACATCGAGCGCGACCTGGGCATCGCGCCCGCCGTCGCTGCGGCGACCGCTCCACAGCGCTCGCAGGCGGATTCCGCCGAGCTCACCAAGATCATGCCGAGCACGATGGTGCTCACCGACCCGACGGCTCCGGCGCCTCAGGCCGTCGACAACGCCACCCTGCTGCGGCGGCGCTCCTCTCGTCGCCGTGCGCGCGGCGCCCTGCTCCTCACCCTCGTGCTGCTGCTCGCCACCGTCGCGGGCGGCGTCGGCTGGTGGTTCGGCTCCGGCCCGGGCTCTCTCGTGGCCGTGCCCGATGTGGCGGGACTCACCTACGACCAAGCGGCGTCCGCTCTCACCGAGGAGGGCTTCGTCCCGGTCCGCGGTGAAGAGAACTCGATCGAAGTCGCGAGGGATCAGGCGATCCGCACCGATCCCGAAGAGGGCGAGCGGCTCGACAAGGGCACCGAGGTCACGGTGTTCATCTCGATCGGCCCGGCCAGCCACACCGCAGAGGCCCTCAACGGCAAGACCGAGCAGGAGGCGCGGGACTACCTCGGCGACATCAAGGTCAACGTGGCGGAGCAGCCCTTGCTCCTCTTCTCCGACGCCGAAGCCGGGCGGGTCATCAACGCCTTCGTGACCCCGCGCGACGGCGGCGAGGTGTACGGCTGCGGCGACGGGTGCGATCTGCTCGAAGACGACTCCGTCGAGCTCTACGTCTCGGCCGGCCCGTTCCCCGACGTCAGCGGGATGTCGGTCGATCAGGCCACGACGACGCTCACCGACAAGCAGCTGCAGGTCTCCCCGGAGATCGTCTACGCGTTCAGCGAGAAGCTCGAGAAGGACCTCGTCATCGGGGTGTCCGACCGTGCGGAAGAGGGCAACTGGCGCCCCGGAGACACCGTGCAGCTCATCGTCTCGAAGGGCCCGGAGCTCTTCCCCGTGCCCAACGTCACGAACAAGACGCTCGTCGAGGCCAAGCGGATCATCGAGGGAGCGGGTTTCACCGCGACCTACGCCGCCTGGGGTGACTTGCCCGGTTTCGCCGATCTGGCGAAGGTCACGGCGCAGGATCCGGGGGCGGACAAGCAGCTCCCCCGCGGAGGTACCGTCAAGCTCTCCATCCAGCTCAGCGGCTGAGCGGCATCCATCGTCCGCAGACCACGAAGGCCCTCCTCGATCCGAGGAGGGCCTTCGTCGTGTGGATGCTGCCGTCAGCGCTTCTCGAGCTCTTCTGCGACGAGGAACGCCAGCTCGAGCGACTGCATGTGGTTGAGACGCGGGTCGCAGAGGCTCTCGTAGCGGGTGGCGAGAGCGGCCTCGTCGATCTGCTCTGAGCCGCCGAGGCACTCGGTGACGTCGTCGCCCGTGAGCTCGACGTGGATGCCACCGGGGAACGTACCCACCGCGCGGTGCGCCTCGAAGAAGCCGCGGACCTCGTCGACCACGTCGTCGAATCGACGGGTCTTGTAGCCGGTGGGGGTCGTGATGCCGTTGCCGTGCATGGGGTCGGTGACCCAGAGCGGCTGAGCCCCGGAATCACGGACGGCCTCGAGCAGCGGCGGCAGCGCGTCGCGGATCTTGCCCGCGCCCATGCGCGTGATGAACGTCAGCCGGCCGGGCTCGCGGTTCGGGTCGAGCTTGTCGATGAGCGCGAGCGCCGTCTCGGGCGTGGTCGTGGGGCCGAGCTTCACACCGATGGGGTTGCGGATCTTCGAGAAGTAGTCGACGTGCGCCCCGTCGAGTTCGCGGGTGCGCTCACCGATCCAGAGGAAGTGGGCCGACGTGTTGAACGGGGTGTCCGTGCGCGAGTCGATCCGGGTCATCGGACGTTCGTAGTCCATCAGCAGGCCTTCGTGGCCGGTGAAGAACTCGACGCGCTTGAGCTCGTCGAAGTCGGCGCCCGCGGCCTCCATGAACTTGATGGCGCGGTCGATCTCGGCAGCCATGCGCTCGTAGCGCTGGTTGGCGGGGTTCTGTGCGAAGCCCTTGTTCCAGGAGTGCACCTCGCGCAGGTCGGCGAAGCCACCCTGTGTGAAGGCGCGGATCAGGTTCAGGGTCGACGCAGCCGTGTGGTAGCCCTGAAGCAGGCGGCCCGGGTCGGCCTGGCGGGACCCTTCGGTGAAGTCGTAGCCGTTGACGATATCGCCGCGGTACGCGGGCAGAGTGACGTCGCCGCGGGTCTCGGTGTCGCTGGAGCGGGGCTTGGCGAACTGCCCTGCCATGCGGCCCATCTTCACGATCGGCATCGAGGCGCCATACGTCAGCACGACCGCCATCTGCAGGACCGTCTTGATGCGGTTGCGGATCTGGTCGGCGGTGGCGCCGGCGAACGTCTCGGCGCAATCCCCGCCCTGGAGCAGGAAGGCCTGCCCGGAGGCGGCGCGCGCGAGCCGATCGCGGAGGTTGTCTACCTCGCCGGCGAACACCAGGGGCGGTAGCGCAGCGATCTGAGCGGAGACCTCGGCCACGCGCTCGGCGTCTGGCCACTGAGGCTGCTGCTTGATCGGGAGCGAACGCCACGCGTCGAGCGCGTCGATGTGGTGCTGGAGCATGGCTCCCAGCCTACTGGGCGCGAGGCGGCGCAGATGCCTCAGGACCGCCGTGTGACGCGCGCCGGCAGACGGTCTTTCACGGTCGACGCGTAGACGTCGTCGTACTCCTGTTCGCCGAGCCTCTGCAGGGCGACCATGATCTCGTCCGTGACGGACCGGAGGATGTATCTGTCGTTCTCCATCCCCGCGTAGCGTGAGAAGTCGAGGGGTTCCCCGATGACGATGCCGACCCGCACGACGCGCGGCAGACGCTGTCCGATCGGCATCGCCGTGTCCGTGTCGACCATGATGACGGGGATGACGGGCACCTTGGCCTCGAGCGCCATACGGGCGAGGCCCGTGCGGCCGCGGTACAGCTTGCCGTCGGGGCTGCGCGTCCCCTCCGGGTAGATGCCGAGGAGGTCGCCTCCCCCGAGCACCTGCAGACCGGTGTTGAGCGAGGCCTCGGAGGCTTTTCCCCCTGAACGGTCGATCGGGATCTGACCGGTCGCCTTCATGAAGAACTTGGTCGCCCAGCCCTTGAGGCCGCGGCCGGTGAAGTAGTCGCTCTTGGCGAGGAACGACATCGATCTGTCGATCATGAGGGGCAGGAAGATCGAGTCCGCGAACGACAGATGGTTGCTGGCGAGGATCGCCGCTCCGGAGCGGGGCACGTTGCCGCGCCCCACGATCCAGGGGCGGAACACCGCCTTGACCACGGGGCCGATCACGACGTACTTCATCAGCCAGTAGAACATCGATGTGAAGTCTAGCGCCGCGCGCCCGCTGCGCCAGCGTGGGGCTCTCGCGAGCGTTCGGAGGCGACTGAGTTCCACCCTTCGTGCGACCGGGTTCCATGCCCTAGACTCGGGAGCAACCCCGTGCCCGACCGGTACCGAAGGAGCTGCCGTGGTCCAGTTTGAAGTCCCCGCCGTCGTCCCCGCCGACCCCGACGCGAACATCTCAGATCTGCTGGTCGAGCGCGTCAAGGCCACCCCCGACCGTGCACTCTTCGCGGTCCCGGAGAACGGCGGATGGCGCGACATCTCCGCATCCGACTTCCAGTCCGCGGTGATCGCGCTGGCCAAGGGCTTCGTCGCGGCCGGCATCCAGCCCGGCGAGAAGGTGGGCTTCCTCGCCCGCACCACCTACGAGTGGTCGCTGGTCGACTTCGCCCTGTTCTACGCAGGCGCGGTGATGGTTCCGATCTACGAGACCAGCTCCCCCGCGCAGATCCAGTGGATCCTCGAAGACTCCGGTGCCATCGCTCTTCTCGTCGAGTCGCCCGAGCACTTCGCACGCGTGGACGAGGTGCGCGGCGACCTTCCGTTGCTGCGCGAGGTCTGGCAGCTGCACCTGGGGGCGATCGACACGCTCACCGCGCAGGGCGCATCCGTCGCCGACGAGGAGATCGAGCGGCTGCGCAGCATCGCCGTCGGCTCCGACATCGCGACCCTCATCTACACCTCGGGCTCCACGGGGCGCCCGAAGGGGTGCGTTCTCACCCACAGCAACTTCGTCGAGCTCGCCCGCAACTCCGCCAAGGCTCTCGACGAGGTCGTGCAGACGCCCGGGTCGTCCACCCTGCTGTTCATCACGACCGCGCACGTCTTCGCGCGCTTCATCTCGATCCTCAACGTCCACGCGGGTGTCCGCACCGGGCACCAGCCCGATACGCGTCAGCTCCTCCCGGCGCTCGGCTCGTTCAAGCCGACGTTCCTCCTCGCGGTTCCGCGTGTCTTCGAGAAGGTCTACAACTCCGCCGAGCAGAAGGCCGAGGCAGGGGGCAAGGGCAAGATCTTCCGCGCCGCCGCCGATGTCGCGATCGAGCACTCGAAACTGCTGGAGCAGGGTAAGAGCATCCCGTTCGGCATGCGTCTGAAGTTCGCCCTGTTCAACAAGCTCGTCTACGGCAAGCTGCGTGAGGCCATGGGCGGACGGGTCGTCTACGCCGTATCGGGATCCGCACCGCTCGGCTCGCGCCTCGGCCACTTCTTCCACAGCCTCGGCGTCGTCATCCTCGAGGGGTACGGCCTCACCGAGACCACCGCCCCGGCGACCGTGAATCTGGCCGACAAGTCGAAGATCGGCACGGTCGGTCCCGCCCTGCCCGGCGTCGGCGTGCGTCTCGCCGACGACGGCGAGATCGAGGTGCGCGGCATCAACGTCTTCCGCGAGTACTGGAACAACCCCGAGGCCACGGCAGAGGCCTTCAGCGACGGCGGCTGGTTCCGCACCGGCGATATCGGCAGTTTCGACTCCGAGGGATTCCTGACCATCACGGGTCGCAAGAAGGAGATCATCGTCACGGCCGGCGGCAAGAACGTCGCCCCCGCCGCGCTCGAGGACCCGATCCGCGCGAACCCGATCATCGGCCAGGTCGTCGTCGTCGGGGATCAGCGCCCGTTCATCTCGGCGCTCATCACCCTCGACCCCGAGATGCTGCCGACCTGGCTCGCCAACAACGGCCTCGATAAGGACATGCCCCTCGCCGAGGCCGCGAAGAACGCGGCGGTCCGCGCAGAGGTGCAGAGCGCGGTGGATGCCGCGAACACCCGCGTCTCGCGGGCGGAGTCGATCCGCAAGTTCACGATCCTCGAGAGCGAGTGGACGGAGGCGTCGGGCCACCTGACGCCGAAGCTGTCGATCAAGCGCAACGTGATCATGAACGACTTCGCCGACGAGATCGCCGCGATCTACGACGAGCCCGTGTCGACCACCAACGTCGCGATCGGCGGCTGATCCGCCGAACCACCCCCTTCCGCTCGAACCCGCCCCCTGCGTGCTGACCGCAAGGGGCGGGTTCGTTCGTGAGGGGGGTGGCTCGACAGGTGTCAGAACCAGGAGCTCTCGCGCACCTCGCGCATCGCGCGCTTGCGGGTGTCGGCGTCGAGCCGGGAGAGGTAGAGCGTGCCGTCGAGGTGGTCGGTCTCGTGCTGGAGCGCCTGGGCGAGCAGCCCTTCACCCTCGAGCACCACCGGCTCGCCATCGAGGTCGATCCCCTCGACCCGCGCCCACGGGTGGCGCAGCGCGTCATGCCAGAGACCGGGCACCGACAGGCAGCCCTCCCCCGTCGGCACCGGCTCGCCGCGGACCTCGGTCAGCACGGGATTGATGACGTATCCGATGTCGCCGTCGATGTTGTAGCTGAACGCGCGCAGCGCGACACCGATCTGCGGCGCGGCCACACCGGCGCGACCAGGCAGCTCGACCGTGTCGACGAGGTCGGCGACGAGCGCTCGCACGCCGTCGTCGATCTGCTCGATCGGGGCGCACACCGTGCGGAGCACCGGGTCGCCGAACACGCGGATCTCACGAACCGTCATCAGGCCGCCTTCGCTCGGAGCCCTTCGACGAGCAGCGCCGCGATCTCCCGCGCCGCCTTCCTCGTCTCGGGCTGGAGGTTCGCGAAGACGATCGGGCCGCCGCCGGCGATCTGCGCGTCGTACGGCATCCGCACGACGTGCTTCGCCCGCGTGCGGAAGTGGTTCTCGAGCTCGTCGAGACGCACCAGTGGAGCACCGGGGTGCGACTGGTTGAGCACGACGACGGCGTCCCTCGCCTGCTCGGCATAGCCGTTCGTCTCGAGCCAGGTCAGCGTCTCTGACGCGAGTCGCGCCTCATCGACGCTGAGCCCGGACACGATGACGAACTGATCGGCGAGGTCGAGCGTCGCTGCCATCACGGAGTGCACGATCCCCGTGCCCGTGTCGGTGAGCACGAGCGAGTAGTAGTGCGCGGCGACCTCCGCGACATCACGGTAGTCGCTGTCGCTGAAGGCCTCCGCGATGCGGGGGTCGGAGTCGGACGCCAGCACGTCGAGGCGGGTCGCATCGCGGGAGACGACCGCCGAGATGTCGTGATACCCCTTGATCTCGTCGTGGATGCGCACGAGGTCTCGCACGGATCGGTTGTGCTGCGGACGAACCACGCGGTCGGCCAGCGTGCCGCGGTCGGGGTTGGCGTCGACGGCGATCACCCGGTCGTCCCTGGCGTCGGCGAGCGCCATGCCGAGCAGCGTCGTCAGGGTCGTCTTGCCCACGCCGCCCTTGCGCGACAACACGGGCACGAATCGCGCACCACCCGACAAGGGCGCCGCGATGCGCGTCGTGAGCGCCTTGCGCTCGCGCGCGCGTCGACCGTCGCCGATGTTGATGCGCCGTCCGGAGATCGTGTACAGGAAGTGACTCCAGGCGCCCTCGGGCTCGGGCTTCGTGACGCGGTGCGGATCGAGCAGCCGGTCGGCCGTGAGCAGGTCGGCGCTCTCGCGCGAGGTGTCGCTGAGATCGTCGAGGCGCTTGGCCGTCAGCTGCACCTCGGCTCGCGAGGCGCGCGCCGCGTGACGGGTCGGGACCGGCTTCTCGCGCTCCTCCACCACGGCATCCTCCTTCGGTCGCACGGCATCGCTCGCGCGGGTGCGCGTGCGGGTGTCGAGATCGGCGCGGGCTCGCGCGACGAATGCCGCCGCAGCCGCCGCCTCCGCCTCGTGGTCGGACTCGGTGACGGGCGCGGATGCCGCGGCCGGCACTGCGGGCGCGGCATCCTCCGTCTGCTCGGGCTCCGTGTGCGCGGGCTTCGTCTGCTCAGGTGTCGTCTGCTCAGGGAGGCTGCCGTCGTGGACGCGGTCAGACACGGCGACGACATCCGGCGCGGCCTCGGCCGCCCTCTCACGCTCGAGGATCGCCTCCGACTCCGACTCCGACTCTTCCCCGACATCCGCCGCCTCGTCCGCCTCGCCGGCTTCGTCGGACTCCGCGATCCCGTCGGACTCCGCGACCTCGGCCGCGGCGATCTCTTCGGTCTCGATGATCTCGTCATCCAGACGGTCGCTGTCGACGTCAGCCTCCGGTTCGACGGAGGAGTCCTGCTCGACGACCACCTCGTCGGCGTCGATGACGGGAAGTTCCTCGTCCGCGACGTCGGATTCCGCCTCGTCCTCCGACGCGGCGTCCTCTTCCACCTCCGCCGCAGCCGGCCTCGCGTCCACCTGCTCCGCGGGCAGCTCGATGATCATCGGTGTGGAGAGAGACACCTCGGAGATCTCGGCAGCCGCCTTCGCGGCGGCGACGGGTTCGTCGAGGATGAGGTCGGCGACGACCTCGCCCTCGACGACGCCGTCATCCTCGAGCGCGTCGTCCTCATCCTTCGGCAACTGCACGCTCACCTGGGCCGTGTGCCCGAGGATGCCGATCCCCGTGGTGTCCAGGGATGCGGCGTCGTCGAGCACACCGCGGGATTCGTCGTCCGGCGGCTCTGCCACGTTCTTCGGGGTCACGTCGTCACTCCAAGCTCGGTCGGGCCTCGGGAGCGCTGCATCGAGCGCGGCCCTCGCCCGCACAAGATTAGTGCGCCGGACGGATGACGACCAAAAGGTCTCCCGCGTCGACCTGCTGCGTCACGCCGATGGCGAGGCGCTCGACGACGCCCGCGACGGGGGCGGTGATGGCTGCCTCCATCTTCATCGCCTCGATCGACGCGACCGGTTCCCCGGCCGCCACCGACGCTCCGACCTCCGTCTTGAGGGTGACGACGCCGGAGAACGGAGCAGCCACCTGACCGGGCACCGAGGTGTCGGCCTTCTCGACCTCGTGCGCGTCGACCGCCACGGATCGATCGCGCACGAACACCGGGCGCAGTTGACCGTTGAGCGTGGTCATGACGGTGCGGATGCCGCGCTCGTCGGCGTCGCCGATCGCTTCGAGCCCCACGTACAGCTGCACGCCGCGGTCGATCTCGACCAGGTGCTCCTGCCCCTGAACGAGGCCGTAGAGGTAGTCACCCGTGTCGAGCACCGACAGGTCGCCGAACTGGTCGCGCGTCTGCGCGAACTCCCGGGTCGGAGCGGGGAAGAGCAGCGTGTTGAGGCGTTCACGCCGCTCCGCGCTGTCCCCGGCGAGAGCGCGCTCGTCGTCCGCGGAGATGTCGGTCAGGCCGGTGCGGACCGACCGCCCGGCCAGCACCTTCGAGCGGAAGGGCTCGGGCCATCCGCCAGGCAGATCGCCGAGTTCGCCCGCCATGAAGCCGACGACCGAGTCGGGCACGTCGTACTTCTCGGGGTTCGCCTCGAAGTCCGCCGGGTCGGCCTTCACGGCGGCGAGGTGCAGGGCGAGGTCGCCGACCACCTTCGACGACGGCGTCACCTTCGGCACGCGGCCGAGGATGCGGTCGGCCGCCGCGTACATGTCCTCGATGAGCTCGAAGTCGTCGGCGAGGCCGAGCGCCTTGGCCTGCTGGCGGAGGTTCGAGAGCTGACCGCCGGGGATCTCGTGGTGGTACACGCGCCCCGTGGGTCCGGGGAGGCCGGACTCGAACGGCGCGTACTGGCGGCGCACCGCCTCCCAGTACGGCTCGAGGTCCGAGACTCCCGCGAGCTCGATGCCGCTGTCCCGCTCGGTGTGGGCGAGCGCTGCGACGAGCGACGACAGCGAGGGCTGACTCGTGGTGCCGGAGAGCGGAGCGGATGCCGCGTCCACAGCATCCACGCCCGCGGCGCTCGCGGCGAGCAGCGTCGCGAGCTGTCCGCCGGGAGTGTCGTGGGTGTGCAGGTGCACGGGCTGGTCGAAGCGCTCCCGGAGTGCCGTGACGAGCTTCGCTGCGGCCGCCGGCCGGAGGAGACCGGCCATGTCCTTGATGGCGATGATGTGCGCGCCGGCGTCGACGATCTGCTCCGCGAGGCGCAGGTAGTAGTCGAGCGTGTAGAGGTTCTCGGCGGGGTTCAGCAGGTCACCCGTGTAGCACAGCGCGACCTCCGCCACCGCCGTGCCCGTGCCGCGGACCGCGTCGATCGCCGGACGCATCTGATCGACGTCGTTCAGTGCGTCGAAGATGCGGAAGATGTCGATGCCGCTCGCGGCGGCCTCCTGCACGAATGCGTCGGTGACGGCTTCAGGGTACGGCGTGTACCCGACCGTGTTGCGCCCTCGCAGCAGCATCTGGATGGCGATGTTCGGCAATGCGGCCCGGAGCTTGTCGAGGCGCTCCCACGGGTCCTCGCCGAGGAAGCGCAGCGCGACGTCGTAGGTCGCCCCTCCCCAGGCCTCGACCGAGAGGAGTCCCGGAGTCAGGCGTGCCACGTAGGGCGCGGCGGCGGCCAGGTCTCGGGTGCGGACGCGCGTGGCGAGCAGCGACTGGTGCGCATCGCGGAACGTGGTGTCGGTGATCGCGAGAGCGCTCTGCTCGCGCAGGCTGCGCGCGAATCCCTCGGGACCGAGCTCGAGCAGTCGCTGACGGGAACCGGCGACCGGCTCCGTCGAGAGGTCGATCGTCGGGAGTTTGGCGCGCGGATCGATCACGCCGGGATGCGCACCGTGCGGCTTGTTGACGGTGACGTCGACGAGCCAGTTCAGGATCTTCGTGCCGCGGTCCTTCGAGGCGCGGCCGCGCAGCAGCTCCGGGCGCTCGTCGATGAACGACGTGCTGACATCCCCCGCGACGAACGCGTCGTCGTCGAGCAGAGCCTGCAGGAAGGGGATGTTCGTCGAGACGCCGCGGATGCGGAACTCGGCAAGAGCGCGACGCGCCCTGGCGACCGCCGCGGGGAAGTCGCGCCCGCGGCAGGTCAGCTTGGCGAGCATCGAGTCGAAGTGCGGGCTGATCTGAGCGCCCTGATGCACCGTGCCGCCGTCGAGACGGATGCCGGCACCGCCCGGCGAGCGGTAGGTGGTGATCTTGCCCGTGTCCGGCCGGAAGCCTTGAGTCGGGTCCTCCGTCGTGATGCGGCACTGCAGCGCGGCCCCGCGCAGGTGCAGGTCGGGCTGCCGCAGGCCGAGGTCGGCCAGGCTCTGGCCTGCCGCGATGCGCATCTGGCTCTGCACGAGGTCGACGTCGGTCACCTCCTCGGTGACCGTGTGCTCGACCTGGATGCGGGGGTTCATCTCGATGAAGACCACCTCGCCGGCGCGCTCCCCCGCCGTCTCGAGCAGGAACTCGACGGTGCCGGCGTTCTCGTACCCGATCGACCGGGCGAAGGCGACCGCGTAGCCGTGCAGCGCGGTGCGCACGTCGTCGTCGAGGTTCGGGGCGGGCGCGATCTCGACGACCTTCTGGTGCCGGCGCTGCACCGAGCAGTCGCGCTCGAACAGGTGGACGGTCTCTCCGGTCTTGTCGGCGAGAATCTGCACCTCGATGTGCCGCGGCCTCACCACGGCCTGTTCGAGGAACATCCGCGGGTCGCCGAACGCGCTCTGCGCCTCCCGCATCGCCTCGGCCAGCGCCGGCGCGAGCTCCGCTGCGGACTCGACGCGTCGCATTCCTCGACCGCCGCCGCCGGCGACAGCCTTCGCGAAGAGGGGGAACCCGATCTCCTCGGCCTGCGCGACGAGCGCGTCGACGTCGTCGGAGGCCTCGGTAGACCGCAGTACGGGCACTCCGGCCTCGACCGCGTGCCGTTTGGCCTCGACTTTGTTGCCGGCCATCTCGAGCACGGCTGCAGGCGGGCCGATGAACGCGATGCCGTTCGCCGCGGCCTTCTCGGCGAGATCGGGGTTCTCCGACAGGAAGCCGTAACCGGGGTAGATGGCGTCGGCGCCCGCCTCCCTGGCGACGCGGATGATCTCGTCGACGTCGAGGTACGCCCGGACCGGATGCCCCCGCTCACCGATCTCGTAGGCCTCGTCGGCCTTCAGCCGATGGACCGAGCCCCGGTCCTCGTGCGGGAAGACGGCCACCGTCCTCGCTCCGACCTCGACTGCCGCACGGAAGGCACGGATCGCGATCTCGCCGCGGTTCGCCACCAGGATCTTCTGGAACATGCACACCTCTGAGAGCTCGATGCGCGACGTGATCGGCGCGCATGGGGCGGGGCTGAGTGTGCACCCAGCCTAGGGGAAGGTAACGTGGAGTCCGTGCACGTACTCAGCGTCAGCTCTCTCAAAGGAGGCGTCGGCAAGACGACCGTGACACTCGGACTGGCCTCAGCGGCCTTCGCCCGCGGTGTCCGCACTCTCGTCGTCGACCTCGACCCCCAGTCGGATGTGTCCACCGGAATGGACATCCAGGTGGCCGGTCGGCTCAACATCGCCGACGTCCTCGCCAACCCCAAGGAGAAGGTCGTCCGTCAGGCGATCACCTCCAGCGGCTGGGCCAAGGTGCACCCCGGCACCATCGACGTGCTCATCGGCAGCCCCTCGGCCATCAACTTCGACGGCCCCCACCCGAGCGTCCGCGACGTGTGGAAGCTCGAGGAGGCGCTGGCCGCCGTCGAGGCCGACTACGACCTCGTGCTCATCGACTGCGCGCCGTCGCTGAACGCCCTCACCCGCACGGCGTGGGCGGCCAGCGACCGCGTCATGGTCGTCACCGAGCCGGGGCTGTTCTCCGTCGCCGCGGCCGACCGGGCTCTGCGCGCGATCGAGGAGATCCGCCGCGGCCTCTCCCCTCGCCTGCAGCCGCTCGGCATCGTCGTGAACCGCGTGCGCCCGCAGTCGATCGAGCACCAGTTCCGCATCAAGGAGCTGCGCGACATGTTCGGCCCGCTCGTCCTCTCGCCGCAGCTGCCGGAGCGCACGTCCCTGCAGCAGGCGCAGGGCGCGGCGAAGCCGCTGCACATCTGGCCCGGCGATTCCGCGCAGGAGCTCGCCGCGGATTTCGACTCGCTGCTCGACCGCATCATCCGCACCGGCCGCATCCCCGTCTCGGAGTCCGGCGCGCAGGGCTGATCCGCGGCGGCCAGGAGTCAGCGCATACGCGAAACGCCCGCTCATCGAGCGGGCGTTCTCCGTATGGCGACGCGGTTCCGAGCGAGTCAGGCCGAGCGCTTGGCGCGACGGGCGCTGAGCTCGTCGACGGGGTCCGGCGCCGTCGGGTCGAACTCGACCAGCGTCGACTCCACCTCGCGCAGCACCTTGCCGACGGCGATGCCGAAGACCCCCTGGCCGCGACTCACGAGGTCGATGACCTCGTCGTTCGACGTGCACAGGTAGACCGACGCGCCGTCGCTCATGAGGGTGGTCCCGGCGAGATCGCGGATGCCCGCTCGGCGCAGTTCATCGACGGCCGTGCGGATCTGCTGCAGGGAGATGCCGGTGTCGAGCAGGCTCTTCACGAGCTTGAGCACGAGGATGTCGCGGAACCCGTAGAGGCGCTGCGAGCCGGAGCCGCTCGCGCCCCGCACGGTGGGCTCCACGAGCTCGGTGCGGGCCCAGTAGTCGAG
The DNA here is from genome assembly GCF_041954755.1 of Microbacterium sp. CR_7. Lineage (NCBI taxonomy): Bacteria > Bacillati > Actinomycetota > Actinomycetes > Micrococcales > Microbacteriaceae > Microbacterium > Microbacterium sp. CR_7. Next base: position 163,899 of record NZ_JAVAYF010000006.1, read on the forward strand.
CTGACGGTAGGTGATGCCGGCGGCACGGGCGGCGACCGCGCCGCGGTAGCCGACCTCGTCGTCCATCGCCGGAAGACCGTCGGTGAAGAGGAGTTCGGTCACGAACCGCGGGTCGTCTGCACGCTCGTCCGCATTCATCTGAATTCCTCTCTGGAGCCGTTACCTCCACGGTAGAGCAGGCCCCCGGCAGCGGCAACGACATCCGTGGCACCCCGAAGGTGTGTCGCAATCAGTTCGTTACGAAAGCAGTTTCGCGATCGCTTCCTTCACGAAGTGCGAGCGCACCTCGTCGATCTGGGCGGCGAGGCTCGGCGCCATCTCCCCCGCCTTGCCGCGCGAGGCGGCGTCCGTCCGGCGCAGCAGCGCCGACAGGGCCGACTCGATGAGCGCCACTTCGCGGTCGGCGCTCTGCCGCAGCGACCGGAGGTGGCGCGGTTCGATGCCGTGCCGGTCGAGAGCGACGAGGCCGCGCAACAGCGTCACCGTCGACTCGGGATACGTCTCCTGCGCGGTGACGACCCCGGTGCTGATCGCGTCGTTGAGCAGCTGCGGCCCCGCTCCTGCGGCAGACAGCAGCTCGTCGCGGCGGTACCGCCGCGGGGTCGGGGCGATCGACGGAGGGGCGCTCAACGCGGCATCCCCACCGGCCTCCGCCTCGTCGAGCTGCTCACGGATCACGCTGAGCGGGAGGTAGTGGTCGCGCTGGAGCGTGAGGCCGAGCCGAAGACGCTCGATGTCGGCCTGCGAGAATTTGCGGTATCCCGACTCGGTCCGAGAAGGGGTGACGATGCCCTGCACCTCGAGGAAGCGCAGCTTGCTCGAAGTGAGGTCGGGGAACTCGGGCGTGAGCCTCGCGAGCACCTGACCGATGCTCAGAAGGCCCGCGGACGCCGAGCGTTCACGGGCGGGGGACGCCGCCATCAGGCGTTCGCCGCTGGGCGATCGGCCGGGGAGACGAAGAAGTTCAGCCGGAACTTGCCGACGCGCAGCTCCGAGCCGTCGACGAGGACGCTGCGGTCGACCCGCTCGCCGTTGACGTACGTGCCGTTGAGCGAGCGCTGATCGATGATCTCGAAGGTCGACCCGTTGCGGGTGATCTCGGCGTGACGACGCGACACCGTCACGTCATCGAAGAAGATGTCGGCCTCGGGGTGGCGCCCGACGGTGGTGACGTCGGTGTCGAGGAGGTATCGGGCTCCTGCGAGCGCGCCCGAGCGGACGAGGAGGAGCGCCGAACCCGCGGGGAGGGCCGCGATGGCGCTCTGCTCGACGTCGGTCAACTCCACGCCGAACGGCACGAACGAGAGGTCTGAATCGTGGCCGAACGTCTGCGTCACGTCGTGCCGCTGCTCGCCGGAACGGTGGATCGCGGCGTCTCGGGCCGGTCGGCTGTCGCTGTCTGTCACTGTGCCCTCCTCGTCGTCCAGACTAACTGATCGGCGGGTGCTCGCGGGAGGGCCGATCACCACTCAGCGGTCGTATATCGGGGGCTTCTAGGCTGATGAGTGTGAAAACCGTCGCCCACCGCCGTCCCCTCGTCCCCGTCGCCCTGGCCGCCGCGCTGCTCACGGCGTTCCTGCTGTTCGCGGCGCCGCTCTCGGCGTCGGCGCACGACAGCATCCTCGGCTCGTCCCCGGAGGCCGACAGCACCGTCGATACGCTGCCCGCTGAGCTGACGCTGACCTTCAGCGCCAAGCTCATCGACGGCGAGGGCGCGACGGAGGTGGTCGTGACCGACGCCTCGGGCGCGTCGGTCACCGACGGTGACGCCAGCGTGGACGGCGCGATCGTCACCCAGCCGCTGGTCTCCGAGGCGGCAGCGGGCGCCTATCACGTGATCTGGAAGATCGTCTCGAGCGACGGCCACCCCACCTCGGGCGAGTTCGACTTCACGGTCGCGAACAGCACGGTCGCGGCGCCCACCGCCGAACCGACCTCGACACCCGAGGCGACCGCGTCAGCGGAGGCGACGGTTGCTCCGGCCGCGACGCCGACACCGCAGCCGTCGGAGTCCGCGGAGGACGGGTCATCGGCCACCACGTGGATCTGGCTCCTCGCGATCGCCGGTGTGCTCGCCGCCGCCGTCGCGGGTGTCGTCGCTGTCGCCCTGAAGGGCCGCGCCCGCGACGCCGGGACCGCCGCCGCAGACCCGTCCGATCCCGATTCCGACGCCCCGTCGGAGCGATAGGCTGGATCCATGCCTCACTACGATGTCGTCATCCTCGGTGCCGGTCCTGGTGGATACGTCGCCGCCGTCCGCAGCGCGCAGCTCGGCCTCTCCACGGCCATCATCGAAGAGAAGTACTGGGGCGGTGTCTGCCTCAACGTCGGCTGCATCCCCTCGAAGGCTCTCCTCAAGAACGCGGAGCTCGCGCACACGCTGAACCACAAGGCCGACTTCTTCGGCATCTCGGGTGAGTTCACGATCGACTACGGCAAGGCCTTCGACCGCAGCCGCGTCGTCGCGGACGGCCGCGTCAAGGGCATCCACTTCCTGATGAAGAAGAACAAGGTCACCGAGTACGACGGCCGCGGCACGTTCACGGGCCCGAAGGCCATCTCGGTCGCCAAGTCCGACGGCACGACCGAAGAGGTCACGTTCGACAATGTGATCATCGCCACCGGCTCGAAGGTCCGTCTGCTCCCCGGCGTGCAGCTCAGCGACAACGTCGTGACCTACGAGGAGCAGATCCTCAGCCGCGAGCTCCCGAAGTCCATCGTCATCGTGGGCGCCGGCGCCATCGGCATGGAGTTCGCCTACGTCATGACGAACTACGGCGTGAAGGTCACGATCATCGAGTTCCTCGACCGCGCCCTGCCCAACGAGGACGCGGACGTGTCGAAGGAGATCGCCAAGCAGTACAAGAACTACGGCGTCGACATCCTCACCTCCACCAAGGTCGAGAGCGTCGTCGACAACGGATCGTCCGTCACGGTCACGTACACGGGCAAGGACGGCCAGCAGTCGTCGATCGAGGCCGACAAGGTGCTCATGTCGGTCGGCTTCGCGCCCAACGTCGAGGGCTTCGGACTCGACAAGACTGGTGTCAAGCTCACCGAGCGCGGCGCGATCGACATCGACGACCACATGCGCACCAACGTCGAGGGCATCTACGCCATCGGCGACGTGACGATGAAGCTGCAGCTCGCCCACGTCGCAGAGGCCCAGGGCGTGGTCGCGGCCGAGACCATCGGCAAGGCCGAGACCCAGACCCTCGGCGATTACCGCATGATGCCGCGGGCGACGTTCTGCTCGCCGCAGGTCGCGTCGTTCGGCCTCACCGAGCAGCAGGCCAAGGACGAGGGCCGCGAGATCAAGGTCGCCACCTTCCCGTTCATGGCGAACGGCAAGGCGCACGGCCTCGGTGAGCCCGTCGGCTTCGTCAAGCTGATCGCCGACGCCGAGCACCTCGAGCTCATCGGCGCGCACATGATCGGCCCCGACGTGTCGGAGCTTCTGCCCGAGCTCACGCTCGCGCAGAAGTGGGACCTCACGGCGCTCGAGCTCGCTCGTAACGTGCACACGCACCCGACGCTGTCCGAGGCTCTGCAGGAGGGCTTCCACGGCCTCGCTGGTCACATGATCAACTTCTGATCGCGACGTCTCGAAGGCCCGGCCCGCTCACGCGGGGCCGGGCCTTCGTGCGTCCGGTCACAGACCGCGCATGGTGATCAGCCCGGCCGTCCAGCCGCGGACCGGACGTGTGCCGAGCGCCGACATCAGCGCCTCGCGGGCGACGAGACGTGTTCCGACGGCCGGAGCGCCCATCGACATGTAGAAGGCCGACCGGCGCTGCGCGCGCCGTGCCGACCGCCGGGCGGCCCGCGCATAGCGCTCGAGATCGGGACGACGCCGGGCCGACCGCCCCACGGCGTCGGCGAGGGCGACGGCATCCGTCCACCCGAGGTTCATCCCCTGCCCTCCGATGGGGCTGATCTCGCGAGCCGCGTCGCCCAGGAGGGCGATCCGTCCGTGTGCGAACCGTTCGGCGATATGCTGCGCGGCCAGGAACCGCGCGGGCTTCGTCCCCGGATCGATCGACAGGCGGATGCCGGTGCGCTGCACGATCCGTGCGCGGAACTGCTCCGCATCGATCGCCGCAGGGCGGTCCTGACGCAGCACCCAGCGGCGGCGTCCTCCGGGCAGGGGGAACGACTCCACCAGCCCCTCCGGTTCGCAGTGCAGCACGGCGACCCGATCGGGCTCGGGATCGTCGGCATCGAGCATCGCGTACGGCGCCGATCCCGGCATCCGTCTCCAGCCCGCTCCCAGCGCTCGGCGGAGGCCGCTGTGCACGCCGTCGGCGACGACGGCCAGCGCCGCCGTGACCTCGCGCGCTCCGTCCGCACCCTCGACCTGCGCGGTGACCTCTCGACCGTCGTCGCGCAGCGACCGCACCGTGCGAGCGGTCCTCAGCGTCTCGGGAGACAGCTCTCGCAGTCTCGTGCGCAGCAGGTCGTCCGTGCGCGGCTGGGCGAGGACGTGCACGGGTCTGTCAGCGTCGAAGCTCAGGGCGGCGAGCACACGGCCTCGACTGCGCACCTCGCCTCCGTCGAGGGACAGAGCCTCCGACCGCACCGCTGCGCCGACACCCGCCGCGTCGAGAGCGTCGAGACCGGGCGGGTGGATGCCGATCGCCCTCGTCCTGTCGTCCGTCTCGCCTCGCCGCTCGTAGACGACCGCGTCGATGCCCTGCTGCACGAGCAGAGTGGCGAAGAGCAGGCCGACCGGGCCGCCTCCGACGACCATCACCTCATGGGCGGGCACCGACTGCCTCCCACCTCGCCTCGAGCCGGGCCGGGAGTCCTGCGACCACCCGCCATCCGTCCGGGACGACTGCGGCGAGCTCTCGCGACGTGTACGAGCGACGGATGCTGATCAGGCCGTCCTCGCGGATGAATGAGCCCCGGAAGAGGCTTCCGGCGAACGGCCAGGTCACCGAAGCGAACAGCGCGTAGGCCGTCGAGCTGCGGGCGATGTCTCGGTGCACGGCGATTCCGCCCGGCGCGAGGAGACGCTGGGAGTCGTCGAGGATGCCCTGCAGCTCGGCGTCACCGAGGTGATGCAGCACGTGGTTGGAGAAGATCACGTCGAACGTCGCTCCTTCGGCGACGAGATCGGACGACAGGGCGTGCCGGTACTCGATGCCTGCGCCGTCGTCGTGCCGAGCTGCCCAGTCGATCGCCCGCACGTCCGCATCGAGTGCCGTGATCGAGCCGGTGAGTCCGTCGCGCCGCAGACGGGCCGCGAGCAGACGGCACGCATCGGCGCCCCCGGCGCCGATGTCGAGGATGCGCACGGGTCCGCGCCGCGCCCGGGGGCGGACGTCTCTGCGGTAGAGCAGCCCCGGTCGGGAGACGAGTGCGTTCACCAGTCCGAACCGCTCGTAGGTGCGCTCCAGCATCCCGAGATCGGCGTCCGTCTCGTCCATGAGCTCGCGCACCCGCTCGTCGCGGACGGAGAGATCGTGCCTCATGCGGCGTCAGGCGCGACGACGGTCATCAGCGCGCTCTCCGCGGTGAGCCCAGGGCCGAAGGCCATCGCCGCCACGCGCGACCCGTTCCGCGCACCCTCGTCGAGGATGCGCTTGATCACGAAGAGGATGGTCGCACTCGACATGTTGCCCTTCTCGCGCAGCGTCTCGCGTGCCGGCATCATCTGCTCGTCGCTGAGGTGCAGCCGGTCCTGGACGCGATCGAGGATGCTGCGCCCGCCGGGGTGGACGGCCCAGTGCTCGACGCGATCGCCGATGCGGCCCTGGTCGAACGCGTCGGCAAGGTCCTCGTCGCGGCCGTAGAGGGGGCGGATGGCGCCGATGATCGTCTCGCCGATGATCTGCGGCACGGCCGTCGAGAGGATCATCTCGAAGCCGCTGTCGCCGATGGTCCACGCCATGTCCTTCTCGCCCTCTTCGGCGATCGCGGTGTGGAAGCCGTCGAGCACGACGCCGCGCTCTCCCGCGGGGAGATCGCGAGCCGTCACGATGCCGGCTGCTGCGCCGTCGGCGAAGAGCGAGCAGGCCACGATGAGGTCGGGGTCCTCCGACGACCGCAGATGCAGTGTGCACAGCTCGACGCTGACCACGAGCACCACGGCGTCGGGATCGGCGGCGCAGAACTGGCTCGCCGCCTTCAGCGCGGGCATCGCGGCATAGCACCCCATGAAGCCCAGGTGGTAGCGCTGCACGCTGTCGTGCAACCCCAGGGCCCGGACGATCTCGTACTCCGGCCCCGGGGCGTGGAAACCCGTGCAGGAGACCGTGATGACGTGGGTCACGTCCGCGGCCTGCACGTCGGGGGCGGCATCGAGTGCACCTCGGGCCGCCGCGATGAAGAGCGGGGTGGCCTGCTGCACGTAGAACTCGTTGCGCGTCTTGGTGCCCGGCGCGAGCAGCAGTCCCGACTCGCGGTCGAAGAACGTCGGATCATCGGTGTGGGCGGTGAGCGACAGCTCGTCGATGACCGTGTGGCGCGTGTCGATGCCCGACCCGTTGAACGATGCTCCGATGAGGCGCTGGCCGAGACGGCCGACGTCGGGTTGCGACGCGAACACGTCGCGCACCTCGTTCTGCCGGAGGACGGTGTCGGGGACGATCGTGTGCAGCGATCGGAGTACAGCGGGACGGCTCATGCTGTCACTCAAGCACGAGCCGCCCCGGCGCAGGAAGGGGGTTGCGCTCCCTCAGAACCCGAGTGCTCTGGCGAGCTTGGAGTCGGATGCCGCTGCGCGCCCACCCGCGGCGGAGATCGCCTCCTCCGCTGCTGCGAAGAAGGCTTTGCGGGCGTCAGTCCCGGTCGGCGCCGCCGGCCCGAGTTCGAGCTCCCACTCGCGCCATTCGCGCCGCACGTCCTGACGCAGGTCCGTGGCTCTGACGTGGTCGTCGACGAACTCGGCGACCACGCCGTGCGGCCCGGTGAGCAGGTACGCGGTGCGTCGGTTCTCGATGCGTGCGAGCGGCGACAGCTCGTCGGTGGTCCAGCGCGCGAGCGCGTCGACGATCGCCGGCGGCACGGAGTCGTCGTCTCCGAGCGGCCATCCCATCTCGAGACGTCCGTCACCCTCACGAGGACCCTTGATGTGCCAGCCGGCGTCGGGGCCGCCGGTGCGGCGGCGGAGCGCCACACCGGAACGCGACAGCGCGGCATTTGCCGTGTCCAGGTAGCGGGCGTCGAGCTCGCGCGCCTCGCCCTCGGACACCGCATCGACGCCGGGGAGGCCGCGCCAGTCGGGCAGCGGCGTTCCCGGATCGACGTCGTACTTACGCTCGACCTCGACGACGCGCGACGGCTCGGCGGGGTCGATCGCGTCAGTCATCCGCGGGGTTGAGTTCCTCGAGGGACTCGTCGAACCAGTAGTCCAGTTCGGTGGGGCCGTCGGACTCACCCGTGTTCTGTGCGTCTCCGCGGCGGTTGTACACCACCTGCGTCTCGCTGTAGGGGACGATCAGCTTGTCGTCCGCGTCGTCGTCGAGAGGGATGATCTGCCCGTCGAGCGGGCCTCCGTGAAGTCGTGCGAGTGCCATGTCCTCACCCTAGCCCCGCCGCCTCGGTTCCGTTCTCAGCCCACGGCGAGACCGAGCACCGCGCCCGCGATCATCCACGGCCCGAAGGCGATGCGGGTGGCTCCGTTCGCGCGGCGGAGGAGCATCAGTCCGCAGGCGAAGAGGGCCCCGAGCACGAAGGCGGCCGCCGCACCGACGACGAGCTCCTGCCAGCCGTGCCAGCCGAGCACCAGGCCGATCGCGGCGGCGAGCTTGACGTCTCCCCCGCCCATGCCGTCGCGGCTGATCAGGCGCAGCAGCGCGTAGAAGCCGCCGAGGATCAGGAGCCCCGCCCCGCCTCGGATCAGCGGGGCCGTGTCATGCGTGAGCGCCGCGTCGACGACGGCGAGGAGGAGTAGCACGCCGAGGGTCGGGAGCACGATCCGATCGGGCAGTCGGTGGATGCGGAGGTCGATCACCACGAGCCGGGCGGCGACGACGACGAGGCCGAGATGCACGAGGACGATGAGCACGGGACGCGGATCCATCCGGGAAGGCTAGGGAATGCCCGGATGCCGTGCGCCGTCGGGTGTGGATAACCCGGCTGGTCAGAGATCGATGATGTCGAGGTCGACGAGCACCACGTCACCCTCGGTGATGCCCTGCGCGTCGCGGATCGCCTTCTTGAGCGGGAGCACGAACGCGGCCCCGTCGAAGAAGATCGAGGTGGTCCAGAGGGATGCGCCGATGCGTGCCCGCACACGCAGGGATCCGAATCCCCGTTGTGGGGCGGGAAGCTCGCGGATCTCGAGCGAGATCTCCTCCGGCATGGTGGCGAAGAACCAGTCGTCGACGCGCTTCTCCCAGCGGGTGACGGAGCTCTCGAACTCGATCTGCATGGGCCTCAGCGTAGCCAGAGTGTCCGACATGACCGTTCGCGAAGGGATGTCGGAGGTTCGAACTATCGTCATCTGATCCAGTTGATTTATTCGTACATAGCTTCGAGGATGGATGCATGGGGTTCGATGCGGTGTCGACGATCTCTCCGGCGGGCGACTCCCGCGCCGGAGAGGTGCTCCGGCTGCGCCGGGAGATCAGCCGCATGCAGCGCCGCCGCAGCGACCTCCCCCTGCTCCCGATCGACGAGGCCCTCGCCCCGCTGCTCCCCGATCAGGGTCTGCAGGCGGGTGCCGCATACACGGTGTCCCCCTCCCCCAGCCTCGTGCTCGCTCTGCTCAGCGCCGCTTCGCGACGCGGTCTCTGGTGCGCCGTGGTCGGCATGCCGACACTGGGCGTCGAGGCGGCTTCGGCGTTCGGGATCGAGCTGCCCCGGCTGATCCTCGTCCCCGATCCCGGAGATCGCTGGCTCGCCGCCACCTCCGCCCTCGCCGAGGTCGTTCCTCTGATCGCGGTGCAACCGGGAGGCCGGGTCCGCGATGCCGATGTCTCCCGTCTGAGCGCCCGGCTGCGCGACCGCGGCAGCACGCTGCTGGTCACCGAGTCCGAGCACTTCGGGGCATGGCCGCAGAGTGAGGGCGCCATCCGCCTGCACGACCAGCAGTGGGAGGGCATCGGCGAGGGCTGGGGACTGATCGAGGGATCGACGGCGACCGTGACGGCACGCACCAGGCACACCCCGACGGGTGCGAGCGTGCGGGTGCGACTGCCGGGCAGCCACGGTGCCGTCGAGGCGATCGCGGAGCAGGCTGCTGCCGAGACGATCACCGAGCTGACCGCGCTGCCGACCCTGCGCGAGGGCGACGCGAGCCCGCCCGAGTACCCGCTGGCGGTGGCCGGATGACCGCTCCCCTCCGCGTCCTGGTCCTCTGGTTCCCCGACTGGCCGCTCCGGGCGGCCCTGGGCGGAGCGCCGCCGCATCCTCCCACCGCGATCGTTCACGCGAACACGGTGGTCGCCTGCACGGCGTCGGCGCGAGAGCACGGCGTGCGCGCAGGCCAGCGCCGCCGCGTCGCGCAGGGGCACATCTCATCGCTGCGGGTGCTCCCGCACGACCCGGCGCGGGACGAGCGGGCGTTCCTGCCCGTGCTGCAGCTCATCGAGAAGCACGCGCCGGGTGCCGCCCTGCTGCGCCCCGGCCTCGCCGCGCTGCGGGCACGGGGCATCTCCCGCTATCACGACGGCGAACCGGAGGCCGGTCACGCTCTGATCCGCATCCTCGCCGAGGCGGGGTATCCCGAGGTGCGCGTGGGGATCGCCGACGGCCCCTTCACCGCCGAACTCGCCGCCCGCGGTTCCGGGCCCTGCACGGTCGTCCCCTCCGGGCGCGCCGAGGAGTTCCTGCATCCGCTCCCCGTCGGGGTGCTGCGCGACGAGCAGCTCACCGGACTGCTCACCCGCCTCGGAGTGCGCACTCTCGGCGAGTTCGCCCGGCTCGACGCGATCGAGGTGCGCGACCGCTTCGGCGAGCGCGGAGCACGACTGCACGCCCTCGCGGCCGGCGCCGACTCCCGGGCGGTCGTGCCCCGACCGCCCGACCCGGAGCTCGTGCGCTCCATCGAGTTCGAGACCCCGCTGGCGGGTGCCGACCAGGTGGCCTTCGCGGTGCGGCAGACCTCGGATGCGGTGATGCTCGCCCTGGCCGACGCCTCTGTGGTCTGCACGGAGGTGCGCATCGATCTCACCGACGACGACGGTCGCGTGTACTCCCGCAGCTGGCTGCATCCGACCTGCTTCGACGCCGCGGATCTCGTCGACCGCGTGCGCTGGCAGCTCGAGGCGCTGGCCGCCGACTCGGCGAAGGAGCCGGTCGACGAGGCGCGGGCCTTCGGCGGCATCGCGATGGTGCGCATCGTGCCGACGGCCGTCGACGACGCCGCCCATCACCAGCCGGGCCTCTTCGGCTCGGGCACAGACGAGCGCCTCCACCACGCCGTCTCGCGTGTGCAGACGATGCTGGGCCATCAGGGCGTCGTGACGGCCGCGCTCTCGGGAGGGCGCTGGCTCGCCGACCGGCAGGTGCTGACCCCGTGGGGTGAGCGATCCGTCGCGCCGCGCGACCCCGATCAGCCCTGGCCGGGGAGCCTTCCCGACCCGCTCCCCGCCGAGGTCTTCCGTCCTCCTCGGCCCATCGGAGTGCAGACGCCGGACGGAGAGTCGGTGCAGATCGATGAGCGGGGAGCACTCTCCGCGGTCCCCGCACGGATCGACGGCGTCGAGGTGCGCGCCTGGGCCGGCCCCTGGCCGATCCATGAGCGACGGTGGGAGAGCTCGGGCGGCAAGAGGGGGCACCGACTGCAGATCGTCGACGGCCACGATCATGCGTGGCTGGTGTTCTCGGCCGGTGACCGATGGTGGGCCGAGGGGCGGTATCGCTGATGGGCTGGCACAACCCTCCGCAGACCTGGCGCGAGCTCGAACGCACCCTGAGCGGCGAGGAGTCGCCGTATCCGATCGGCGGCCCCGAGCCCCGCCTCGACCGCCCCGACCCCGGACCGGTCAGCACCCGGAAGAAGCGGAACCCGCCGACAGCGGTCACCCGTCCGACCGACCCCGTGCCCTATGCCGAGCTGCACGCGCATTCGTCGTACTCCTTCCTCGACGGGGCATCGTCACCGGAAGACCTCCTCGCCGAGGCCGAACGACTCGGCCTCTCGGCGCTGGCCCTCACCGACCACGACGGCTTCTACGGCGCGGCGCGCTTCGCCGAGGTCGCAGAGCTGATGGAGGTGCAGGTGCAGACCGTGTACGGCGCCGAGCTCTCCCTCGGACTCGACGGGCCGCAGCGCGGTGCGGCCGATCCGGTCGGCGATCATCTGCTCGTGCTCGCCGACGGCCTCGAGGGGTACCACCGCCTGTCGGCATCGATGACGGGAGCGCACCTCCGGGGCGGCGAGAAAGGACGGCCGGTCTACGACATCGACGAGCTCGCGGCGACGGCCGCCGGGCACTGGACGGTGCTCACCGGATGCCGCAAGGGCGCTGTCCGCCGAGGGCTCGAGGCCGGCGACGCGATGACCCCGTTGCGTCGGCTCGTCGACCTCTTCGGTCGGGACCGCGTGGTCGTCGAGCTCTTCGACCACGGCGACCCGCTGGACACCCGCCGCAACGACGCCCTCGCCGACCTCGCCCGTCGGCTGCGGCTGCCCGTGGTCGCGACGAACAACGTGCACTACGCGACACCCGACAGGGCCGCCCTCGCCGAAGCGGTCTCGGCGGTCCGGGCTGTGCGCAGCATGGACGATCTCGACGGCTGGCTGCCCGCACACGGCGGGGCTCACCTGCGCAGCGGCGCCGAGATGGCAGCGCGGTTCCGCCGCTATCCCGGGGCGATCTCCTCCGGGCTCGAGATCGCTGCGGCATCCGCCTTCCCGCTGCGACGCGCGCGCCCGGCCCTCCCGAAGCAGGAGGTGCCGGAGGGGCACACCCCCATGACCTGGCTGCGGCACCTCGTGTGGGAGGCGGTGCCGACGAAGTACCCCCGCCTGGACGACGACGGCCGGCGGCGGATCCACCGCGAGCTCGACGTCATCGAGGAGAAGGACTTCCCCGGCTACTTCCTCATCGTGCACGGCATCGTGGCCGAGGCGCGGCGTCGCGGCATCCTGTGCCAGGGCCGTGGCTCGGCCGCGGCGAGCGCCGTCTGCTATCTCCTGGGGATCACCGCGGTCGACCCCATCCTCTACCGGCTTCCGTTCGAGAGATTCCTCGCGACCACCCGCTCGGAGGAGCCCGACATCGACGTGGACTTCGACTCCGACCGCCGCGAGGAGATCATCCAGTGGGTGTACCGCGAGTACGGGCGGGAGCGCGCAGCGCAGGTCGCGAACGTCATCCAGTACCGCCCCAAGAACGCCGTGCGCGACATGGCCAGGGCGCTCGGGCACTCCGTGGGGCAGCAGGACGCATGGTCGCGTCAGGTCGATGGCTGGAGCACGAGGCTGGAGGTCGCCGACGAGCACGACATCCCGGCGAACGTGCTGGAGTACGCGGGCGAGCTGCTGAAGGCGCCGCGGCACCTCGGCATCCACTCCGGCGGCATGGTGCTCACGGCGAGACCGGTGGGCGAGGTCGTCCCCGTCGAGCACGCCCGCATGGAGAACCGCACCGTCATCCAGTGGGACAAGGACGACGCGGCCTGGATGGGACTGGTGAAGTTCGACCTGCTGGGCCTCGGCATGCTCGCCGCCCTGCAGCACTGCTTCGACCTGATCCGCGACGCCACCGGGGAGGAATGGACGCTGGAGACGCTGCCGAAGGAGGAACCGGCCGTCTACGACATGCTCTGCCGGGCCGACTCGATCGGCGTGTTCCAGGTGGAGTCGCGAGCGCAGATCGGTCTGCTCCCCCGCCTGCAGCCGCGCCGCTTCTACGACCTGGCGATCCAGATCGCACTGATCCGCCCCGGTCCCATCCAGGGCGGGGCCGTGCATCCGTTCGTCCGCCGGAAGATGGCGAAGGACGCCCTCGACGAGGAGAACCGCGCCCGCGCTGCCAGGGGCGAGGAGCCGGTTCTGCTGGAGGTCCCGTACCCGCATGAGGATCTGAAGCCGATCCTGGAGCGGACCCTCGGCATCCCGATCTTCCAGGAGCAGCTGATCCAGATGGCCACGGCGATCGGCGACTGCACGGCGGACGAGGCCGATCTGCTGCGACGCGCCATGGGTTCCAAGCGCGGACTCGAGAAGATCGAGAAGGTGCGCGACAAGCTCTACGCCGGGATGACGCGGCGCGGCCTCTCGAAGGATCAGTCCGACCGGATCTACGCGCAGATCCAGGCGTTCTCGAACTTCGGCTTCGCGGAGTCGCACTCCCTCTCGTTCGCGCTTCTGGTCTATGCCAGCTCCTGGCTGAAGCTGCACTACCCCGCGGCGTTCCTCGCCGGCCTCCTGCGCTCACAACCCATGGGCTTCTACTCGCCCGCGACCCTGACGGCCGATGCGCGCCGTCACGGCGTGGAGGTCCGGCGGCCCGATCTGCACGCCTCGGCGGCCACCGACTCCCTCGAGCCGCTCTCCGAGACGACGGAGCGGATTCCGACGGGCCTCGACTCCTGCCGTGAGGCCGATCAGCCGGACACCCCTCGCTTCGACCGCACGCTGCCCGACGAGTCGGCGGCTCATCGGCGCGACGGCGGGTATGCGGTCAGGCTCGGCCTCAGCGGCGTCCGCGGCATCGGACTCCCCCTGGCGGAACGGATCGTCGCGGAGCGCGAGGCGCACGGGCGGTACCGCGACCTGCACGACCTCGTGCGGAGGACCGATGCCACCGCCGCGCAGCTGGAAGCTCTGGCGACGGCGGGCGCGTTCGAGTCGCTGGGGCTGCAGCGGCGGGAGGCGATGTGGCTCGCGGGAGCGGCGGCCGAGGACCGATCGCGGTTCCTGCCCGGCACCGTCGTCTCGGTACAGCCGCCGCTGTTCGCGGATCAGTCGAGCTACGAGCAGCTGTCGTCAGACCTCTGGGCGACCGGGGTCTCGACCGACGATCACCCGATGGCGCACTTCCGTGCGGCGCTGGCCGAGCGCGGCGTGCTCACCTCCCGTGACCTCCAATCGCACGAGACCGGCCGCCGGGTCGAGGTCGCGGGGCTCGTCACGCATCGGCAGCGACCGGCGACCGCGGCGGGCGTCACGTTCCTGAACCTCGAGGATGAGAGCGGCCTGGTCAACGTCATCTGCTCGACCGGCGTGTGGGCGCGCTATCGGCGGATCGCTCGGGATTCGCCGGCGCTCATCATCCGCGGCATCCTGGAGCGATCGCCGGAGGGGGTGATCAACATCCTCGCCGACGCGTTCGAAGACCTGCGGACAGGCGTCGCGCACCGTTCGCGGGACTTCCGCTGAGTCGAGATCCCGCGGCGGCCGGTCACCAGAAGCGGTCGGTCTCCGGCTCGGGCACTCCGTCTGACCCGCCCCAGCGGTCGGCCTCGGCCTTGGCCGCCTCGACCGCGGCATCGGCCCCGAGCAGCGCGGCGCGGGCGTTCGTCTCCCCTGCGCTGCCTCCCTCGACGTCGATCGCGAGCACCGTGCGCGAGCCGGCGCCGACCGTCCCCCCGCTGATCGCCTCGGCGCCGATCGTCTCCCCGCCGACCGTCCCCCGGCTGATCGATACCGTGCTGATCGATACCGTGCAGTCGAGCACTCGCCCCGACCACCGTACGACGTCGCCGCGCGTGGCCTCCTCCAGGACGTAGCGGACGCCGCTGTCGAGGTCGACGATCTGCAGCACCGATGCGCGCCCGTTCTCCTCGTCCACAGCCTCCATCACATCCAGGCGATGTCCCCGCTCGACGGCGAGGTGGGCGTTCAGCACGAGCCTTCTGTCCATGGATCCACTCTAGGAGCGCGGATCCCGAAGACAACCCCGGGTGCGATTCTCACCGGAAGCGCAAAACCCGGAAGAAACATTCGTACATTTCTTTGTCCCCCAAATGGCGGACAAACGCGATTAGCGATATTCTGCTCAGAGTAGCGGGGGCTACCGGCTGACTTATGGGGAGAACAGCCGAAGAGAGCAGCGAGATCTTCGCCGCCCTCCCCCTCCGTCCGGGTAGGACGGTGGGCCCTCTCGAGCGATCTGAACTGGGGCGGATGACTCGAGAGGGCAACCAGTCCCGATCCCGCCTCGCCGTCGCGTACTGTGCCGTTCGGCGTCCGTCAAGCCCGGTCCTCGCGGACTGCGCACGCCGTAGCGTCGGTCCCTCAGGGAGGATCGTGCACCCATGACCGCAGCCCGACCGAACGGTCGCATCCGCATCGGCGTCTCCGGCTGGAAGTACGCGAGCTGGCGAGGCGACTTCTACCCCAAGGGTCTCGCGCAACGCCGAGAGCTCGAGTACATCGGCGAGCACTTCTCCAGCGCGGAGCTCAACGGATCGTTCTACTCGCTGCAGCGTCCGGAGAGCTATCGCCGGTGGCGGTCGGAGGTGCCGGAGGGCTTCGTCTTCGCCGTGAAGGGCTCCCGGTACGTGACGCACATGCTCCGCCTGCGCGACACCGAGCAGGGACTGGCGAACTTCTTCGCATCCGGCGTCCTCGCCCTCGGCGCCCAGCTCGGACCGATCCTCTGGCAGCTCCCGGAACGGCAGACCTATGACCCCGGCGTCCTCGAGGCGTTCCTCTCGAGCCTCCCTTCGTCGACGGGCGAGGCTCTCGAGCTCGCGAGGCGGCACGACGAGCGACTCGACGGCCGCGCGTGGCTGGAGATCGAGGAGGACCGGCCCCTGCGCTACGCGCTCGAACCGAGATCCGACACCTTCGCCGACCCGGGGGCGCTGCAGCTCCTGCAGCGGCACGGCACCGCCCTCGTCGCCGCCGACACCGCCGGCCGGTGGCCCCGGTTCGACGCCCTCACCAGCGACTTCGCGTACGTCCGATTGCACGGTGCGCAGATGCTGTATCACAGCGGATACACGGCGGCCGAGCTGGCGGAATGGGCCGGCATCGTGGGCGCCTGGGCCGACGGCTCGGGCGCGAGCGACGGACTCCCCCGCGACGTCTACGTCTACTTCGACAACGACGCTCGCGGGCATGCGCCGCACGACGCCGAGGGGCTGGCGGCACTCGTAGGGGCGCTCGCTCGCTGATCAGGGCCGCAGGCGCGACCGCAGCGACTCGACGAGCAGCGACATCCCGACCTCGAACGTGCGGTCGGCGCGCGCATCGCCACGGACCGCCCCGTCGAGGATCCTGCCGAGCGTGCGGGTCTCGCCATCGGGCGCCCACACGTCGTCCGGCGACGCCAGATCGAGACCGAAGCCGATGGCGAAGGCGTCGATCACCGCGATGACCGTGAGCACCTCGTCCTCGGGGAAACCGGCCTCGACGAGCACAGTGGCGAGATCGTCGTACGCGGCGATGACGGCGGGATGCGTGATCGTCTTGCCGATCAGCAGGGGCACGAGCTGTGGGTGATCGGCGTACATCCTGCGCTGCGCGCGGAGCAGGTCCACGAGGAACTCGTCCCACGCCTCCCCGCTCGGGGCGACGCGGTAATCCTCGATCAGACGGCCCCGCATGAGCTCCACGATGCCGTCCATCCCGTCGACGTGGTTGTAGAGCGAGGAGGGGCGCACTCCGAGCCGGCGTGCGATGGCGTTGACCCCGAAAGGCTCGCCGGCCCGCGAGAGCTCCAAGCCGGCCGCGCCGATGATGTCAGGCGACAGCAGCGGTGTCGTCGGTCGGGGCATGGTGCTCGCTCTCGGTCGTCGTGCGATGTCGAGAAGACTGTTCCCCTCGGCATCCCTCCTGTGCATAATAGTGAACACCATTCGTTGACGAACACTATTCGTTTATGGATCGCGCCTGACCCGTGGCGCCCGCGCCTCCCTCCGCACAGCGACGTGCCCCTTCCTCCCGGAGCCTCATGACCGTCATCGACCTCAGCACGCGGGTTCCCCTGCGCGTGCCCACCGCCACGGCGACCTTCGCCATCGGCATCGCCGGCTACCTCGGCGTCAATCTCTCGCCCTACATGATCACGGCCGCGCAGACCGGGCTCGGCATCGATGTCCTCGGTGCGAGCTGGCTCGTCACGGCCACGCTCCTGCTGACCGCGGTGACCGGCCTGGCGATCGCGCCCCTCTGCGCGGGGGCTCACCGGCGCACGGTCGCGCGCGCCGGCCTCGCACTCGGAGCGCTCGGATTCGCCACGGCCGCCCTGCTCCCCGGGGCCATCCTGCCTGCTCTGCTGGCCGGCGGCATCGGGGCAGGCGGTGCGGTCGCAGCATCCGGTGCGGCACTCGCCGCCTTCCGGAACCCCGACCGCGTGGCGGGCTTCAACGGACTCGCGAACCGCGGCGTGATCACGGTCGTCCTCGCCGTCATCCCGCTCATGGGCCTCGCTCCCCTCGACGTGTTCGGCGCCCTCGCGCTGTTCTGCGTGATCGGTCTCGCGGTCACCGCGTGGCTGCCCGCAGCCCCCGTGGTCGATCCGCACGCCGGCGCCGCCGTCGCCGAGGCCATGCCCATCGAGGTGCCGCCGACCGGCACGTTGAAGGTCTCGCCCGCACGGTCCCGCGTGGTGACGATCGCGGGATTCGGTCTCCTTCTGGTCTTCGCGCTGTGGGCGGCGAGCGAGGATTCGCTGTGGGCCATGGCCGGGGTGATGGGCGCCGAGCAGGCAGGACTCTCGCCGGAGGGTCTCGGCATCGCGCTCAGCGGCGCGACGGCGGGCGGACTCCTCGGATCGCTGCTGCTGATGGCCGTGGGGTCGCGGCTCGGCCGCGCCGTTCCCCTCGTTGTCCTGCTGCTCACCGGCGGTGCGCTCAAGATCGCCGAAGGGTTCACCACCGATGCGACGGCGTTCATCATCGTCTTCATCGCGTGGAACACGATCTATGCCATCGCCTTCATGTACTTCGTCGCGACCTCCGCCGCGCTGGACGCCGACGGGCGGTGGTCGGGACCCCTGCTCGCCGTCTACCTCGTCGGCTCCGCCCTGACCCCGGTGATCGGAGCGGCGTTGGTCGGTGTGCTCGGATTCCAGGGATTCGCCATCGCCCTCGGCATCGCGAGCTTCGTGCTCGCCGTACCCACGGGCGCGATCGCCCTGCTGTCCACGCGCCTCGAGCGCGCTTCGATCACGGAGTCCCCCGCATGACACGCATCCTGTACACGAACGCCCGCATCTTCACGGCCGACGAGCCGCTCTGGGCGGCTTGCGCAGTGGTCGACGACGACGCCTTCGTCTTCGTCGGCTCCGAAGCGGACGCGCCGGATGCCGATGAGACCGTCGACCTGGGCGGCCACCTCGTCGTACCAGGCTTCACCGACGCGCACACGCACCTGCTGATGACCGGCGAGGCGCTCGGGCAGGTGGGCCTCACCGACGCCCGCACGCTGAAGGAGATCCAGGGCCGACTCCGCGCGGCTCGCGCCGAGGCCGACGGCGTGCTGCGAGGCCGAGGATGGCTCTTCGACGCGATACCGGGCGGCGCGCCGACCGCCGCGATGATCGACACGGTCGTCGACGACATCCCGGTCTTCCTCGACGCCAACGACTACCACTCGTGCTGGGTGAACTCGGCGGGGCTCACCGCGTTGGGCATCACGCGGGACACTCCCGACCCGCTGGGCGGTCGCATCGAGCGCGATGCAGCGGGAGAGGCGACCGGGATGCTGTACGAGACCGCCGCCCAGCAGTACGCCTGGGCCCACCGCGATGCCACGACCACGGACGCGCAGCGGGATGCCGCGGTCGACCGCGTCGTCGGCGCCTACCTCGCGGCCGGCGTGACCGGTGCCGTCGACATGGCATTCGACCGTCTGGGTCTCGAGGCGCTGGCGCGCGCAGGCGCCCGGGGTGCGCAGCCGCTGCGGATCGCCGCGCACTGGTTCGTGAACGATACGGGCGACGACGAGGCGAACCTCGCGCAGGTCACGGAGGCGGCAGAGCTCGCAGCGGCGGAGACCGACGGAGTGCGGGTGGTCGGCATCAAGCTCGTGCTCGACGGCACGATCGACGCCTGCACGGCCGCGATGAGGGCTCCGTATGCGGACGGCTCGAACGCCGACACGATCTGGCCTCGTGACCGGCTACTCCCCGTGGTCGCCGCCGCCGACGCCGCGGGGCTGCAGATCGCGCTGCACGCGATCGGTGACGCCGCGAGCAGCCTGGCACTCGATGCGATCGAGCACGCGCACTCCGACAACGGACCGCGGCAGCGACGGCACCGCATCGAGCATCTGGAATACGCCGCCCCGGGAACGGCTGAGCGGATGGCGCGACTCGGCGTCACGGCGTCCATGCAGCCCGTGCACGCGGATCCGGCGATCTTCGCGAACTGGGCCGAGCAGCTGGGCGACTCGCGGGTGGACCGGGCGTTCGCCTGGCCGGAGTACGAGGACGCCGGCGCTCTGCTCGCCTTCTCCACCGACGCGCCCACCGCGCCGTTCGACGCCCTCGCGAACATGTACGTCGCGGCGACGCGCGCCTCGGCGCTCGACCCTGAACTCGCGGCTGTGCATCCGCAGTTCGCCCTGCCGCTCGAGCGCGCCGTGATCCACGGCACGCGGGATGCCGCGGCATCCGTCGGCGACGGGGAATGGCGTGGCCGCATCGCCGCGGGTCAGGCCGCGGACTTCGCCGTCGTGGACGTCGATCCGTTCGCTGAGGGACAGCGTGCGCTGCTGACCGCGAGGGTGGTGCGCACCGTGATCGGCGGACGGACAGTGCACCAAGCCTGAGCTGCCGGGCGCGTTCGCCCTTCTTCTCGGAGCTCGACCCGACGATCATGGGCATATGGCGCATCTCGACATTCAGGACGGCCCGCGTATCGAACACCGGCCGGAGCGGCCGACCGTCGGCATCCGTCTCGTCACGCCCTTCCGCGGGATGCTGGCGGTGCGAGACTCCCTGATCGACGAGCTCGCCCGATGGCTCGACGAACACGGGGTCGAACCGGGTGGGCCGTTCTTCCTGCGGCTGCACACCGTGGACATGGCCGGCGACATGGACATCGAGGTCGGCGTGCTCGACACGTCGGTAGAGCTGTCGGGAAGCGAGCGGGTGCGCGCGGGATCGGCACCGGCCGGCGACTACGCACTGCTCGCCTACCGAGGCAGCTCGATGCAGGCGAACAAGGCGCTGCTGGCGTGGGTGCCGGAGCAGAGCCGCCGGTTCGACGCGGATCCGGAGACGGGAGCGTGGGCCGGGAGGTTGGAGATTCTGCGCACCGGCCCGCGGATCGAGCGCCGCAAGACCCGGTGGACGGTGGAACTGGCGGTCCTACTGGAGGCGGAGGACTGAGGAGCTTTTTCACTCGTGCGAGTCGTGAGAGGTGCAGCCGCATTTTTTCGCTAGCCAAGTAAAAGGCTTGCTTAGCTACCGAGGAGCCCTCTTCTATGCCACGATCTGGTCATGGGTGATGAGGTGACGCTGATCCAGTCGAGGTCAGGAATGATCCACGTCGAGGGATGCCCCGGCTCCGATCATGATGCGGGGGCACCTGGCGGCGTCACAGTACATGCCTCTGAGATCGAGCTGATCGGTCCGTACAGTCGCTGCACTCGGTGCACTCCGCCCGTTCCCGCCGCCACGACGACTGGCGTTCGCATCGTCAAAAGTGCCAGCGCTCTGACGCACCATGACGTCGGTCGCGACACAGAACTGGGGCGAGTCGACGAGATCCGTCATCGTGCAGGCGCGATCGAGGTCGACTTCGATCATGGGTGCACGTGGGTGTTCCGTCCGACAGAACGCATTTCGTTTGTTGGAGGACCGGATGTGGGAGCGGGACAGATCGGGTGATGGATAAAGCCCCGGAGATCCGCATGATTCCTGCGGTTCTCCGGGGCTTGTTGGTCGGGCTGACAGGATTTGAACCTGCGACCCCTTGACCCCCAGTCAAGTGCGCTACCAAGCTGCGCCACAGCCCGTTGTTCTGCACTCTCGCGCAGGCAACTCCCCTATCTTAGCCTGACCGGCGACGCCTCCGCGAACCGACTGCCTCCCGGGCGTTGCCCCGTGTCGGAGCCCGGGCGTAGCGTCGGACCATGGCGACGATCACGACAGAGGCGGCGACGACCGCGCGGTGGGACGACGTGCAGCGCGCGCTCACGGGCGGCGGCGACGGTGCCAGCTGCCAGTGCATCTGGCCGATGCTGCGGAACAAGGACTGGAACGAGACCACGACCCCCGAGCGCGTGGAGATGTTCCGTGCCGAGATCGATGCCGGTCCCCCGCCGGGACTCATCGCCTATGTCGACGGCGAGGCGGCGGGCTGGATCCGCATCGGTCCGCGAGCCCGCCAGCGGCGGCTCGCCCACACACGGGCGATCGTCGCAGCGACGCAGGAGCCGTTCGACGACGACAGCGTCTGGGCGGTGAGCTGCTTCGTCGTGCGGCGCGAGCACCGCGGCAGGGGACTCAACCGCGCCCTGCTCGATGCCGCTGTCGAGTACGCCCGCGAGTCGGGCGCCCGAGTCGTCGAGGGGTATCCGGTCGACACCGGCGGCGCGACGCAGCGCAGCAACGAACTGTTCCACGGCACGCTCAGCACTTTCATGGCAGCCGGGTTCGAACCGCGCGGCGAGCTGAAGGCGGGTCGTCCCCTCGTAGCCCTGGACGTGACCGCATGACGGCATGCGCCAGTACCGTGGAACCATGAGCAACGAGCATCCGATCATCGACGACCCTGAGCTGGGCGTGCTCGCCCGGGCGACGACGGAGATGAGCGACGGCACGGTCCTGACTCATGACTGGTACGCCGGCACGGCCACGGTCGACGATGCCGACCTCGAGATCATGCTCGAGGGCACCACGGCCGACGAAGCGCGAGCGCTCGTCCCCCGCGTCCGCGAGACGCTCTCCGCTCTCGCCTCGTTGCGCCGGCTGGCGACGGATGCCGTCGTCACGGCGTTCAGCCAGGGTTCCCCCGAACCGGCGGATCTCGACGCCGCCGCGACGGATCTCACGCTCGAGACCATCGAAGCCTCGGAGGACGGCACCATCGTGCTCCATTTCACCGATACCTGCGGCGCGCACTTCCCCGACGGGTACTGGCCGGCCGTGCATCTCGGCCCCGATGGCCAGATCACCCAGGTCACCGTCGAGTCCTGATGGTCGACGCGGTTCGGATCGACAGCTGGCTGTGGGCGGTGCGCGCGTACAAGACGCGCTCGGCCGCCACCACCGCCTGCCGCGCCGGTCACGTGCGCCTCAACGGCGACAAAGTGAAGGCCGCGCAACAGGTGCGCGTGGGCGACGAGGTGAGGGTGCGCATCGCCGGGTTCGATCGGATCCTGGTCGTGCGCCAGCTCCTCGTGAAGCGCGTAGGCGCACCGCTCGCCGCCGCGGCGTACGAAGACCGCACGCCCGCTCGCGAACCGCAGGCGATGATCGGAGTCCGCGATCGCGGAGCCGGACGCCCGACGAAGCGGGAGCGCCGCGACATCGATCGCCTTCGCGGACGAGGCGACGAGGAGGCCGGTATCTTCCTCGATTGACCCAGTTTTCGTCGAACATATGTTCTAAGATAGGAACATGGACACGCCGACCGACCTCGATCTCGACCTCCGAGAGCGACAGAGCCTGCTCGACGGGTGGGTGCGCAAGAGGCGGCAGATCGCGGCGCTCGAGGCCGAAGCGACCGAGTTGCTGATCGCGCGGGTCGGTGTGCACGAAACGGATGTCGCCGAGAGCCCGTTCCACCGCGACGCGATCTACCGATCGATGCTCTCCGAGTATTCGGCCGCGGCTCACCTCCCCCGCGGAACGGTGGAGCAGTCCTTCACCGACGCTCGCACCCTGTCGCGCGATCTTCCCGCGACGCGCGCCGCATTCCGGGCGGGCGACATCACCGCAGGACACGTGCGCGAGATCGTTCGCGCCAGCGCTGTCGTGGCTGAGGCCGTTCGCAACGGCCGAGTGGATGCCGAAACGCTGACGCTGTTCGAGACCGCCGTTCTCGTGGTAGCCGAGAAGGAGACCGCCGCCCGCACGCGGGCGCACGCACGCCAGGTCGCCGCGGCACTCGCGGGCGAGACCGTCGTCGAGCGACACCGTCGCGCGGAGTCGGAGCGGTGCGTCTCCGTGCGTTCTGTCGACGACGGGCTCGCGCTCCTCACCGCCGTGCTGCCGGAATGGCTCGCCGTCGCGATCGCCGATCGGCTCACACGCATGGCGCGCGAAGTCGTGCGCGGCCGAGCGGATGCCGAGCCGACCCTGCCTCCGCTCGAAGACTGCAGCGACGAGATCACCGTCGACGACCTCGCACCCGACGACCCCCGACGTGACTCGCCCGCCGCGGGCTCAGTGATCTTCGGCGAGAACGGCACCTTCACCGTCGATCCTCTCGCCGGGCTCGTCGACCCGCTCACGGACCCCGGCAGCCCCGATATCGAGCACCTCCCCGCTGACGACCGCACGCTCGACCAGATCCGCGCGGATCTCTTCGCAGATCTGCTCCTCGTCTCGGTCCCGAGCGCCGAACTCGGCTCGGGACTCGACGCCGTGCAGCCGCGGATCCAGGTGACGGTCGCAGCGAGCACGCTGATCGGCGCCGACGACAGGCCGGCAGAACTCGACGGGCACGGTCCGCTGGATCCCGCGATCGCCCGGGCGCTCGCGGGCCGGAACACGGGCTGGTCCCGCCTGTTCCTCGATCCCGCCGGGCAGGTCGTGGAGACCGACACATACACTCCCACCGAGGCGATGCGCCGACATCTGCGGGCTCGCGACCAGCACTGTCGATTCCCTGGTTGTCGTATGCCGGTGCACCGATGCGAGATCGACCACAACCACGACCACGCACTCGGCGGTCGCACCCGTCTTGACAATCTGAGCCACTTCTGCACGACGCATCACTCGCTCAAGCATCCCGACGTCGACCCCCGGCACCGATGGACCGCACGACAGCTCCCCGACAGGAGTGTGACCTGGGAGAGTCCGCTCGGGCGCACCTACGTCGATCCCCCGCGACGGCGAGTGATGTTCGTGTGAGCGCCAACCGAATCAGCTCGCGTCGGCGAGAATTCCCTGCAGCCAGCCGGAGGACCGCACCTGGGCGGCGCCGGCAGCCGCGACCCGCGCCTGCAGTTCGCGATCGCTGGTGACCGCCACCACGTACGCACCGGTGGCGACCCGGCGCTCGACCTCCGCGACGATCGCGTCATCCCCTCCGGCATCCGCCTCCACGAGCGAGACCACGCCGGCCGGAAGCAGCGCGTCGTCGTCATCGGCGTCGGGGTCGGGAGCATCGATGCCCCGCGCCGCCCCCTCGACGACGAGCGCGATCGGGGGGAACCAGGCAGTGCCGCCGAGGTCGATGTCGGACCCCGCCACGGACAGCCCGCTGAGGCTCTCCGCCAACCGACGCGCGGCGCCCGCGCGATCCTTCCACCAGCCGTTCGGCACCGACCCCACCACGTTCGCCGCATCGACGACGAGCGACGGGCGCACCGCGAGCAACGCCCGCAGCGTCGGCCACGCCCGCCCGAAACCCGGATGCAGCGGGCGAGCGTCGACCTCGTCGAGAGGCACCCACTCCAGCGCCACGCTCTCGGGGTCGCTGATCACCGGGTCGAAGGGCTCGACGACATCGGCGATCACCGTCGTGTACGACCAGACGTCCAGATCGAGCACGCTCGTGAATCGAGGCCGCACGGCGGCATCCGGCACGCCCGCTTCCTCCTGAGCCTCGCGAACCGCCCCGACGATCGCACTTTCGCCCTCGTGCAGCGCGCCGCCGGGCAGACCCCAGGTTCCCCCGAAATGACTCCACGCGACGCGGTGCTGCAGCAGGATCCCGCGCTCGGGATCCACCGCCAGCAGGCCCGCCGCGCCGAATCGACCCCAGTACTTCTCACCCGACGGCGCCACGACCCAGGCATCGCCGGGATCGCGAGGCCCGGACGGACGGCGGGGTTCACCGGCGGCAGGAGGAACGACAGTCACCCCCTCAGCTTTTCACAGCATCCGGGCATCGGCACCCGCGCCGGTCACACGCGGGAACAGCGACGGGCCGCCCGCGGGAAGCGCACGGCCCGTCGAGGCTCGATGACTAGCGCTGGCGCTTCTCGCGGACGCGCATGTTGACGACGATCGGCGTGCCCTCGAAGTCGTAGAGCTCGCGCAGACGTCGCTGGATGAAGCGGCGGTACCCCGGGTCGAGGAACCCGGTCGTGAACAGCACGAACGTCGGCGGACGCGTCGACGCCTGAGTGCCGAACAGGATGCGGGGTTGCTTGCCGCCGCGCAGCGGGTGCGGGTGCTCGGCCACGAGCTCGGCGAGGAAGGCGTTGAACTTGCCCGTCGGAATACGACGGTCCCAGTTCTCCAGCGCGGTCTCGAGCGCCGGCACGAGCTTGTCGAGGTGACGGCCGGTCTTCGCCGAGATGTTCACGCGCGGGGCCCAGGCGACATGCGCAAGGTCCTGCTCGATCTCGCGCTCCAGGTACCGACGGCGGTCGGCGTTCTCGAGGTCGAGGTCGTTCAGACGGTCCCACTTGTTGAATGCGAGCACGAGCGCACGGCCCGACTCGAGCACGAGGTCGATGATGCGCACATCCTGCTCGCTGATCGTCTCCGAGACATCGAGCACGACGACGGCGACCTCGGCCTTCTCGAGCGCGGCCGAGGTCCGCAGCGACGCGTAGAAGTCGGCGCCCTGCGCCATGTGCACCCGGCGACGGATGCCGGCCGTGTCGACGAGCGTCCACAGCTTGCCGCCGAGCTCGACGATCTCGTCGACCGGATCGCGGGTCGTGCCGGCGAGGTCGTTCACGACCACGCGCTCCTCCCCCGCCGCCTTGTTCAGCAGCGAGGACTTGCCCACGTTCGGGCGACCGAGGATGGCGACCCGGCGCGGCCCGCCGATCTCGGCCTTCGCGACGGCCGATACGTCCGGCAGCTTCTTCAGGACGGCGTCCAGCAGGTCGGCGACACCGCGGCCGTGGATCGCGGAGACGGGATGCGGCTCGCCGAGACCGAGGTTCCACAGCGCGGCGGCCTCGGGCTCCTGGCGGCTGTCGTCGATCTTGTTGGCGACGAGGAAGACGGGCTTGCCGCTCTTGCGCAGCAGCTTCACGACGTGCTCGTCGGTGGAGGTGGCGCCGACCATCGCGTCGACGACGAAGAGGACGACGTCCGACAGGTCGATCGCCACCTCGGCCTGGGCGGCCACGGAGCGGTCGATGCCCTTCGCGTCGGGCTCCCACCCGCCGGTGTCGACGAGCGTGAAGCGACGGTCGTTCCACTCGGCCTTGTACGTGACGCGGTCGCGCGTGACACCAGGGGTGTCCTCCACGACGGCCTCGCGACGGCCGAGGATGCGGTTCACGAGCGCGGACTTGCCGACGTTCGGGCGCCCCACGATCGCCACGACGGGCAACGCGGGCAGGAACTGGATGCCGTCCTCGCCGAGCGTCACGCCGGCGAGGAGCGCGGCATCCTCGTCGTCGAGCTCGTAGTCGGCGAGACCGGCGCGCAGAGTCTCCGCGCGCTGTTCGGCCAGCTCCTCGTCGAGTGCGTCCATCTTCTCGGCGAGCTGGTCGGGGCCGCCTTCGTATTCGTCGTCAGCCACGGTGTGCTCCTCGAAGTCGTTCGATCACCGCGAGCACGGCGTCGATGGTCTGGGGGAAATCGAGCGCGGTCGAGTCCACGACCTCGACGCCGTCGGCGGCGTTGAGGAAGTCGACGACCGCGCTGTCCCAGGCGTCGCGCTTGTGCAGGGCCTCGGCGACGGCCTGGGCGTTCTCGCCCGCGAGCTCGCCCGCGCGGCGAGCGGCGCGCACCTCGGGTGCGGCGGTGAGCAGGATCCGGACCGGCGCGTCGGGCGCGACCACGGTGGTGATGTCGCGACCCTCCACGACGACAGCCGGGTACGGAGCCTCGGCGACGAGCGCGCGGAACAGGCGATTGACCTGCTCGCGCACCTCGGGCACGCGGGCTACGCCGCTCACCGCGCCCGAGACGCGCGGCTCACGGATCGCGTCGGTCACGTCGGAGTCACCCACGAGCACGGTGCGGTCGTCGGGGTCGAGCCCCAGCCTGATCGGGAACTCGGATGCCGCGACGCGCACCGACTCCGCGTCATCGGTGTCGGCACCGCGGTCGAGCACGTGCCAGGCGAGGGCCCGATAGGCCGCGCCCGTGTCGAGGTACCCGAATCCGAGCCGGCGCGCGACCGCCTTCGAGACACTCGACTTGCCGGACCCCGCGGGCCCGTCGATCGCGATGAAGTCAGTCATTGGTGGTCCCTGCAATCCGCCAGCCGCGTTCCTGGAGTCCGGTGATCGCCCCGTGCAGTGCAGCGGGGTCGACGCTGATCTCGGCGAGGCCGAACTGTGCGCCCGGCGAGTGCTCGAGACGCAGATCCTCGACGTTGACACCGAGCTCGCCCAGCTCCCCGAACAGTCGACCGAGCTGTCCGGCCGTGTCGTCGACCATGACGACGAGGCTCTCGAAGCGACGGTTCTGGCCGTGCTTGCCCGGCAGACGCTCGACCCCGTCGTTGCCCTGCTTGATCGTCTCCGCGACCACGCGCCGCGCTCCGGGGGCGTCGGGAACCCGCAGCGCATCCGACACCTCGCGGAGGTCTTCTGCCAGCGCGTCGAGGATCTCCACGACCGGTCCGGCGTTCGCGCCCAGGATCTGCACCCACAGCTCGGGCGCGGATGCCGCGATGCGCGTCGTATCGCGCACGCCCTGGCCAGAAAGGCGCAATGCGCCCTCGTCGGCGACGGCGAGCCGCGCGGCGAGCAGACTCGCGACGACCTGCGGCACGTGCGATGTGAGCGCGACCGACCGGTCGTGCTCCTCCGGAGTCATCTCCAGCGGCATCGCTCCGACATCCAGCGCGAGCGCCTCGACGAGAGCGAGATCGGAGGCCTTGGTGTCCTCATCCCGGCACACGACCCACGGTCGTCCGATGAAGAGGTCGGCTCGGGCGGAGATCGCTCCGCCGCGTTCCCGACCGGCGAGCGGGTGGGAGCCGATGTAGCGGGTGATGTCGACGCCGCGCTTCTGCAGGGCGAGGAAGGGCTCGAGCTTGACGCTCGCGACATCCGTCACCACGGCGTCGGGGAATCGCGCCAACTCGGCTTCGATCACATCGGCGGTGACGTCGGGCGGCACGGCCACCACGACGAGCGCGGGGGTGTCGGCATCCGTCGCCGCCCGACCAGCGCCGTAGTCGATCGCAAGACGCAGCTGTGCGGGCGACGTGTCGGCGAGCACGACGTCGACGCCCTTCGCCCGGAGCGCGTGCCCGATGCTCGCGCCGAGCAGGCCGGCGCCGACGATGCGCACGGTGCCGGACAGACGGGTCGCGACGCGCGGCGCGGACACGCCGGTCGTCGGCGCCCCGCCGGGCGCACTCGTCGTCTCGGTCACTCGTTCTCCTGCTGCTCGCCTGGCGCCGCGGCGACACCGGAATAACGGCGCGCGAGAGTCAGCAGCGCACCGAGTTCTATTTTACTCAGTTCGCGCGTGCGGCCGGCCGGGAGGGTTCCCAGGTGCAGGGGTCCGAACTGTCGCCGGACGAGCTCCGTGACGGGGTGACCCACGGCCGCCATCATCCGGCGCACGATGCGGTTGCGACCGGAGTGCAGCGTCAGCTCCACGAGGCTCGACCCTCGCGACGTGTCGAGGAGACGCGCCTTGTCGGCCGCGATCGGCCCGTCTTCCAGCTCGATCCCCTTGGTGAGCTTCGAGATCGTCTGGGCCGTCACGGGTCCGTCGACCTTGGCGATGTACACCTTGGTGACGCCGAACGACGGGTGCGCCAGTACGTGCGCGAGCTCGCCGTCGTTCGTGAGGACGAGCAGCCCGCTGGTCTCGGCGTCGAGACGGCCGACGTTGTAGAGACGCTCCTCGTAGTCCTTCGTGAACCGGCGAAGGTCGGGGCGCCCGCTCTCGTCGCGCATGCTGCTGACGACGCCGGTCGGCTTGTTGAGCATGACGTAGCGCTTGGAGACATCGAGCTGCACCGCTGTTCCGTCGACGTCGACGAGATCGGTCTCGGGGTCGATCCTCGTGCCGAGCTCGGTCACGGTGCGACCGTTCACCCGGATGCGGCCCTCGACGATGTACTGCTCCACCACGCGCCGCGACGCGACGCCGGCCGCTGCGAGCACCTTCTGAAGTCGGACGCCCTCGGGCGCAGAGCTCGCGTCTTCCATCATCGGACCACTCCTTCGTCGAAACCGTCGGCGCCGTCGTCGAGCAGCGGGGAGATCGGGGGCAGCTCGTCGAGGGAGTTGATCCCGAGGTGCTGCAGCAGCGCGTCGGTGGTGCCGTAGTTGATCGCCCCCGTCTCCGCGTCGGCGAAGAGCTCGGTGATCAGTCCCCGTGCGAGGAGCGTGCGCACGACCGAGTCGACGTTGACCGCGCGGATCGACGCGACCTGGCTCCTCGTGACGGGCTGCTTGTAGGCGATGACCGCGAGGGTCTCGAGCGCGGCCTGCGACAGCCGCGCCGGCGCCTGACCGCCGACGAACTCGGCGACGAGGGAGTCGTGGTCCTCGCGCACATAGAGACGCCACCCGCCGCCCACCTCGCGCAGCTCGAAGCCGCGCCGCGGACCGCTGCCCCGGCCGTCGTAATCGTCGACGAGGGCCTCGATCGTCTGGCGTACCGCCGCCACCGGAGATCCGACGGCGGCGGCGAGAGCGACCAGGCCGATGGGCTCGTCGATGATCAGCAGGATCGCCTCGATCCGCTCTGCCAGAGGGGTTTCGAGCGCAGCCGTCGGTGCCGCCTCCTCCTGCTCGGTGGGCGCAGTCAGGTCATCGGTCATAGTCGGCCCCCAGGCTCGCGAGTGTCTCGTCCGACCAGGAGTCGGCGGCCCAGCGCAGCGTCAGCTCGCCGAGCGGTTCCAGTTGTTCGAAGCTCAGTGCGGCGTGCCGGTACAGCTCCAGCACGGAGATGAACCGGGCCACGACGATGCCCGGTTCGCGGATGCCGGACACCAGCTCGCGGAAGCTCAGCGACTCCGTGCCGCGCAGCAGCGTGACGACGATCGCCGCCTGTTCGCGGATGCTGACGAGCGGGGCGTGCAGATGGTCGAGGCCGACGTGCGGGATCTCCTTCGGCGCGAACGCGAGCAATGCGAGGGCCGCGAAGTCGTCGACGCTGAGCGACCAGACGAGTTCGGGCGTCTGCGTGCGGTGCTTCTCGTCGAGCCTGACCGCCCGAACGTGCCGGCGATCCTCCCGCTGCAGGCAGCGCGAGAACCAGGCCGACACCTCTTTGAACGCGCGGTACTGCAGCAGCCGGGCGAACAGCAGGTCGCGCGCTTCGAGGAGCGCCACGGCTTCGGCATCCACCAGCTCTCCCTGCGGGAGGAGTCCCGCGACCTTCATATCGAGCAGCGTGGCGGCCACGACGAGGAACTCCGATGCCTGATCGAGCTCTTCGTCGTCGTCCAGGTGCTGCAGGTAGGCGATGAACTCGTTCGTGACCGCGCTCAGCGAGACCTCGGTGATGTCCATCTCGTGCTTCGAGATGAGGTTCAGCAGCAGGTCGAACGGCCCGTCGAAGTTCGAGAGCGAGACCCGGAACCCCGCCTCGGACTCGGCCGACGCCGAGTCGGATGCCGCGGCTGTCGCCTCGTCCGGTCCAACGGACGTGAGCGTCTCGGGAGTCTCGTCAGGCGACGGCGCCACGGGCGACCAGCTCCCGCGCCAGCCGCAGGTACGCCTGGGCGGCGGCGTGCTCCGGAGCGAACTCGGTGATGGGGACGCCGGAGACGGACGCGTCGGGGAACTTCACGGTCCGGCCGATGACGGTCTCGAGCACGTCGTCGCCGAACGCCTCGACCACGCGCTCCAGCACCTCGCGCGAGTGCAGCGTGCGCGGGTCGTACATCGTGGCGAGCAGGCCGTCCATGGTGATGGACGGGTTCAGCCGGTCGCGCACCTTGTCGATCGTCTCGATGAGCAGTGCGACGCCGCGGAGCGCGAAGAACTCGCACTCGAGGGGGATGATGACGCCGTGGGCGGCGGTCAGCGCGTTCACCGTCAGCAGACCCAGCGACGGCTGGCAGTCGATGAGGATGACGTCGTACTCCCCCGCCACCTGACGAAGCACCCGGGCGAGGATCGTCTCGCGCGCGACCTCGTTGACGAGGTGCACTTCCGCGGCTGAGAGGTCGATGTTGGCGGGCATGACGTCGAGGCCGTCGACGCTCGTGTGCACGATCGCCTCGTGCGCGTCGCGCTTCGTGTCGAGCAGCAGATCGTAGATCGTCGTCACGTCGTGCGTCTGGATGCCGAGACCCGCCGACAGCGCCCCCTGCGGGTCGAAGTCGACGGCGAGCACCTTGCGGCCGTACTCCGCGAGGGCTGCGGCGAGGTTGATCGACGTCGTGGTCTTGCCCACGCCGCCCTTCTGGTTGCAGAGGGCGATGATGCGAGCCGGTCCGTGCGAGGCCAGCGGCTCAGGAGTGGGGAACCCGTGATACGGCCGGCCGGTCGGTCCGAGGGGTGTCTCGTCGGCCTTCCGTGCCTTCGCCCTGGACTTCGCCGCTTTCTCCGCCACCGCTTCTCCTGCTCCCTCGTGCTTGGTCGATTGTAGCGGGCGGGGCATCGGCGAGAGCCCTCGGCGCGCGGAGACCGGCCTCAGCGCGCCCGAGGATGCGAGGTCGCGTAGACGTCGCGCAGCGTGTCGACTGACACGTGGGTGTAGATCTGCGTCGTGGCCACCGAGGCGTGCCCGAGCAGTTCCTGGACCACCCGCACGTCGGCGCCGCCCTGCAGCAGGTGGGTCGCGAACGAGTGCCTCAGCGTGTGGGGTGACACCTCCGACGTGATCCGGGCACGCTCCGCGGCTTCCCTGATCACGAGCCACGCGCTCTGCCTCGACAGAGGCGCTCCGCGAGCTCCGAGGAACAGCCGCGCCGAGGCCCGGCCCTTCGCGGCGAGACCCGGCCGCACACGCGTGAGGTAGGCGTCGACGGCGGCGCGGGCGTACGAGCCGACGGGCACGATGCGCTCCTTCGACCCCTTGCCGCGCAGCCGCAGCACGTCGCCGTGCGAGACGTCATCGACGTCGAGGTTCACCGCCTCCGAGACACGCGCTCCGGTCGCGTAGAGGAGCTCGAGCAGGGCACGATCTCGGATGCCGATCGGCTCTTCTGCCGACGGGGCGGCCAGCAGGCGCTCGACCTGGTCGATGGTGAGGGCTTTCGGCAGCCGACGCGGCGCTTTCGGCGGTCGCAGACGTCCGCTCGGATCGTCGTTCTCGATGCCCTCCCGCGCGAGGAAGCGGTGCCACCCGCGCACCGACGACTGCAGCCTCGCAAGACTCGTCGCCGCCGGCGCGGGCTCGGCGGACGACCGCTCCGCGATGAAGCGCCCCACGATCGCTGGCGTGATCTCCGCCGTATCGTTGACGCCGTCGGCGGTCAGCCACTCGAGATAGCCGGCGAGATCGCGCCGGTAGGCGGCGATCGTGTGGTCGCTCAGACCGCGCTCGATCGTGACATGGCGCAGGTACGAGTCGAGCGCACGGTCGAGCTGCATGCTCAGGCCCGGTCGCGCAGCCTCTGCGCGGTCGCCAGCACGCCGATGGTGAGGATGCCGTTGCGCATCCGCCCCTCCATGACCGCCGCGATCACCGCGTCGTGCGGAACCCATTCGACGCGGATGTCGGCCTCCTCGTCCTCACGCTCGTGCGCCGACGGCGCTGCCGAGACCCCGGTCGCGAGGAAGATGTGGATCGCCTCGTCGTTGCCGCCGGGAGTGGTCCACGAGGAGACGAGCGGCTCCCAGTGAGCGGCCACGAGATCGGCCTCCTCGGCCAGTTCCCGCTGTGCGGCGGCCAGCGGCTCTTCGCCGTCGACGTCGAGCAGGCCGGCGGGCAGCTCCCAGTCGCGGTGACGGATCGGGTGCCGGTACTGCTGGATCAGCAGCACCCGCCCCTCGTCATCCAGCGCGAGGATCGCCACGGCGCCGGTGTGCTCGACGTACTGGCGGCGGATCTCGCCGTCGCCGTAGCGCACGCGGTCGTCGCGGACGTTCCAGACGGCGCCCTCGAACGCGAGGTCGCTCTGCAGCACCTCGGGCTCGAAGGCCTCGTCGCGGAGCTCGCCCGCGGCGACGGGGTTCTCAGGCATCGGCTTCAACGTCGAACAGCTCGCTCGCGCGGTGCCGCTCGATCGCCGCACCGACCAGGCCGCGGAAGAGCGGGTGCGGGTCGGTCGGACGCGAGCGGAGCTCGGGGTGGGCCTGCGTGGCGATGTAGTACGGGTGCACGTCGCGCGGCAGCTCGACGTACTCGACGAGGTCGAGCTCGGGGTTCAGCCCCGAGAACACGAGTCCCGCCTCGGACAGACGCGACCGGTAGGCGTTGTTGACCTCGTAGCGGTGGCGGTGGCGCTCGGACGCGATCGGAGCGCCGTAGACCTCGCGGGCCAGGGATCCCTCCGCGAGCGCGGCCTGGTAGAGGCCGAGCCGCATGGTGCCGCCGAGGTCGCCGCCGTCGAGGATCTCGACCTGCTCGGCCATGGTCGCGATGACCGGCTCGCTGGTCTCGGGGTCGAACTCTGTCGACGACGCGCCGGCGATGTCGGCGACGTCACGCGCGTACTCGATGACCATGCACTGCAGGCCGAGGCACAGGCCGAGGGTCGGGATGCCCTGCTCGCGCGCGAACTTCAGCGCGCCGAGCTTGCCCTCGATGCCGCGGATCCCGAAGCCACCCGGCACGCAGATGCCGTCGAGCGTGGCGAGCTGCTCCCTGGCGCCGTCGGGCGTCTCGCACAGGTCGGACGGGATCCACCGGATGTTGACCTTGGTCTCCTGGGCGAAGCCGCCGGCCTTGATCGCCTCGGTGACCGACAGGTAGGCGTCGGGCAGGTCGATGTACTTGCCGACGAGCCCGATCGTGACCTCGTGCTTCGGGTTGTGCACGGCGTGCAGGACCCGGTTCCAGCGCGTCCAGTCGACCTCCTCGGCCTTCTGGTCCAGACCGAGGCGGCGCACGATGTACGAGTCCAGGCCCTGCTCGTTGAGCGTCGAGGGGATGTCGTAGATGCTCGGCAGGTCGACCGTGTTGATGACGCCCTCGGCGTCCACGTCGCACATGAGCGCGATCTTGTTGCGGTTGCTCTCGCTGACGGGGCGGTCGCTGCGCAGCACGAGCGCGTCGGGCTGGATGCCGACCTGGCGGAGAGCTGCCACCGAGTGCTGCGTGGGCTTGGTCTTCTGCTCGCCGGAGGCCCCCATGAACGGGACCAGCGAGACGTGCACGAAGAACACGTTGTCGCGGCCGAGCTCGTGACGCAGCTGCCGCGCGGACTCGAGGAACGGCTGCGACTCGATGTCGCCCACGGTGCCGCCGACCTCGGTGATGATGACGTCGGGCTGCGGGTCCTCGGTCGCCTGCAGGCGCATGCGTCGCTTGATCTCGTCGGTGATGTGCGGGATGACCTGCACCGTGTCGCCGAGGTACTCGCCGCGCCGCTCGCGCGCGATGACCTGCGAGTAGATCTGACCCGTGGTGACGTTCGCCGCCTGCGACAGGTTGATGTCGAGGAAGCGCTCGTAGTGGCCGATGTCGAGGTCGGTCTCGGCGCCGTCATCGGTGACGAAGACCTCACCGTGCTGGAACGGGTTCATCGTGCCGGGATCGACGTTCAGATACGGGTCGAGCTTCTGCATCACGACGCGGAGTCCACGAGCGGTGAGCAGGTTGCCGAGGCTGGCCGCGGTGAGCCCCTTGCCCAAAGACGAAACGACACCACCGGTCACGAAGATGTGCTTGGTCGTGTCGTTCTTGGGCCCCGCAGAAGAAGAGTTCATCACGGGCTTCTATCCTAACAGTTCGCTCAGACGCCGAGGCTGAGAAGTTCGCGGGCATGGGTGAGTGCGGCGTCCGAATCAGCGAGTCCGGAGAGCAGACGGGCCATCTCGGCCTCCCGCTCCTCTCCCTCGAGTCGGCGGACGCTGGAGGCGGTGACCGCTCCGTCGTGGGATTTCACGACCGAGAGGTGGTTGTTCGCGAAGGCCGCTACCTGTGCGAGATGGGTCACTGCGATGACCTGCGACTTCTCGGCGAGTCGGGCGAGTCGCCGACCGACCTCGATCGCCGCGGCTCCGCCGATGCCCGCATCGACCTCGTCGAACACGAACGTCGGAACGGGATCGGTGCCGGCGATGACGACCTCGATGGCCAGCATGACGCGCGAGAGCTCGCCGCCCGACGCGCCCTTCGACACGGAGCGGGGCTCGGCCCCCGGATGCGGCGCGAGCAGGATGCCGACGTCGTCGCGACCGTGCGCGCTCTCCGCTCCAGGGGTGACCGCCACTACGAGCGTCGCGTCGGGCATCGCGAGGGCGTGCAGCTCCTCCGTCACAGCGGCACCGAGACGCGCAGCGGCTGCTGTGCGCTCTGCGGTCAATGCGGCCGCGAGCCCGTCGAGCTCGAGGCGCGCGGTGTCGCGTTCGGCCTCGAGCCGGGTGAGGCGGTCTCCGTCGTCGTCGAGCTCGGCGAGTCGGTTCGACCCGGTGCGCCACAGTTCGAGTGCCTCGTCGAGCGACCCGTGGGCGCGCACGAGCGCGCCGAGCGCCGCGCGGCGCTCCTCGACGGCGGCCAGCTCGTGCGGGCCGGACTCGTCGAGGTCGGCGAGGTAGGCCGAGAGCTGCCCGGCGAGGTCGGCGACGCGGTAGCCGATGTCGGCGAGACCCTCGGTGATGTCGGTGAGAGTCGGGTCGGTCACGCGCTCGAGGGATCGACGCGCCTCCGCGACGAGAGCGGAGACATCGGGCTCGCCCTCTTCGTTCGACAGGGCGTTGTGCGCGAGCGTGGCGGCCAGGCGCAGGTCTTCGGCGTTGGCGAGACGCTCGGCACGAGCGGTGAGCTCGATGTCCTCACCGGGCTCGGGGGCTGTCGCCTCGATCAGCGCGAGCGCCTCGCGCAGCCTCGTGGCCTCCTCGGCTCGACGGTCCCGGTTCTCCGTGATGTCGGCGATCTCGGCATCCAGCTCGCGCCAGCGCGCGAAGGCTGCCGCGTACGCCTCGAGCGCGGTCGCGATCGGGGCGCCGCCGAACCTGTCGAGCGCTTCGCGCTGAGCGACGGCCGACCGCAGCCGCAGCTGCTCCGACTGCCCGTGCACCACGACGAGCTCGTCGGCCAAGGACGAGAGCACTCCCGCCGGCGCAGCCCGTCCGCCCACGCTCGCGCGACTGCGTCCCTCCGCGCTCAGGGTGCGGGAGACGTACAGCTCGGCGGTCCCGCCGCCGGCCGGCTCGAGCTCACCGCCGGCGTCGGCGACGATATCGGCGACCTCGCCCTTCTCCGGCACGATCCAGACCCCGGCGACCGAGGCCTGCGAGGCGCCGGCGCGCACGGCGCCTGAGTCGGCCCGTGCGCCCAGCAGCAACCCGAGTCCGGTCACGACCATGGTCTTGCCAGCGCCGGTCTCGCCGGTGATCGCGGTGAAGCCCGTACCCAGCGGGAGGACGGCGTCGGCGATCACGCCGAGCCCCTGCATCCGCATCTCCTCGATCACGCGCCCGCCCCCTGTCCGCGCCAGCCCGCGACTGGGAGCTGGAACTTCCGCACGAGACGGTTCGTGAACTCGGCGGTGTGCAGACGCGCCAGTCGCACGGGGCGGGAGGACCGTCGCACCACGACCCGCGCGCCGGGTGGCAGGTCGTGCGATCGACGGCCGTCGCACCACAGGATGCCGGAACCGGTGGTCCCGTCGAGCATCTCGATCGCGACGGCGGCGTCGGGGCTCACCACGAGCGGCTTCGCGAAGAGGGCGTGCGCTGACAGCGGCACCACGGCGATGGCCTCGACCGTCGGCCAGATCACCGGTCCCCCGGCGGAGAAGTTGTAGGCGGTGGATCCGGTCGGGGTCGACACGACCATGCCGTCGCAGCCGAAGCTCGACAGCGGCAGCCCGTCGATCTCCAGCACGACCTCGATCATGCGCTCGCGGCTGCCCTTCTCGACGGTCGCCTCGTTCAGCGCGAAGGTCTCGTAGACGACCGCGCCATCCGCATCCTTCACCCGCACCGCGAGGGCGAGCCGCTCCTCGACGTCGTAGTCGCGGTCGATGACGCGGCGCACAGCGGCGTCCATGTCGTCGCGGTCGATCTCTGCGAGGAAGCCCACATGGCCCATGTTGATGCCGAGGACGGGTGCAGAACACCCGCGCACCAGCTCCGCCGCGCGCAGGATCGTCCCGTCTCCGCCCAGCACGATCGCGAGCTCGAGGTCCTCCTGGGCGACGGTGTCGCCGAGCACGTCGACGTCGGCGAAGAAGGGATCGACCGTGCTGAGATCAGCACTGTCATCGCCCGCCAGCACCGGACGCGCTCCCGCTTCGCGCAGCGCCTCGACCACGCGGCGAGCCGCCTCGACGGTGTCCGTGCGTCGGGCGTGGGCGACGACCAGGATGTTGCGCTCGTTCATCGGCCCCCTGCCAGTGCGTTGATGCGTTCCGACCATTCTGACGGATCCGTGCCCCGGCCCGGAGCGAGGTGTACGAGATATTCCGTGTTGCCGTGCGTGCCGAGGATCGGCGATGGGAGGATGCCGAGCATCCCCAGTCCGGCATCCCAGGCGCTCCAGACGACCCTCGCGACGGCGTCCGCGCGAGTCGCGGGATCCGTCACGAGTCCGCCGCGCACCGCCGTGCGGCCGACCTCGAACTGCGGCTTCACGAGCAGCACGATGTCGGCGGCAGGCGCGGCCACTGCCGCGACGGCGGGCAGCACCAGTTCGAGGGAGATGAAGGACAGGTCTCCGACGACGAGGTCGGGCGCCTGCGGCTCGCCCGTCGCGACGCGGAGATTGTCTGGCGTCATATGACGCACGTTGTAGCCCTCGACCAGCACGACCCCGGGGTCAGCGGCGACGGATGCCGCGAGCTGGTCGTGTCCGACGTCGACGGCGAGGACCGACCGCGCACCGCGCTCGCGGAGCACCTGCGTGAAGCCACCCGTCGAAGCGCCCATGTCGAGCGCGAGACGCCCGTCGACGGCGATGTCGAACCCGTCGAGAGCGGCGATGAGCTTGTGGGCCGCCCTGCCGACGTAGTGATCGGCGCCAGCGACGGTGATCTCGGCCGTGTCGAGGACCGGGGTCGAGGGTTTGACCACGGGGCGCCCGTCGACGCTCACGAGGCCGTCCGCGATCAGCGATGCGGCGTGTGTTCGCGAACGAGCGAGTCCCCGCGTCGCGAGGGCGGCGTCGAGTCGCGTCATCGCGCGCCAGGGGCGTCGCGCTGATCGAGGCGCGCGCCGCTGTCGAGGCGGCGTGACAGCTCGTCGTGCAACCCGGAGTACGCGTCTGCTCGCGCAGCCAACGGCTGCCCTTCGATCAGGCGCAGGCGACTCCACAGACCGTCGGTCGGCTCGTTCGTCGTCTCATCGCTCACGTCTCTACTGTACGCGGCGGCTGCGACAGCGGGCCGGAGCCACGACGGCCGCACGGCCGTCGTCAGGGGCGGTGGAACGGGTCGTCGTAGAGGCGCTCCGGCACTCGGAGCACGAAGACCGGGGTCCCGGACGCCCAGATCGCGGACGCGCCGGCGCGGAGCAGATCGATCTGCTCGTCTCCCTCAGCCAGGATCTCCACATCGGGTCCCGAGACACGCACGGACGCACCGTTCACGGAGTGGATGCCGTCCTTCACCGAGACGGTCGGATACGGCTCGTGGAGGTCCCGAAGATCGCGGAGGATGTAGGTCGGCCGCGATCCCTCGGGCGCGGCCAGCACGTGCTTGGGCCGGTCGATGCCGGTGAGGACGAGAGCCGACTCGATCCCGGCGCGCACTGCGCCGAGGATGTCGGTGTCGAGCCGGTCGCCGATGAACAGAGGCTTCTGGGCGCCGAAGCGCGACAGGGCCTCCTCGAAGATCGGCACCTCGGGTTTGCCGGCGACCGTCGCCAGTCGGCCGATCGCCGTGTGGACAGCGGACACCAGCGTGCCGTTACCCGGTGCGACGCCGCGCTCGCGCGGGATCGTCCAGTCGGTGTTGGTGGCGATCCAGGGGATGCCGCCCTCGTCCTCCGGGACCTTCAGCGCGAAGGCGGCCTCGGCGAGGTCGGTCCACGCCACCTCGGGGGCGAAGCCCTGCACCACGGCCGCCGGCGAGTCCTCGGCCGAGCGCGTGACGGTGTAGCCCGCCTTCTCCGCCTCGTCCACGAGTCCGTCGCCCCCGACGATGAGAAGGGTGGCGGGCGGGGGGACTATCCCGGCGAGCAGTCGCATCGCCGCCTGCGGGCTGGTGATCACATCGGCCGGGGCGACGTCGAGTCCGAGGCTGCTGAGGTGCGCGGCGACGGAGGCATCCGTCCGCGAGGCGTTGTTCGTGATGTAGCCGAGACGCACCGATTCCGCAGCTCTGTTGAGGCTCTCGACCGCGTGCGGCAGCGCGCCCGGACCGGCGTAGACCACTCCGTCGAGATCGGCCAGCACAGCGTCGACGTCGTCGAGCGGCGCACGCTGTGCGTGCTTCTTCGAGAACAGCCCCACCGCGCCTCAGGCCTCCTTCGAGGAGTCGCGCCCCTCGTCGGTGTCGGAATCGTCGGTGTCGGAATCCGCGGTGACGGACTCGTCGGCCTCGGTTACGGCCGCGTCGGTCTCGTCCTCGCCGAGCAGTTCGCGGACCTCGTCCTCGATCGACGGCTCGGGCTCGACGACGTTCTCGTTCTCGTCGTCGGGCTCCGCTCCGGCATCCGCATCGGCGGCGTCGGAGTCCTCGTCGAGGTCTTCGATGTCGTCGATCAGGCCGTCCTCGACGAAGATCTCCTCGTCACCGGCTTCGTCGACTCCGAGCGCTTCCGCGGCGACCTCGGCGCGGTGTGCCCAGAACGCTGCTTCCTCCGTGCGCCCGAGGTCTTCGAGCACAGCGGCACGCGCGGAGAACAGTGCCGGACTCCACTCGAACGCGCGGTCGGGGTCGAGCTCCGGGATCTCGAGCTCACCCAAAGCCAGTTCCAGGTCCCCCTGGTCGAGACGCGCACCGGACATGGCGATCGCCAGAGCGACTCGAACCGGCGTGGTCAGTTCACTGCGGTCCACGGCGCGGCCCGTCTCGAGCGCACGATCGGGGCGTCCGATGCCCCGCTCGCTGTCGACCATCAGGGCGATCTGGTCGTCCTTACCGGAGATCCGACGGTATGTACGGAGCTCGCGGAGGGCGAGCGCGAAGTCCTCGTTCGCGTACGCGGTGATGCCCAGCGTCTCCCGCACGATGGCGATGCGGCCGGCTCGACGCGAGGCCGCGAGAGCATGCTGGTGCGCGAGAGCGGGATCCTCGTCGATGAGACGGGATGCCATCGCGAGATGCCGAGCGACGTGCTCTGCGTTCTCCTTGCTCAGCGTCTTCAGCTCGTTCCGAGCGGACGGGTGCAGGTCGCGCGCGGTCACGTCCTCCGGCAAGGCGGGATCGTTGTGCCGGGGGCGCTCGTCCGCGGCCTGGAACGGCCGTTCACGACCCGCTCCCCCGCGCTGCGGGAAGGACCGGGAACGATCCGGGCGCTGACCGTCGCGGTTGTAGCCGCCCTCACGACGCGGCGCTCCACCGTCGCGGTTGTAGCCGCCCTCGCGACGCGGGGCACCGCCGTCACGGTTGTAGCCGCCCTCACGACGCGGGGCACCGCCGTCACGGTTGTAGCCACCCTCACGACGCGGCGCTCCACCGTCGCGGTTGTAGCCACCCTCACGACGCGGGGCACCACCATCCCGGTTGTAGCCACCTTCACGGCGCTGCCCGCCGTCACGGTTGTATCCGCCCTCACGACGCGGCGCACCGCCGTCACGGTTGTAGCCACCTTCACGGCGCTGCCCGCCATCACGGTTGTAGCCGCCCTCGCGACGCGGAGCACCGCCGTCACGGCTGTAGCCCCCCTCGCGGCGCTGCCCGCCATCACGGTTGTAACCGCCCTCACGACGCTGGGCACCACCGTCACGGCTGTAACCGCCCTCACGACGCTGGGCACCGCCGTCACGGCTGTATCCGCCCTCACGACGCTGCCCGCCGTCACGGTTATAGCCGCCTTCGCGACGCGGGGCACCGCCGTCACGGTTGTAGCCACCGACACCGCGCTGCCCGCCGTCACGGCTGTAACCGCCCTCACGACGCGGGACACCACCATCACGGCTGTAGCCACCCTCGCGACGCTGTCCACCGTCACGGCGTGGCTGGTCGGAGCGGGGTCCGGAAGGGCGGTCTCGGCGCGGTCCTCTGTCGTCGTTGCGACGCGGACGGCGCTCTTCCTCTTCCGGCATGATGTTCCCTGTTCTCGTGTGTGCTGTTAACGCGAAATGGCCACCCAGCTTTGGGTGGCCATTTC
>NZ_JAVAYF010000007.1:0-135101 GCF_041954755.1 Microbacterium sp. CR_7
TCTCACGCCCCCCCCCCCCCCCCCGCGACGAGGATCGCGCAGCGCGCGTGTCAGAGTGCGGAGTCGCGACCCAGGTCCCTGAGGCCGATGGCGACGATCTCGGCGATCGTCCCTGCGTGCGCCCCGGTCGGATCGAGGTCGGGATCGAAGACGGTGACGGATGCACCCCATGCGCGGGGAGCGAGGAGCTCGAGCAGTCGGGTCAGCTCGTCGGGTGAGAGTCCGCCGGGATCCGGACTGTCGACCGCAGGCATGTGCTGAGGATCCAGCACATCCACGTCAACCTGCAGCCAGAAGCCTCGATCCGAGGCGGGGAGCGCGAGTACGTCCGCTGCCGCACGCGCCGCCCCGTGCAGGACGACCCTGTCTGCGGGCAGCACCAGACCGATCGTGTCGGCCAGCTCGTCGACGTGCTCGTCGTCGCGACGGCATCCGATGTGCGCTGTCGTCGCGCGATCGAAGTACGGACCGAGGCCGTCGATGTCGGAGATCTCCGGGAGATGGAGTCCGACGGCGGCGGCGAGGTCCTCGCCGGCGAGGGCGCCGATCTCGGGACTGTTGCCCGGATGCCGGAAGTCCGTGTGACCGTCGACGTGCACGAGCCCGCCCGGCCGCGCGACTCGTGACGCGAGACCCGCGGCGACCAGGAGACTGCAGTCTCCGCCCAGCACGAGCGGAGCGCATCCCTCTCTCACCAGGGTGACGAGCCGGGCCGCGAGCCGCCGCGCGTGATCGACGATCGCGTCGTGATTGCGAAGCGTGTGCCGGGAGCGGTTCGGATCGTCGACGTACCTCCCGGGGAGGATCGCCCCGGCGTCCGTCGCACCCTCGCCGAGGAGCCGCGCGTGGAGTCCTGCCTCTCGCAACGCCTCCGGCGCCTTGGCCGTGCCGGGCACCGCCCCCGGTTCCGGCGGGCGGAGGCCGAGGTTCGTGGGAGCGGAGACGATCGCGATCATCACGTCATCCTCTCAGCGACCGCCGACACCCGCTCGATCAGAGCCGGAGGGCGAGGACGTTCGCGGTGAGTCCCGCGGCCGTGCCGCAGAGGACGATGGTGTCGTCGCGGCCGACGCGTCCCACGTCGAGCGCCCGCGCGAGCATGAACGGGACGGAGGCCGAGACCATGTTGCCGAATCCGGTCACTTCGTCGATCCGACGATCGGCGGGGATGCCGAGGCGGTCGAGCATCGGACCGAGCGCCGCCGACGCCTGGTGGGGCACCCAGAGCGCGACGTCGTCGTAGGCGATGCCGGAGCGATCGTGGAAGTCCGCGAAGAAGTCGGGCAGCACGCGCATCATCGCCAGCAGCGCACGCCTGCCGTCCATGTCGAAGAGGTAGTCCGCGGGATCGGCGTCCGCATAGGCCTGCGCAGGGGAGCGCGACAGGCCGCCGCGGATCTCGGTGTCGTGGGCGTACGCCGGCCAGGTGCGCTGCGCACTCGCGATCACCCCCGTTGCCGGGCGGGCGGAGCGACGGAGCACCATGGCCGCACCCGCATCGCTGAAGAGCTCGTAGCTCTCGCGCTGGGCGGGGTTCAGGAACCGGGACCCGACATCACCCGAGACGATGAGCACGGTCTCCGCGTCGCCCGTGTCGAGGTATCGGGAGGCGACGTCGACCGCCGTGATGAAGCTCGTGCAGGTCGAGTTCACATCGAAGGCGGCGGCGTGACCGGTGAGCGTGAGGCGCTCGAGCACCAGTGCGGCCGTACAGGGGATGGGCTGGACCCCGGCAGCGGATGCCCCGAGCACCAGGTCGATCTCGTCGGCGGCGATTCCTGCGTTCGCCAGTGCACGCTCCGCCGCGTCGACGAGCATGTCGAGGTGGGACACGTCAGCGGCGATGCGATATCGCACCTCGTCTCCGAATCGGGTGATCCGATCGGGGAGCGACGTCCCCCAGCCGACGATCTCGCAGTTCCTCATGCTGTTCCGCTCCCCCAGTCCCGCACCACGCGGCGCAGCTTCACCGCCGGGTCGCGCTCGTACGGCACGAACACGACCTCAGGTCGTTCGCAGTCGAGCCGGTCGGCCAGATTGTCGACCTCCGCGACGACGCTGCGCCGCGATCGATCATCCACCACGTCGAGCGCGATCTCGAGACGCGACGCGGCGGTCTGCACGACCCGGTACTCGTCGAAGCCCTCGGCGAACAGCAGGGCCCGCGCCATGACGTCGGCGAACACGGGCACCTCGCCGCCCTCCCGTCCGCGGAAGAGAAGGGTGTCGCCCTCGCGGCCCTCGATGCGGTCGATCGCTGCGAGAGCACTGCCGCATGCGCACGGCCGGCCCGTCGCGCGCAGCACGTCGCCGAGCCGATAGCGCACGATCGGCTGGGCGCGCCGCCGCAGATCGGTCACGATCGGGACGAAGCGCTCCGCATCCAGCGGTTCCCTCTCGAAAAGCACCGCGTCCTCGTTGAGATGGATGACCCCGTGTTCGCAGGTGTGGGCGAGGAATCCCTCGGTGCACTGGTAGAGCTGGTGCAGGGTGGACTGCCGCAGAGCTGTGCGGATCCGGTCTGCGTCGGCGAGCTCGAGCACCTCCGCGACCGCGTAGACCTTCTTCGGCACGACGTCGAAGTCCCCTGCTTCCGCCGCCTTCGCGATCACGCGCAGCACGGAGGGCGGGGCGACGAGGACGGTCGGTCGGTACTCCTGCAGCCGCGCGACGTTCTCGGACATGTCCGCGTAGACGTCGAAGTAGCGGAACGAGACAGCGCGCGATCCCACGGATTCGTATAGGGAGTTGTCCGCGCGGAGGAAGAGCGCGATGCGATGCCCGAGCAGGTCGCCCCGGGGCAGCGTGCGAGCGAGCACGGTGCCGACCCAGGCGTCGCGCTCTGCGGGGCTGACGACGAAGAGCCCGCGATGACCGCTCGTTCCGCTGGAGAGCCCGACCGAGTTCGCACCGAGATCGGCGTCGAACTCGCGCGATCGCTCGTTCGCGATCGCGAGCCTCAGCGCCTCCTCCTTGTTCGCTCCGACGGTGTTCATGCGATCGAACTGCGCCATCATGGTGCGCTTGTCCATGAGCGGGAGCTGGTCGAACTCGGCGTCGGCGAGCAGTTCCCGGAAGTAGGGCGACCGCTGGCGCAGGAAGCGGAGATGCCGCCGCAGCAGACGGCGCTGACGCCTGTCGACCGCCCGGCGTGAGCGCAGCGGTCTGAACCACCGCACGGCGGCGAACTCTCTCAGGATGCGCAGGGTCGACATCAGGTCAGCAGGTCTGTCTCGCGCACAGGATCATGGCTGCACACGACTCGGACGCCGGCATCGGCGAGGAG
Organism: Microbacterium sp. CR_7; assembly: GCF_041954755.1. NCBI lineage: Bacteria > Bacillati > Actinomycetota > Actinomycetes > Micrococcales > Microbacteriaceae > Microbacterium > Microbacterium sp. CR_7. Next base: position 3,287 of record NZ_JAVAYF010000007.1, read on the forward strand.
GGAGACGGTGTGCGCCGTCCGGAGATAAGCGTCGGCGTCGAACTGCACGGCGCGGGGAACCGCGCGAAGACGCTGCACCTCCGGGAGCAGGTCCCTCCCCCAGGCGGCGTCCCCCGCGAGCAGGACTCGGCCTTCGACGAGCGCGCCCACGTGCCCGTCGGCGTGGCCGGGGAGATCCATGACGAGATAGCTGCCGTCATCGAACAGATCGACCGCTGCGACCTCGACCCCGTGAACGGTCCGTGGCGAGAACTCGTCGTCGCGGAGAACCCGCTTCGTGGCGCGGTCGAACCACGCGGGCAGCAGACCGGGCAGGACACCGCTGCGCAGAGTCGAGGCGGTGAGCGTGCGCTGCAGCCCCTCGCTGACGACGAACGTCGCGCCGGGGAAGCGCCGGACACCTCCCACGTGGTCCGGATGCAGATGGGACAGCACGACGTGCGTGACGGATGCCGGGTCGACACCGTCCTGACGCAGCCGGGAAGCGACATCGTCCTCGTCGTCGACCTGCGGCGGCAGGAGTCTCCGGTACACGGCGCCACGCCAGCCGGTCCGCCATCGCCCGGTCGCGTAGCCCGTGTCGAAGAGGACGCGGCGGCCGTCTCCGCCGTCGTAGAGGAAGACCCCGGAGGGGAATCGACGTCTCTCCCGGGGTGCGCCATGGAACATCGACGCCACGTCGTGCGACGTGCTGCCGCACGCGTGATGTCGCAGACGCCCGTTCATCCGTGGCCCCGCAGGTCGGCGGCGACCGCCGCGAGCGCATCGTCCAGCGTCACGGTCGGCACGTACCCGAGATCGCGTACGGCACGGGAGATGTCGAGCGTCTGCGTGTAGGCGATCGTGCTCAGCGTGTACCGGGTCAGTGGCGGCTCCGGGCGCCCTGGCAAGACGCGGCAGAGGGCTTCGAGGAAGGCGGCCGCCGCCCAGGCGGCCCGCCGGTTCGCGGAGCGGAACCGGGGCTGCTCCCCCATGAGCGCGAGCAGTCGTCCGAGGAGATCTCGGAACGACCGAGGCTCCCCGTTCGTGATGTTGTAGACGCCGCCGGCCGCATCGCCCGCGGCCAGGGCGAGCCGCAGCGCCGCCGCGACGTTCTGCACGGCGGTGATGTCGATGAGGTTCGCTCCTCCCCCGAAGACCGGCACCCCGATCCTGGCGTGCACGTCGAGCAGTCGAGGGACGAGGCTGGGGTCGCCGACGCCGATGAGTCCCCGCGGACGCACGATCACGAGCTCGGGGAACGCTCCACGACGCCGCGCCTCCTGGAGCAGTCCCTCGGCGGCGATCTTCGACCGGATGTACCCGTTGAGCCGGTTGGCTGTGTCGACGTCGTCCTCGCGGATGTCGACACGGTCCCGCGCGGCCGCGTAGACGCTGGGTGACGACACGTGGACCACCCGTCGCACCCGGTTGCGTCGGGCGAAGTCCGCCACGTGCGCGGTGCCGTCGACGTTCGCCTCCCGGAAATCCGCCCACCGCCCCCACGGCGTCGACAGCGCAGCGCAGTGGATGACGGCATCCACCGGCAGTTCGCACCATCTCAGCGAAGCGAGATCCCCCGGCACGCGATGGCGGTCATCGACGAGCACGCCGAGCCGATCGGCGTTCCGTCCGGCGGCGAACACCTCGAACCCGTGGTCCTTCAGATCGCGCACGACGTGGCCGCCGAGGAACCCCGTCGCCCCCGTCACCAGCACACGGGCTCCGGACATGACCCTCACCCTAGCTGGCCTATCGTGGTCGGGTGCGCATCGCCATGGTGACCGACTACTACCTGCCGACGCTCGGAGGCGTGCAGACGGTCATCAAGGCCCATCGCGAGGCTCTCGAGCAGGCGGGTCACGAGGTCTTCGTGCTCGCGCCGCTGGCGACCGCGAGTACGGACCGCCGGATCATCCGGCTTCCGACGGCTCGCGGATTCGCACCGGACGGATACCCGTTCACGTGGCCGCCCACCGCGGCGGCGACCGCCATGCACGACGCTCTGCGCGACCTGCGCGCCGACGTGATCCACGTGCACACCGAGATGTTCGCCGCGCTCGCGGGATTCCACGCGGCCCGAGCTCTCGGCATACCCGTGGTGCAGACCATGCACGGCCGCATCGACGTCTACACGCGCTCGGTCCTGCCCCTGCCGTCCGTGACGACCGCGCTGCTCGCGGCCCTGCACCGCCGCCGGATGCCGCACGACCGCGCCGCGATCGATGCGGCCGCGCCATACGCCCGCACACGCCAGGCCAGGCGGATGTGGCGCCTGATGGTGAGTCAGGCTAATCACGCCGACCACGTCATCGTCCCGTCCTCGCACTTCGCCGAGAAGCTCCTCGCCCAGGGCGTCCGCACGCCGCTGGCCGTTCTCTCCAACGGGCTCGAGGACACGGTCCTGGATGCCGTCGGCGCGCCCGCCGTACGCGAGCCCGCTGCCGCCGGGCCCCTCCGGGTGATGTGGTGCGGTCGTCTGTCGCCCGAGAAGCGTCCCGACGTGTTCGTCGAGGCCGTCCGGCGGACTCCCGGCATCATGGCGCACATGTTCGGCGACGGGGTCGTCCGTGCGTCGGTGGCGCGCTCAGCCGCCCGCCTCGACGACGGCCGTCTGACGGTTCACGGCGCTGTGCCCCAGTCCCGTGTCCTGGAAGCCATGCGCGATGCGCACGTGCTGGTCTCGAGCTCGCTCGACTTCGACAATCAGCCGATGGTGATCCTCGAGGCCGTCGCATCCGGACTCCCCGTCGTCGTCACCGACCCCGACCTCGTCGAGACGTTCCCGAAAGGCGCGGGTATCGTCACCGAGACACCGGATGCCGAGGGACTGAGCACCGCGCTCTCGGCGCTTCGCGACGACCCGACCCGGGTCACGGCGCTGAGCCGCGCAGCCGTCGCGCAGCGCGAGAGCGTGGCGCAGACCACGCACCGCGATGCGCTCGTCGAGGTCTACCGCTCGGCGATCAGGCGTCGATCGACTCGCGAGACAGCCGATCCGACGAGTCGATGATGAACTCGCGCCGTGGTGCCACCTCGTTGCCCATGAGCAGCTCGAACACGCGGCCGGCGGCCTCGGCATCCTCCATGCGCACCCGGCGCAGGAGCCGTCCGCCGCGGTCCATGGTCGTCGAGGCCAGCTGCTCGGCATCCATCTCGCCGAGGCCCTTGTAGCGCTGGATCGGTTCGTGCCACCGCTTGCCCGCCTTGCGGAGCTTGGCGAGGAGCGCGTGCATCTCCTGCTCGCTGTAGGTGTAGATCGTCTCGTTCGGCTTCGAGCCGGGATTGATGACGATCACGCGGTGCAGCGGCGGCACCGCGGCGAAGACGCGGCCGTGCTCGATGAGCGGTCGCATGTAGCGGTAGAACAGCGTCAGGAGCAGGGTGCGGATGTGTGCGCCGTCGACGTCGGCGTCGCTCATCAGGATGATCTTGCCGTAGCGCGCGGCGTCGATGTCGAAGCTCCGGCCCGATCCGGCGCCGATGACCTGGATGATCGAGGCGCACTCGGTGTTCGACAGCATGTCGCCGACCGACGCCTTCTGCACGTTGAGGATCTTGCCGCGGATCGGCAGCAGCGCCTGGAACTCGCTGTTGCGCGCGTTCTTGGCCGTGCCGAGCGCCGAGTCGCCCTCGACGATGAACAGCTCGCTGCGCTCCACGTCGTTCGTGCGGCAGTCGACGAGCTTGGTCGGCAGGGTCGAGGACTCGAGCGCGTTCTTGCGTCGCTGCGTCTCCTTGTGGGCACGCGCCGAGACGCGCGCCTTCATCTCGGCGACGATCTTGTCGAGCAGCTGCGTGGCCTGGCTCTTGTCGTCGCGCTTGGTCGACGAGAAGCGCGCCGCGAGGTCCTTCCGGATCACCTGAGCGACGATCTGACGCACAGCAGGCGTGCCGAGCACCTCCTTCGTCTGCCCTTCGAACTGCGGCTCGGGGACGTTGACGGTGAGCACGGCGGTGAGTCCGGCGAGCACGTCGTCCTTCTCCAGCTTGTCGTTGCTGCCCACCTTGAGACGGCGCGCGTTCTGCTCGACCTGAGCACGCAGCACCTTGAGCAGCTCCTGCTCGAAACCCTGCTGGTGCGTGCCGCCCTTGGGCGTGGAGATGATGTTGACGAAGGAGCGGGTGATCGTGTCGTAGCCGGTGCCCCAGCGCATCGCGATGTCGACCGCGCACACCCGCTCGACCTCGGTCGCCACCATGTGCCCGTCGGCCTGGAGCACGGGCACGGTCTCGGTGAAGGTGCCCTCGCCCCGGATGCGCCAGGTGTCGGTGACCGGCGCATCGGTCGCGAGGTACTCGACGAACTCCGAGATGCCGCCCTCGTACAGGTACGAGGTCTCCACGGCCGTGGACTCGCCGTCCGCCACGTCGCCCTTCGAGCGGGCGTCGCGGACCACGATCTCCAGGCCGGGCACGAGGAACGCCGTCTGCCGGGCGCGCGTCTCGAGTTCGCCCAGCTGGAACGCCGCGTCCTTCGTGAAGATCTGCCGGTCGGCCCAGTAGCGAACCCGCGTTCCGGTGACGCCGCGCGGAGCCTTCCCGATGACCCGCAGCTCGCTCTTCTGCTCGAACGGCGTGAAGCGAGCGTCGGGGCGCTTCTCGCCCTTGTCGGCGAAGATGCCGGGCTCGCCGCGGTGGAACGACATCGCATACGTCTTGCCGCCTCTGTCGACCTCGACGTCCAGACGCTCGGAGAGCGCGTTCACGACAGATGCGCCGACACCGTGCAGACCGCCGGATGCCGCGTACGAGCCGCCTCCGAACTTCCCACCGGCGTGCAGCTTCGTGTAGACGACCTCGACGCCGGTCAGTCCGGTGCGGGGCTCGACGTCGACGGGGATGCCGCGGCCCCTGTCGTGCACCTCGACGCTCCCGTCGTCATGCAGGATGACGTCGATCTTCGAGCCGTTGCCGGCGACGGCCTCATCGACGGCGTTGTCGATGATCTCCCACAGGCAGTGCATGAGCCCCGGAGAGCCGTTCGACCCGATGTACATGCCAGGGCGCTTGCGGACGGCCTCGAGGCCTTCGAGCACCTGGAGATGATGGGCGGAATACTCGGCGGTCACAATCTCCGATTCTATTCTCGGGCGCGGACACGGGCCGCTCGACACTCCCCGTACACGATCACTCCGCGTCCGGTCCACGTTCCCCGCGTACGCTCCGAGCGAAACACGCCGTCAACCGGGCATGCATACAGGTGCAGCGTGGTTGTATTGATCACGCCCACCAGCGAACCCGACACCTAGGAGGCACCGAAGATGAACGCAACGACCGAACGTGAGACCTCCGCCGTCGAGTTCCGCCTGACCGCCATGGATCGATGCGATTCCTGCGGCGCTCAGGCCTACATCGCGGCCGAGGTCAACGGCTCCGAACTTCTCTTCTGCGCGCACCACGGCCGCAAGTACGAGGAGAAGCTCCGCAGCGTCGCCACCAGCTGGCACGACGAGACCTCGCGTCTCATCGACGCCGTCTGACCCGCCGACCCGCACGAGTCGACACGGAGCCCGTCTCATGACGGGCTCCTTCTGTCTGTGCTCGTGCCGAGTCAGTCGACGGCGACCCGGCGGACGCGCGAGGTCAGCCGCGTGAGGATCTCCTCGCCGACCGTGTCGATCCGCTCGGCCAGGGTCGTCGCACTCGACTCCCCGTGGTCGCCGGCGCCGAAGATCCAGACCCGGTCGCCGACGGCCGCACCGGGCCACACCGCGACAGCCGAACTCGTCTCGTCGACGCGAACGAGCGTGCCCGCTCCGGCGGGCGTCCCGATCGTCGAGCCGGCCAGCGACGACGGGATGCCGTCGAAGGAGCCGATCCCGACGGTGGCCTCGTTCGCGCGAACCTCGGTCACCGTCGCCACGAGCTCGGCGACGGGAGCGATGCCCTCGAGGTCCGGGCCGTCTGCGGAGCGGATCCCGTAGCAGAAGGCGCCGATGCGCGACACCGTGCCCCGCAGCTCCGGGCGCCACCAGGACGCAGCCGATGCCGTCAGATGGAGCGCGTCCGGCACCTCGCCCGAGCGTCCGCTGACCTCGATCGCGTGCAGGAATTCGCGGCGAGCGTCGTCGTCCTCCTCGTCGCTGGCCTCCGCGAGGTGGCTCCAGATTCCGACGAGCGCCACCGCTCCGTCAGACTCCGCGCGCCGCACGTCCGCGATGGTCTGCTCCCACTCCTCCGGCAGCATGCCGTTTCGGTGCAGTCCGGTGTCGATCTTGAGGTGGATGCGCGCGCGGATGCCGAGCGCTGTCGCCCGCGCGATGACCGCAGACAGGTACTCCGTCGAACCGACCCCGAGGTCGATGTCGTGGCGCAGCGCCTCGTCGATCTCGTCGTCGATCGACGTCACCCACGCGAAGACGCGACCGTGCGCTCCCAGGATCTCCCGCACCCGCACTCCGCTGCACACGTCGTACGCGCCGTACCAGTCGACTCCGGCGGCGAGACCGGTCTCCACGGCCCAGGTCAGTCCGTGCCCGTATGCGTCGTCCTTCAGCACCATCATGAGCTCGGAGGGGGCGATACGGTCGCGCACCGCGGCGATGTTCCAGGCCAGGCGTCGGGTCGAGAGTCGCAGCTCCGGACGTCTCATGCCTCCCACCTCCGGCCGGCGTGCGCCCCCGTGACCGCGATCAGCTCTCCCGCCGACAGTCCGGTGACGGAGCTCCACCGGGCGAGGTTGGGACCTGCGGGCCCCGAGCCGCCGAAGTAGGTCACCTCGTCGCCGGTCGCGGCCCCTTCTGGGCTCTCGACGTCGACGACGCAGACGTCCATCGCGACGCGCCCGACGATCGGACGCATCGTGCCGCGGATCTCGACGTGCGCCGCGTTCCCGAGCGCGCGGACGATCCCCTGCGCGTAGCCGCCGGTGATGAGCGCCGCGGTGGTGTCGGACTCGGCACGATGGGTGTAGCCGTACGAGACGGCGTCTCCTGCCTTGAGTGGCTTCGTCGAGAGCACGCGGCCGACGAGGCGCATCACGGGTCGCGTACGCAGAGCGCCGTCCGCGTCGGGAAGTCCGTAGAGCAGAGCGGGATCGATGTCGGCGGAGCCGCTCGTCACGGCATCGATGCCCTCGAGCGCCAGAGCTTCCGCCTCTGCGGCGGAGTCGACGAGCATCGCCTGGCCGCCCGCAGCGGCCACCGCATGGGCGACCGCGACGAGTCCGTGTCCCCAGGCGTCGCGTCGCAGATCAGCCAGCCGACCCCCTCGCGACACGGCTTCCGAGGCCGCCGCCGCCAACGCCGATCGCGAGATCACGGCCTGCGGGAGGGAGCTGGAAGTCGAGTCACGCACCCACCCAGCCTAACTCCGGGCTGCCAGGTTGCCCGGTGGCCCGCCCGTAGACTGGAAGCGACCGAAGAACTTGGAGATCCATGTCGCGCTTTTCCCCTGTGCCCCGTGTCCGCTACCTGCTGGAGCGTGCGCGCCGCATCGACGTCGGCTCCGTGCTCGAGCGCGCGAAAGAGGCCTCCGCGCAGCACGGCAAGGCCCTGCCGCTCGTGGTGGTCGACATGCTCTGGTCCGCCGGACGCCACAACGTCGGGTTCCAGGACTACATCGACTACGACTTCGCGATCCTCACCAAGGCCGAGCGCGACACGTACATGACGCACCCGGTCTCGAATCAGATCTCGCAGCAGTACGACCACCCCGACTACCGCCACCTCTTCCACGACAAGGCGGAGTTCAACGCGAGGTTCGACGCTCTCCTGAAGCGCGAGTGGATGCTGATCACCGAGGGCAACGCCGACGAGCTCCGGGCCTTCACCGAACGACAGGGCACGATCGTCGTCAAGGAGACCCACGGTCAGGCCGGCACCGGCGTGCACCGCTACCACGCCGCCGATGTCACCGACTGGGACGCCTTCCACGCCGAGCTGCTGTCGAAGAAGCAGGTTCTCGTCGAGGAGGTCATCCGCCAGCACGCCGACCTCGCGGCGGTGTGCCCCGGCACCGTCAACACCACCCGCGTCACCGCCTTCTTCGACGGAGAGAAGACGCACATCCTGGCCATCGCGCAGAAATTCGGCCGCGGCGCCGTCAGCGACCAGATGAGCTTCGGCGGCTTCTACACGATGCTCGACGACGACGGCCACGCCGTCGGCCCCGGCTACGACTCGCACGGCCACGTGCACGTCACGCACCCCGACTCGGGCTTCGTGATCGCGGATTTCCAGCTGCCGATGATGGACGAGGTGCGCGCCTTCGTCGACCAGGCGGCCCGCGTCGTGCCGCAGGTGCAGTACGTCGGCTGGGACGTCGTCGTCACGCCGGACGGGCCCGTACTCGTCGAGGGCAACTGGGGCGCCGGCGTGTACGAGAACAAGCCGAGCGTGACCGGCATCCGCACCGGTCACAAGCCGCGGTACCGCGCAGCGATCGGGTTCTGACCTCCGCGGGACCCTCTCGCACACGACGAAGGCCCGGATGCCGAGCATCCGGGCCTTCGTCGTGTGCGCTGTCTGCCGGCGAGTCGCGCGTCAGGCCGCGCGGACGATGCCCATCGGCGTGGACTGACGGGCCTGACCGAGAGGGTTGTCGCCGAGGATCTGCACGAGCCGGCGCTCACCGGCCTTGTCGAGCGTGGATCCGAGGATGTTCCCGCCGATGTCGTTGATGTCGACCACGGCGACGTCGACTCCGCTGCCGACGAGCTTCTGCAGTCGCTGGGCGACCTCGCGCGGGTTCTTCGGTCCGAGCACGACCGCCTCGTTGTACGGAGGGATCGTGTTCTTGGTGGGGCCGTCGATCGCCCGCGCCTTGTCGCCGGCGATCCGGTAGAAGTCGCCGCGTCGCCCGAAGGCCTTCGTGACGACCGAGACGCCCGCCGCGAAGAGGATGCGAAGCGTTCCGCACTCCCGAAGCGCCATCTCCATCGTCTCGGGCATGCCGAGGCCGATGCCGTAGGACGTCCGCACGACGTACCGCGAGAGGAAGCGCGCCAGCGGGCGCGGCGTGATCTCGTCGAGACGGTACGACCGGCCCTGCGTGATCGCGACGATCTTCTCGGTCACGAACAGCAGGTCACCCGGCTGCACGGCGTCCTTCGCGTACTCGGTCACGATGGCGTCGAGGTCGTCGTCGGGCATCACCACGCGGGTCTTGAGCGGGATGCGGGCGTACTTCTTCCCGTCGACGCTCGCCTCGAGCGCCTTGCCGTCGTTCGCCTGCATCACTCGAGGTAGTCCCGCAGCGACTGCGACCGGCTCGGGTGGCGCAGCTTCGCCATGGTCTTCGACTCGATCTGACGGATCCGCTCGCGGGTCACGCCGAAGGTGTCGCCGATCTGGTCGAGCGTCTTCGGCTGTCCGTCGCCGAGGCCGAAGCGCATGCGGATCACGCCCGCCTCACGCTCGGACAGCGAATCGAGCAGCTGCTCGAGCTGACGCTGCAGCATCGTGAAGCCCACCGCGTCGGCCGGAACGACAGCCTCGGTGTCCTCGATCAGGTCGCCGAACTCGCTGTCGCCGTCCTCGCCGAGCGGGGTGTGCAGAGAGATCGGCTCGCGGCCGTACTTCTGCACCTCGATGACCTTCTCGGGCGTCATGTCGAGCTCGCGGCTGAGCTCCTCGGGAGTGGGCTCGCGACCAAGGTCCTGGAGCATCTGCCGCTGCACACGGGCGAGCTTGTTGATGACCTCGACCATGTGCACGGGGATGCGGATGGTGCGGGCCTGGTCGGCCATGGCGCGCGTGATCGCCTGGCGGATCCACCAGGTCGCGTAGGTCGAGAACTTGAAGCCCTTGGTGTAGTCGAACTTCTCGACGGCGCGGATCAGACCGAGGTTGCCCTCCTGGATCAGGTCCAGGAACTGCATGCCGCGGCCGGTGTAGCGCTTCGCGAGCGAGACGACGAGTCGCAGGTTGGCTCCGAGCAGGTGGCTCTTGGCGCGCTGGCCGTCACGGGCGACCCACTGCAGGTCGAGTCCGAGCTGCCCGGCCTTCTCGGCCGGCGACATCGCGGAGAGCTTCTCCTCCGCGAACAGACCGGCCTCGATGCGCATCGCGAGCTCGACCTCTTCGGCCGCGTTGAGCAGCGCGACCTTTCCGATCTGCTTCAGGTAGTCCTTGACCGGGTCGGCGGTCGCACCGGTGATCTGCGTGGAGTAGACCGGAACGTCCTCGTCGTCGTTCGACGAGATGACGATCGCGCCGGTCGGCAGCGGTTCGGTGAACTTCGGCTTCGAGTCCTCTTCGTCCTCGTCGGCCTCCTCGGGCGCGCCGGCGACGGGGGCCTCGTCCTCTTCGACGATGTCGTCCGACTTCTTCTTCTTCGCGGGGGCGCGCTTGGCAGCGGCGCGCTGTGCGGCGGTCTTGGGCGCCGGCTTCTCGGCCGCCGTCTCCTCGACCTGGGCGTCGACCTCGGGGGCCTCGGCGCTCTTCTTCGTCCGGGTTTTCTTGGTCGTGGCAGGAGTCACGTTTCGCCTTTCACGGGGCCGCTGGCAGCCCCGGGCCATTTCGGACACTAGTAAGACCCTTGTCAAGCCCGATCTCGGAAAAGATCGATTGACAACGGGTCAGACTCCTAGTATCGCACACGTGAGAGGATGCGGATGCATTCCCGCGAAGTCCGCCGACGGGAAAGTCAGCCGCGGCCGTTCTTGTCGTCGTCGCCCGTCGGGCGAGTGGCCAGGTAGCGCTCGAGCTCGGCCGCCAGCTCGTCGGCGCTCGGCAGATCGCGTTCGTTGAATCCGCCCTCGTCGTACGAGTCGTCCTCGGGATCGCGGCCGGCCATGTAGGCGTCGTAGCGACGCTCGAGACCGTGCACCATCTGCTGCAGCTCGTCGTTGCCGAGCACCTGCTCGTCGACACGGCCGAGGTAGTCCTCGCGGCGCTCCTGCACCTCGTCGAGGAGGATCACCAGGCCCGTCGCCGCCATCAGCTTGTCGGCCGCCGCGATCACGGCATCCGGGTTCTCGGTCTCGGCCAGGTAGTGCGGCACGAGCAGCACGAAGCCCACGACCCGTTCGCCCCGCTCCGCGAACCGGAACTCGAGGAGATGCCCGGCCGTCGCCGGCACCTGGGTGCGAGGTCGCCACACCGAGTGCGCGACCGTGAGCTCGCGACGGTTGCCGCTGACGGTCGTGCCGATCGGTCGCGTGTGCGGCACCGGCATCGCGATCGAGTGCACCCAGCTGAGACCGGACACCTCGAACTCCGCCGCCAGGTCCAGCACCGTGCGGGCGAACTGGTTCCAGGCGAAGTCCGGCTCGTAGCCGGCGAGGAGCAGGAACTTCTGCCCCAGGGCGTCGGTGGCGAGGGACAGCTCGAGGCGCGCCGGGCGGAACTCGGTCAGGTGGTCCTGATCGAAGGCGATCACCGGCCGACGAGCGCGGTAGTCGAGCAGCACGTCGTTGTCGAAGACGGCGATCGGCTGCGGCGAGGTGGTCTCGCGAAGGTGCTCGATGAGTCCGGAGACCGCGTTGCCCGCGTCGGTGAAACCGGTCAGCAGCAGCACCAGAGGAAGCCCGCGCGGCACCGCCGGCGCGTTCGCGACACGTTCGTGGATCTCTCCGGAGAAGGGCATGTGTCCATGCTACGAGCACCCGCGCGCGACGGGGTTGAGCGCGTCATGCTCAGAGCGAACACGCCGATCACGACCTCGGCCGAGCACGATCCCTAGGATGGAGGCATGACGCTTCCCGCGCTCTCGCGCACTACAGAACAGTTCCCCGGAAGCGCTGCAGACGCCGCAGTGCTCGTCATTCCCGAGATCACCGAATCCGGCGAAGAACTCGCCGCGTACCCGGGTCTCGCAGACGCTCTGAGGGGCGTCGGTTTCACCGGATCCGCGTCGGCCTTCACCAGGGTGTACGCGCCGGAGGTGACGACGTTTCCGCTCGCCGTCGTCGGGACCGGTTCCGCCCCGGACTCCGCCGCCGTCCGCAACGCGGTCGGCACCGCTCTACGCAGCCTCACCGGTTTCGACACCGTCTCGGTCGGGCTCGCGCCGGGCCTCGCACAGCACGCGCAGGCGGCAGCGGAGGGTGCTGTCCTCGGCGGCTACCGCTTCGACGGCTACAAGACCGATAAGGGCAAGAGCCGGGCGTCGTCGGTGCTGCTGCACGCCGACCTCGACGAGGAGTCCGTCGCGAAGGCGGTGGCTGTGGGAAACGCGGTCGCGCTGGTCAAGGACCTCGTCAACGTCCCCGCGGAGTGGCAGAGTCCCGCACAGCTCGCGCAGAGCGCGGCCGACAGCGTCGCCGACCTCGACGTGGCCGTCGAGATCCTCGACGAGGACGCCTTGACCGAACAGGGCTTCGGCGGCATCCTCGGCGTCGCGCAGGGGTCGGACCGCCCGCCACGCCTCGTGCGGCTCGATTACGCGCCCGCGGATGCCGCGCGGCACATCGCACTGGTGGGCAAGGGCATCACGTTCGACACCGGCGGTCTCTCGCTCAAGCCGGCCGCGTCGATGGTCGGCATGAAGTTCGACATGGCCGGCGCCGCCACGAGCCTCGCCGCCCTGCGCGCGATCGCGACGCTCGGTCTCCCGGTGCGCGTCACGGCCTGGCTCTGCATCACCGACAACATGCCGTCGGGACGCGCGCTGCGCCCCGGCGACGTTCTCCGCATGCTGGACGGCACGACCGTCGAGGTCCCCAACACGGATGCCGAGGGCCGCCTCGTGATGGCCGACGGCCTCGTCGCCGCGAGCCGTGAGAACCCCGACGTCATCATCGACGTCGCGACCCTCACCGGCGCGATCGTCATGGCCCTCGGGCACCGCCACACCGGCGTGTTCGGCGACGACGACGCCGTGGCGGAACTGCTCGCCGCAGCGAACGCCGTGGGCGAGCTCGCGTGGCACATGCCGCTCCCCGATTACATGGAGGACTCGCTCGACTCCCCCATCGCCGACATGCAGAACGCCAACATGGGCGACCGCATGGGCGGCGCGTCCTACGCCGGACTCTTCCTGCGCCGCTTCGTCGGTAGAGTCTCGGACGAGGACGGCGCACCCCGCATCCCCTGGGTGCACCTCGACATCGCCGGCTCCGGCGAGCACGGCGGAGCCCCCTACGGCTTCACCGAGAAGGGCCCAACGGGGGCGATGGTCCGATCGATCGTCGCCTTCGCCGACGCATCCCACACGGAGGCATGACCGAATGACAACCCACACCTTCGACATCGTCGTCCTGGGCGGAGGCAGCGGCGGCTACGCCGCAGCACTCCGAGCGAGCGAACTCGGCAAGACCGTCGCTCTCATCGAGAAGGACAAGGTCGGCGGCACCTGCCTGCACCGAGGCTGCATCCCCACCAAGGCGCTGCTGCACGCGGCCGAGGTCGCCGAGCACGTCCGCGACGCCGCGCACGTCGGCATCACCGCGACGCTCGAGAGCATCGACCCCGCCGGCGTCCGCGCCTACCGCGAGGGCATCGTCGCCAAGAAGTACAAGGGCCTCGAGGGGCTCGTCAAGGCGCGGGGCATCACCACGGTCGCGGGTCTCGGTCGGCTCAACGCCGACCGCTCCGTGAGCGTCGACGACGACGTCTACGTCGGCACCGACGTCGTGCTGGCCACCGGCTCGTACAGCCGCACGCTCCCCGGCCTCGAGATCGGCGGGCGCATTCTCACGAGCGAGCAGGCCCTGTCGCTCGACGTCATCCCGGAGCGCGTGCTGGTGCTCGGCGGAGGCGTCATCGGCGTCGAGTTCGCGAGCGTGTGGCGGTCGTTCGGCGTCGACGTCACGATCATCGAGGCTCTTCCTCACCTGGTGCCGAACGAGGACATCGCGATGAGCAAGGGGCTCGAGCGGGCCTTCCGCCGCCGCGGCATCCGGTACTCACTCGGTGTGCGGTTCCAGAGCGCCGCGCAGACGGATGACTCCGTCACCGTGACCCTCGAGGACGGCACGGAGTTCACGGCCGACTACCTGCTCGTCGCTGTCGGGCGGGGACCGGTGACGTCCGACCTCGGCCTCGAGGAGGCGGGCATCACGCTGGATCGAGGCTTCGTCACGGTCGACCAGGACCTCCGCACGGGCGTCCCCGGCGTGTGGGCGGTCGGCGACATCGTGCCGGGGCTGCAGCTCGCGCACCGCGGCTTCCAGCAGGGCATCGCGGTCGCCGAGCGCATCGCGGGGCTCTCCCCCGCGAACATCCCCGACTCCCAGATCCCGAAGGTCACGTACTCGAGCCCCGAGGTCGCCTCGGTCGGCATCACGGAGGAGGCCGCCGTCGTGGAGCACGGAGCGGATGCCGTCTCCGCCTACGAGTACAACCTCGCCGGCAACGGCAAGAGCGAGATCATCGGGACCGGCGGTCTCGTGAAGGTCGTGCGCCTCAAGGACGGCCCCGTGCTCGGCGTGCACCTCCTCGGCGACCGCGTGGGCGAGCTCATCACCGAGGGTCAGCTGGCCGTCGCGTGGGAGGCGCACCCCGAGGACATCGCGCCGCTCATCCACGCCCACCCGACCCAGAGCGAAGCGCTCGGCGAGGCGTTCCTGGCTCTGGCCGGGAAGCCGCTGCACGCTCTCTGAACCCCACACCGGCCACGCGGACCACCAAGGGTCGCGCAGGTCACTAAGCTAGACAAGCGTCATACAACTTCTAAAGGAGACTCCGTCATGAGCACATCCGTGGTCCTCCCCGCTCTCGGTGAGAGCGTCACAGAGGGTACGGTCACCCGCTGGCTCAAGCAGGTGGGAGACACCGTGCAGGCGGATGAGGGCCTGCTCGAGATCTCGACCGACAAGGTCGACACCGAGATCCCCTCCCCCGTCACCGGCGTGATCGAGGAAATCCTCGTCGCCGAGGACGAGACCGTCGAAGTGGGTGCACTGCTCGCGCGCATCGGCGACGGCAGCAGCTCCGCACCCGCCGCCGACGCCCCCGAGGCCGCCGCACCCGCGGCCGATGCGACGCCCGAGCCCGCCGACGCGAGCGTCGGCGCGCAGGCCGAGGCGGCTCCCGCCGAGCCCGCGCCGGCTGACGCTGCTCCCGCCGCCGCTCTCGCGGGAGACGCGAAGGACATCGTTCTCCCGGAACTCGGCGAGAGCGTGACCGAGGGCACCGTGACGCGCTGGCTCAAGCAGGTCGGCGACAGCGTCGAGGTCGACGAGGCTCTGCTCGAGATCTCGACCGACAAGGTCGACACCGAGATCCCGTCCCCGGTCGCGGGCGTGCTGCAGGAGATCGTCGCCGCGGAAGACGAGACGGTCGCCGTCGGCGCCGTCCTCGCCCGCGTCGGATCCGGAGCGGCGCCCGCCCCGGCCGAGTCCGCTCCTGCCGCACCCCAGGCCGCCCAGCCTTCCGAGGCCCCCGCCGCCGCGGCGTCCGTGTCCGAGACTCCCGTCGAGAAGCCGGCCGAGCGCCCCGCCGCAGAGGCTCCCGTCCAGGCTCCGGCCGGGGCGGCCAAGGAGGAGGCAGCACCCGCCACCTCGTCCACCCAGGCGCCGTCCGCTGAGTCGTCTGCACCGAAGCTCTCTCTCCCGACCGAGAGCGACAACCTCTACGTCACGCCGCTGGTGCGTCGACTGGCCTCGCAGCAGGGCGTCGACCTCGCGAGCGTCAAGGGCACCGGTGTCGGAGGACGCATCCGCAAGGAAGACGTCCTGAAGGCCGCCGAATCCGCATCCTCGGCCCCCGCCGCAGCTGCGGCACCGGCCGCGCCGGCTCCGCTCGAGGTGTCGCCGCTGCGTGGCACCACGCAGCCGATGTCGCGTCTGCGCAAGGTGCTCGCCCAGCGCGCCGTCGAGTCGATGCAGTCGACCGCTCAGCTCACGACCGTGGTCGAGGTCGACGTCACCGCTCTCGCGGAGTACCGCGACAGTGTCAAGGCGTCGTTCCTCGAGAAGACGGGCGACAAGCTGTCGTTCCTGCCGTTCTTCGCTCTCGCTGCCGCCGAGGCCCTGCAGTCGTTCCCGATCGTGAACGCCACGGTCGACGGCGACCAGATCACCTACCCGGCGACCGAGAACCTGTCGATCGCCGTCGACACCGAGCGCGGGCTGCTGACCCCCGTCCTTCGTGACGCGGCGACGAAGAACATCGCCGAGATCGCTCACGAGATCGCCGACCTGGCTGCGCGCACCCGCGACAACAAGCTGAAGCCCGACGAGCTCGCCGGCGGCACGTTCACGCTGACCAACACCGGTTCGCGCGGCGCGCTCTTCGACACCCCCGTCGTGTTCCTGCCTCAGTCTGCGATCCTCGGGACCGGCACGGTCGTCAAGCGTCCCGGCCTGGTCAAGGTCGGCGGAAGCGACGCGATCGCGATCCGTTCGTACGTGTACCTGGCGCTGTCGTACGACCACCGCATCATCGACGGTGCGGACGCCGCCCGCTTCCTCGGGGCAGTGAAGTCTCGCCTCGAGTCGGCGCAGTTCGCCGCTCAGCTCGGCGCCTGATCCGAGCACATCACTCCGGCTGGTCCGCGTCGTCATAGACGTCGCGGACCAGCCATTTCTCTGCTGTCTTCACGAGCACCAGAACGAGCGAGCCCGGTCCGTCGCCTCCCTCCGCGAGAGATTCCGCCACGCGGAGCACCGCGATATCGCCGTAGTCGTCGAGCAAGGTGAACTCGGGTTCCGCCCCACGCCCGCGGCCGGAGCTCAGCGCATCGACGACGCCGACCGATCCGGCTGCGACCGCGCCACGACACTCGGCATCGCCGGAATCCGCGCACTCTTCGACCGCGCGGAGCAGCCGAGGCGCCGCGGCGACAGGATCCTCCTCGCGAGGCTCCCCGGACGGCTCGGCGGATCCGGAACCCTCATCCGGCAGCTGCGGGGACGGACCCTCCTCCGTCGTCCTCGCCGTCTCCACCCCACTGTCACCGGCCTCACCTGGAGCGGTCTCGATCGGACGCGCCCCCGTCTGCTCACCCGTCGCTCCACCGGGCCAGAGTGCTCCTCCGGCGAGGACGAGAGCGGCGGCTCCGAGTCCGACGACGATCTTCGGCACACGTCGCCCGCGCCCGGCCCGTGTGCTCTCGACACCGGTGGACGGGTGTCCGGGCTCCGAGGGCATCTGCCGCCTTTCGGCCTTGCGCCGCCCGATCCGCGCACGCAGCTCCGTCGCCCGTTCCGCCGAGCGGCGGACGAGCGACACGACGGTCGAGCCCGAGAACCACCCCGATCTCACGACGCCGCCTCGCGTCTGCGCGGACCGACCGGCTCGACCTCGCGATCGTGTGCGTGCCTCACGCGTCGACTCCGACACGACGAGGTCGCGCACTCCCCTCGCGACATCGCTCTCGCGCACCTCCGCGCGATGCTCGAGCCGAAGCAACGGTCGCGGCGCGGCGATCTCCAACAGCTCGGCTTCCCATCCGAGAAGCTGGCGTCGCGGAACATCCGGGCGCTGCAGGGTGGCGCGCAGACCGTCGCGGATCGCTCCGAGCAGCCGCCGTAGAGCACGGTCTGCGCACCCGTCCTCCAGCGCCGCGACGAGCTCCGCTGCCGCAGCGCGGGCATCGGCTCGGCTCTCCGCCCCGATCACGAAGGTCGGACACCCCTCGTCCGTGAGCCACCATTCCCCGCCGGACCCGAGGGTGCCGGAGCTGATCGATTCGTCGACGCCCCTCAGAAGGCTGACGACGAGAGTTCCGACCTCGCCGGCGGACAGCGCGGGCTCCCCCAGCCCGCGCTGTCCGATGAAGCCCGCGACCCGCTCCGTGCACCACGGCAGCAGCACATCGTGTCCGTCGACACGACGCACGAGGTCGAGTGGGCCGACGACATGGCGGTTCCCCGCGTGCCGCCAGCCGTCCCAGCCGCTGACCTCGTCGACATCCCGCAGCACCGCCACACCGTCCCCACGGGTGACCAGCGTTCCGGGATACGGTCCTTCCTCCGCCGACAACCGCCGCACGACCCGGTGCGCACCGGGGACGAGCTGCGACTCGCGTCGAGTGATCTCCTGCTGGGCCTTCATGCCCCCATGACAGCGCATTCGGACACCCGGTGGTCACGAAAGAGGCGCCTGTGCAGGGATCGCCCACGGTTCGCGGGTTGTGCAGAAGAGCTACACGCACGGTCCGCCTCCCGCGAACGGCGACATGGCGGCATCCGGGAATCGGTATTCTTGTACCCATGGCAAACCGATCGTCCGCGCCCGAGAAGCGCCCCGGCTTCTTCTCTCAGATCAAGTCGCTCTTCCGGTTCACCCGCGAGGTGTACCCCTGGCTTCCCTGGGCGCAGATTGGCGTGCTGATCGCCGGCGTGCTGATCGGTCTCATCGTCGGCTACCTGATCCCGCCGTTCCAGGTGTGGACCCTCATCCTGTGGGGCATCTCGGGCCTGATGCTCGGCGTTCTCGGCGCGATGTTCCTCATGACACGGCTGTCGACCTCGGCCATGTACCAGAAGATCGACGGGATGCCCGGAGCGACCGGTCACGTGATCAGCACGAGCCTCGGCCGCAGCTGGCAGGGCTCCGACACCCCGGTGGGCATCAACCCGAAGACGCAGGACGCCGTCTACCGCGCCGTCGGCCGCGGCGGCGTCGTCGTGATCGGCGAGGGTGCCCGCGGGCGCCTCACCCGGCTGGTGAACGACGAGCGCAGCAAGGCCGCCCGCGTCGCCCACGGCGTCCCGGTGACCGTGCTCTACGTCGGTCACGGCGACGACGACGTCGCGATCGCCGATCTCGCGAAGACCATCAAGAAGCTGCCCAAGGCCATCGACAAGGCCACCATGGCCGCTGTCATCAAGCGCATCGACTCGGTGTCGCAGTCGATCTCCTCGCTGCCGATCCCGAAGGGCATCGATCCGACCAAGGTGCGTGCCCAGCGCCCGCGTTGATCGCACTTCCGCACACGACGAAGCGCGGCCGTTCTCCCGAGGAGGACGGCCGCGCTTCTGTCTGTCACTCCGACAGCGGCTGCCGCGGCAGCTTCCGCACCTTGGCCCGGCGCCGACGCCGTTCCGGGATCATCGACCGCATCTCGTCGAGCTTGCCGAAGCAGAACAGACGGTCGTCCGCCTCGAGGACCACGTGCTTGCGCGGGTTCGGGATCACCGAGACGCCGCGGTGCAGGGTCAGGACGGTGATGTCGCGCTCCCACAGCCCGGCCTCGCCGAGTGTCTTGCCGACGAGGCCTGCTGCGTTGTGCACCATGAGCTCGGCGACGCCGTAGCCCGTCGAGACCGTGAGCCGCTGGCGGACGTCGATTTCGGGGAAGGCCACCTGACCAGCGATGTAGTCGATGATCGCTCCCGCGACGTCGAGCTTGGTCGCGGTCTCGATTCCCTGCAGACCCGGAGAGG
Organism: Microbacterium sp. CR_7; assembly: GCF_041954755.1. NCBI lineage: Bacteria > Bacillati > Actinomycetota > Actinomycetes > Micrococcales > Microbacteriaceae > Microbacterium > Microbacterium sp. CR_7. Next base: position 22,485 of record NZ_JAVAYF010000007.1, read on the forward strand.
AGTTGACCTCCATCACGAGCGGTCCCTCGTCGCCCTCGAGCATGTCGACACCCGCGACGCGCAGGCCCATGATCTGAGCGGAGCGGACGGCGGCGCGCTCATACACCGGGTCGAGCTCGATCGCCTCGACCGATCCCCCGCGGTGCACGTTCGAGCGGAACTCGTCTCCCGCGGCGGAGCGACGCATGGCAGCGACGACGCGGTCGCCGACGACGAGGGCGCGGATGTCTCGGCCGCGGCTCTCGGAGATGAACTTCTGGATGAGCACGTTCTGCTTCGTCGAGTGGAGGGTCTCGATGATCGCCTCCGCCACCTTCACCTGAGGCGCGAGGATCACGCCGATGCCCTGGGTCCCCTCCAGGAGCTTGATGACGACGGGTGCCCCGCCGACGCGCTCGATCGCCGGCCGCACATCAGCCCGATTGCGCACGAACGCGGTCGGCGGCATCGCGATGTTGTGTCGGGACAGGATCTGGTTCGCGCGGAGCTTGTCCCGCGCGCTGCTGATGCCGTTCGCGGTGTTCGGGGTGTACACGTCCATCTGCTCGAACTGACGCACGACGGCCGTACCGAAGTACGTGATCGAGTTGCCGATGCGAGGCAGGATCGCGTCGTAATCGCTGAGCTGGCGACCGCGGTAGTGCAGGTCAGGCTCGTCTGAGGTGAGGTCGATCGCGAAGCGCAGCGTATTCAGCACTTTGACGTTGTGCCCGCGCTGGAGAGCGGCGGCACGCAGTCGTTGCGTGGAGTACGCCTGAGGCGCACGGGAGAGCACTGCGATCTTCACGGGGGATTTCCTGCCAGGATGGTCGGGTGAGTAAGTCATCCCATTCAAACACTCTTATCGGGTGGCGAGAATGGGTGAGCCTGCCCGATCTCGGAGTCGACTGGATCAAGGCCAAGATCGACACGGGTGCGCGCACGTCGTCGCTGCACGCGTTCGACATCCACGAGTTCGAGCGTGACGGCGCAGCATGGGTGCGCTTCCGCGTGAAGCCCTGGCAGGACAGCCAGGAGGATGCCGTGGTCGTCGAGTCTCCCGTGCACGATCGCCGGGCGGTGCGCAGCTCGTCGGGTCACGCGCAGGACCGCTTCGTCGTCGAGCTGCTCATCCGCCTCTACGACCGCGAGGTGCTCGCGGAGGTCACCTTGAGCAACCGCGACGAGATGGGCTTTCGGATGCTGATCGGCCGCGAGGCTCTCAAGCAGGGCTACGTCGTCGACCCGGCACGGTCGTTCGTCGGCGGACGCGCGCCTCGCGAAGCGCGCCGACGCAACCGCGGTAAGGACTGACCCGGCTCAGGCGCGGATGAGGACGAGACCCGGGAGCTTGTCATGCAGACCCCGCTGATCTGAATCCCAGATGACGGCCGGGATGACGACGACGAGCAGCAGCGTCCGGACGATCGGTCGCCAGAGGCCGACCCATCCGCCGTGCAGGCGGACGACCCGCATTCCGAGGATGCGGTGACCGGGGCTCCCGCCCGCGGTCGGGATGAACAGGATCTGCAGCACCGCGAACACGGCGATCGGTCCGAACTGCGACAGCCCCGCCTCGGAGGGAAGCGCGAACTGGTCGAACCCGAGGAACGCCGTGGCGATGATCGTCGCCGCGAGGTAGTCGATGACGAGCGCCCCGATCCGGCGCCCTGGGCGGGCGATGCTGCCGGTCCCGGTGTTCGGCAATCCGAGTCGCTCTCCGGGGTACGCGTTCACAGCATCCGTCACGTCTCCAGCCTACCGGCGCGTAACATCCCCGAAACAAAGTCGATACCCCGGGGAAACGCCTCAGCCGTACTGTGCAGAATGGCCGTAAGCCATCGATCCGCAATCCAGGAGTCGTCCATGTTCACAGATTCGTCCGAGGTTCTCGCCTACATCAAGGAGAACGAGGTCAAGTTCCTCGACATCCGCTTCACCGACCTCCCGGGTGTGCAGCAGCACTTCAACATCCCCGCCTCCACGGTGGACGAGGACTTCTTCACCAACGGACAGCTCTTCGATGGCTCGTCGATCCGCGGTTTCGCGAACATCCACGAGTCCGACATGCAGCTCATCCCTGATGTGACGACCGCATACATCGACCCCTTCCGCGAGGCGAGCACGCTCGTCATGATCTTCGACATCTACAACCCGCGCACGGGTGAGATCTACACGAAGGACCCGCGCCAGGTCGCCAAGAACGCCGAGAAGTACCTCGCGTCGACCGGCATCGCCGACACCGCGTACTTCGCCCCCGAGGCGGAGTTCTACATCTTCGACGAGGTGCGCTACTCGGTCACCGCGGGCGAGAGCTTCTACAAGGTCGATTCCGAAGAGGCCGCGTGGAACACCGGTCGCGAAGAAGAAGGCGGAAACCTCGGCAACAAGACCCCGTACAAGGGCGGCTACTTCCCGGTCTCCCCCGTCGACAAGACGGCCGACCTGCGCGACGACATCACCCTGAAGCTCATCGACGCCGGCTTCATCCTCGAGCGTTCGCACCACGAGGTCGGCACCGCCGGTCAGCAGGAGATCAACTACCGCTTCGACACCATGGTGCACGCGGCCGACGACATCCTGAAGTTCAAGTACATCGTCAAGAACACGGCAGACCTCTGGGGCAAGACCGCGACCTTCATGCCGAAGCCGCTGTTCGGTGACAACGGCTCGGGCATGCACACGCACCAGTCGCTGTGGAACGACGGCAAGCCGCTCTTCTACGACGAGGCCGGCTACGGCCAGCTCAGCGACATCGCACGCTGGTACATCGGCGGCATCCTGGCGCACGCGCCGGCACTGCTGGCCTTCACCAACCCGACCCTCAACAGCTACCACCGCCTGGTGAAGGGCTTCGAGGCGCCGGTCAACCTGGTGTACTCGGCGGGTAACCGCTCCGCCGCGATCCGCATCCCGATCACGGGCTCAAACCCGAAGGCCAAGCGCATCGAGTTCCGCGCACCGGACGCCTCCGGAAACCCGTACCTCGCGTTCGCCGCGCAGCTCATGGCCGGCCTCGACGGCATCAAGAACCGCATCGAGCCGCACGAGCCGGTTGACAAGGACCTCTACGAGCTTCCCCCCGAGGAGGCCAAGAACATCCCGCAGGTGCCGAACTCGCTGCTGGACTCCCTCGAGGCGCTGCGCGCCGACCACGCCTTCCTCCTCGAGGGCGGCGTGTTCACCGAGGAGCTCATCGAGACCTGGATCTCGTACAAGTACGAGAACGAGATCCTGCCGATGGCACAGCGTCCGCACCCGTTCGAGTTCGAGCTGTACTACGGCGTCTGATCCCGATCAGCACCACGGGAGAGCCCGCCTCCGGCATCGCGCCGGAGGCGGGCTCTCCCGTTCGCATTCCCGCGCTTCTCGGTGCTCTGCCGGAAGTCCTGTTCAGGCAGAGGCGGTCCGGACGGGATGGAGGTCGAGCGCCCACTCGTGAGAGTGCAGCTCGGACCCGCGGAACTCTCCCGATGACGAGCCGACGAGCTCGAATCCCGCCCGACGGCAGACGCCGTTCGAGGCGGCGTTCTCGACGCCGGGGAAGGCGACGAGATGGCGCAACCCCGCGGGGTGCGCCCGGGCGTCGTCGATCAGCAGCGCGAGCGCGCGCGAGGCGATGCCCCTCCCCTGCGCCTCCGGCACCACGAACCAGCCCGTCTCGAACGCCGGCTCCTCTCGCCACGAGACGGTCCAGTATCCGATCGCGCCGACCGCGGTGCTCGTCGCGTCCAGCACGACGAACATCCTCGCCTCCGCGGGGTCGAGACCGAGGTATCGACGGTGGCGGTCGAGAACCTGCTGCTCGCTCTCCGGCCCGTTCAGATGGGCCGTCATCTCGGCGGTGTTCGCCGCGCGCAGCAGCGGCAGATCGTCATCCGACCACGGCCGGAGTCTCAATGTCTCCATGCATCGACCCTGCCACGGGCCGCCGACATCCCGCATAGCACCGGAGAGTGCCCTGGCGCCACCCGGCGTGCCCTGCTTGACCGGCATCCGCGGCGATGGTCAACTGAGAGGTCGGCAACAACAGAGGGGGCATCATGCGTCGGAAGACGATCAAGGCGCAGACCGCGGCCACGGAAGAGCTGATGAACCAGCCGAAGACGGCGGCGGCGGCGATCGCTCGGATCAATCCGTTCATGTACGGGCTCCTCGGCGCCCTCGGGGTGCTCGTCGCACTCGTGATCGGCGGCATCGTCGATCAGCTCGCCACCGTGCTCGTCTACATCGGCGTCGCCATCTTCCTCGCCCTCGGGCTCGACCCGATCGTCACCTGGATCGAACGGAAGCTTCCCCGGCCGGCCGCTGTCGCCATCGTCGTGTCGGCCGTGGTGCTGGCCTTCGCCGGCATCCTGCTCGCGATCGTGCCGATCCTCGTGGAGCAGATCTCCAACCTCATCAAGGACGGGCCCAGGATGGTCCAGGACTTCATGGCCAGCGACTGGTTCACGAGCATCAGCGAACAGTTCGGCTCGACCTTCGACGACGCGGCCCAGGGCGTCCTGAGCTTCATCCAGGACCCCGGCAACATCCTCAACATCTCCGGCGGCGTCTTCGCCGTCGGCGCCGGCATCGCCGGCGGGTTCACCGGCGTCACCATCGTCCTCATCCTCACGCTCTACTTCATGGCCTCGCTGCGCAGCATGAAGAAGGTCTCCGCACGCTTCGTCCCCGCCTACCAGCGCGAGACGTTCAGCGGCCTGCTGGAAGACGTCTCAGGGGCGGTCGGACGCTACGTGATGGGCCAGGCGAGCCTGGCTCTGATCAACGGCATCCTGAGCCTGATCGTGCTGAGCATCATCGGGGCCCCTGTCCCCGCTCTCCTGGCCCTCATCGCCTTCATCGGATCGATGATCCCGCTCGTCGGAACACTCACGGCATCGATCATCAACTCGCTGATCTGCCTGATCGCGAGCCCGATCACGGCGCTGATCGCGTTCATCTACTACCTCGTCTACATGCAGATCGAGGCATACGTCCTCTCGCCCCGGATCATGAACAAGGCGGTCGCGGTGCCCGGTGCTCTCGTCGTGATCGCCGCAGTGGCTGGCGGTGCTCTCGGCGGCATTCTCGGAGCGCTCGTCGCGATCCCCGTCGCGGCGAGCATCATCATCGTCGTGCAGAAGGTCGTCTTCCCGACGCAGGACGCGAAGGTCGTGCCGCCGGGAACGCTCAGCGAACGGTGACCGCGGCCGGCTGAACCCGCACGCTGAAGCGGGAGACCTCGCCGACCTCTTCACCGTCGATCTCGAAGACCTGAGGCGACGACAGCTCGACCGAGATCCGCTCCGCGGCGACGTGTGTCGTGGAGTTCGTGCTGACGGCCTCGTCGACCGCCCCGAAGATGCGGCGGATGCCGTTCTCCCAGACGACCGAACGCACGGTGTCGAGCCACTGCAGCGGCCCCTCCGCACTCACGAGGAGCATGTCCAGCTGACCGTCGTCGAGCACGGCGTCGGGGAGCAGGCGGATGCCGCCCTGAACCATGCCGCAGTTGCCGATCAGCATCGTGTGACCGCGCAGCTCCTGTGCTTCGCCGTCGTCGAGCGTGAGCGCGATGTCTGTCATCTCCGTGCCGGCGAGTGCGCGACCCATCGCCTCGACGTAGGCGAGCCACCCGGCCCGGTCCTTCAGGTCCTCATCGGTCTCGACGAGCATCTGCGCGTCGATGCCGAATCCGACCATGACGACGAACGCGTGCTCCTCTCCGTCGACCTCCACCCAGCCGATGTCGATCTTCGCCTCCTCGCCGTCGCGCACCCGGATGAGCGCGGCCGACGGGTCGTTGAGCGGGATCGACAGATTCCGCGCGAGCAGGTTCCCCGTTCCGCGCGGCACGATGCCGAGCGCGGCATCGCTGCCGGCGAGGCCCTCTGCCACCGCGCGCACGGTGCCGTCGCCACCCGCTGCCACCACGACATCGCACCCGGCCACGACGGCGTCGGCAGCCTGCCCGCGGCCCGGATCCTCGACGGTGGTCTCCCACCACTCGACCTGGGTCCCGTCGGCGTCGCCGAACACCTCCTCCACGGCGGACCGCAACTGGTCTGCGCCCGGCTTCGAGGGGTTCCAGATCACACCGAGCTTCGAGATCGCCATGAGGTCAGCCTGTTCCAATCCCGGCCGCTTGGCAACTCGACGGGCGGTCAACCGTAGAACAGCTGCTCGAACGCGCGTCGCGCACGGCGTGTCACGCCGAGGTAATCGTCCTCCATCACGCTGGCCGAGCGATCCGGATACCCGAGCAGCCGCCCGATCGCGTCGAGGTCGCGGGGGTCGGTCGGCAGCACATCGCTCGTCCTGCCCGTGTAAAGGGTGATCGCCGACCGCAACCTGCTGGAGAGGAGCCACGCCTCTCGCAGCAGCTCGGCGGAGTCCTCCGGCACGTAGCCCGCCTCGACCGCGGCATCCAGCGCAGCGATCGTCGACGTGGTCCGCAGCGCGGGCGTCTCGTGCGCGTGCTGCAGCTGGATCAGCTGCACGAGCCACTCCACGTCGCTGAGCGTCCCGGGACCGAGCTTCAGGTGGCGCCGCGGGTCGACACCCTGCGGGAGGCGCTCCCCCTCGACTCGCGCCTTGATGCGCTTGATCTCCCGTGCGCCCTGCAGATCGACGGAGGCCGGATAACGGATGCTGTCGGCGAGCTCAGTGAACTTCGCGATCAGCTTCGCGCTACCCGCCACGCCGCGGGCGCGCAGCAGCGCCTGCGCCTCCCACGAGAGCGACCAACGCCGGTAGTACTCGGCGTACGCCTGGAGCGTGCGCACGAGAGGGCCGTTGCGCCCCTCCGGTCGCAGGCCCGCGTCGAGGTCGAGCGGCACCCGGTGGTCGGTGAGGTGCTCGCGGAGTCCCGCGACGATGCGTGCGGCGAGGGCCTGGGCGCGTTGCGGGTCCACGCCGTTCGGGTCGTACACGTAGAGGATGTCGGCGTCGGATCCGAATCCGAGCTCGGCTCCCCCGAACCGCCCCATGCCGATCACGGCGAAGTCGAGGGCGTCGTCCTCCGGCGGCACGATCTCGCGACGCACGGCCCTCAGCGCGGCCTGGATCGTCGCGTCGGTGATCTCGGTCAGGGAGGTGGCGACCTCCTGGATCGTGAGCACGTCGAGCACGCCGCCCATGGCGGTGCGCAGCAGCTCCCTGCGCCTCAGCGCGCGGACCGCCTGCAGCGCATCGCCGATGCCGCGGTGCCGTGTCTGGATCGCCCTGGCCTCGTCGTCGAGCGCCGCACCGCTGCGGGGTCGCAGCAGGTCGCTGCTGTCGAGCCAGGCCACGGATTCGGGAATCCACTCCATCAGGTCCCCGACGTAGCGTGACGACGAGAGGAGGCGAGTGAGGCTCTCCGCCGCGCCGGAGGAGTCGCGCAGCATCCGCAGGAACCACGGCGTGTCGCCGAGCCTCTCGCTGATCCGACGGAACGAGAGCAGCGCGTAGTCGGGGTCGCTGCCGTCGGCGAACCAGCGGACCATGATCGGCATGAGGTGCCGCTGGATCGTCGCCTTGCGGCTGAGCCCGGTGGTCAGGGCTCCGATATGGCGCAGCGCGCCGGCGGGGTCACGGAAGCCGATGGCCATGAGCCGGTCGTGCGCCTGCTCCGTCGACAGCGTGCGCTCGTCTTCGGGCAGCGCTGCGACGGCGCTGAGCAGCGGCCGATAGAACAGACGGGTGTGGATGTCGCGCACTTCGCGGCGCACGCTCTCCCACCGTGCCCAGATCGCCTCGCCGGAGTCGGCGAGTCCTGAGCTGCGCGCGAGGATCCGCAGTCCGGCGGGCGTGCGGGGCATGAGGTGCGTGCGGCTGAGCTCGCGGAGCTGCAGACGGTGCTCCATGAGTCGCAGGATTCGGTAGTCGTCTGCGAAGGTTCCGGCATCGGCCCTGCCGATGTAGCCGCCGTCGACCAGCGCATCGACCGTCTCGAGGGTGCCTCTCGTCCGCAGCCTCGGGTCGGTGAGCCCGTGCACGAGCTGCAGGAGCTGCACGGTGAACTCGATGTCGCGAAGGCCGCCGGCGCCGAGCTTGATCTGATACGGCACGTCGGCCGGGTCGATGTGCTCCATGACCCGTTCACGCATACGCTGCACGCTGTCGACGAAGTTCTCGCGGGCCGCGCTCGAGAACACCTTGGGCTGCATCGCTGCGATGTAGTCGGCGCCGAGCTGCGCATCGCCGGCGAGCGGTCGGGCCTTGAGCAGCGCCTGGAACTCCCAGCTCTTCGCCCAGCGGTCGTAGTACGCCACGTGCGAGGCGAGCGAGCGCACCAGAGCCCCCTGCTTGCCCTCGGGACGCAGCGCGGCATCCACCTCCCACAGCGGCGGCTCGACCTCGATGCCGCTGAGCCCGCGCATCGTCTCGCGCGCCAGGCGCGTGGCGATGTCGATGGCCCGCGATTCGGCGACGACATCCTCGTCCGAGGTGCCGCCGACGAAGATCACATCCACATCGCTGACGTAGTTGAGTTCGCGCGCGCCCGCCTTGCCCATGCCGATGATCGCGAGCTGCGTGGCTGCGACCTGCGCCTCCCCGGAGGCGTCGGCGACCCGTCGTCGTGCCACGGCGAGAGAAGCCTCCAACGCCGCCCCGGCGATGTCGGCGAGAGTCGCAGCGACCTCGCCGACAACCATCACGGGATTGTGCGCGGTGAGATCGAAGGCGGCGATCGCGGCGAGGTTGCGCCGGTAGGCGATCCGGAGCGCGACGATCGCGGCATCCTCCCCCGAGGAGGCGAAGCCGTCGCGGGCGTCGACCGCGGCGAGCATCCGGTCGCGCAGCTCGTCGGACGAGGGCAGCGTCGACACCCGCTCGGCGAGGACCGAAAGCTCCTCCGGGTGGCGGAAGAAGAAGTCGGCGAGCCCCTGCGAAGCGCCGAACACGCGCCACACCCGGTCTCGGACCGCCGCATCGCCGAAGAGCGCGCGCAACGGTGCCGGATCGCGGCGTGCGACGCGCAGCATCCCCTCCACCGCCGCATCAGGATCGGCCGCGACGGCGCCGTCGAGCAGCCCGACACGATCGATCCCGAGGAGCCCTGCCAGCTCTTCGAGGTTCGCGGCCGCCTCGCTCAGCTCCGCGAACCCGAGTCTCGCCAGCGCAGAGAGGGAGACGGAGTCGTGCGAGCGGGCCATGCGACGGTCAGAGGAGCTCGAGGTTGTTCTTCAACTCCAGCGGGGTGACCTGCCCACGGTAGGCCTCCCACTCCTTGCGCTTGTTGAGCAGCACGTAGTTGAAGACGGACTCGCCGAGCGTCTCGGCGACGAGCTCCGAGCTCTCCATGTACTCGAGGGCGTGATCGAGGCTCGCAGGCAGCGCGGCGTAACCCAGAGCCCGACGCTCGGCATCGCTGAGCGACCACACGTTGTCCTCGGCCTCGGGCGGGAGGTCGTACTCCTCCTCGATGCCCTTCAGCCCTGCGGCGAGCATGAGCGCGTAGGCGAGGTACGGATTGGCCGCCGAGTCGAGGGCGCGGTACTCGACGCGCGAGGAGCCGCCCTTGTTGGGCTTGTACATGGGCACCCGCACGAGCGCGGAGCGGTTGTTGTGGCCCCAGGTCACGAAGCTCGGAGCCTCGTCGCCGCCCCAGAGGCGCTTGTACGAGTTCACGAACTGGTTCGTGACCGCCGCCATCTCGTTGGCGTGGCGCAGCAGACCGGCGATGAAGTGGCGCCCCGTCTTGGAGAGCTGGTACTTCGCACCCTCCTCGTAGAACGCGTTGCGCTCGCCCTCGAACAGCGACATGTGCGTGTGCATGCCGCTTCCGGGGTGACCGCTCAGCGGCTTCGGCATGAAGGTCGCGTACACGCCCTGCTCGATCGCCACCTCCTTGATGACCGTGCGGAACGTCATGACGTTGTCGGCCATGGTGAGAGCATCCGCGTAGCGCAGATCGATCTCGTTCTGCCCGGGCCCACCCTCGTGGTGGCTGAACTCGACCGAGATGCCGAGGTCCTCCAGCATCCGCACGGAGCGACGGCGGAAGTCGTGCGCCGTGCCACCAGGCACGTTGTCGAAGTAACCGGCCGAGTCGACCGGCACGGGACCCTCCGGGCCGAAGTTCGACGACTTCAGGAGGTAGAACTCGATCTCCGGGTGGGTGTAGAACGTGAACCCGGCGTCGGCGGCCTTCGCGAGCGTGCGCTTGAGCACGTGACGGGGGTCGGATACCGCCGGACGCCCGTCGGGAGTCGTGATGTCGCAGAACATGCGCGCGGTCGGGTCGATCTCACCGCGCCACGGCAGCGTCTGGAACGTGGTGGGGTCGGGCTGCGCGAGCAGGTCGGACTCGTAGCTCCGCGTCAGTCCCTCGATCGCGGAGCCGTCGAAGCCGATGCCCTCCGCGAACGCTCCCTCGACCTCAGCCGGCGCGATGGCGACCGACTTCAGCGTGCCGATGACGTCGGTGAACCACAGACGCACGAACTTGACGCCGCGCTCCTCGATCGTCCGGAGGACGAAGTCCCTCTGCTTGTCCATCGTCACTCTGCGGAGCTCTTGCCGATGCCGGCGTCCCAGCCGTCTTCCGCGGCCTCCTCGTCGGCCCACGCACGCGCGCGCTCCTGGAGCTTCTCGGGGGCGCGGGCGGCCTCGGCCTCGGTGTCGAACGGGCCGACGCGGTCGGCCGACGGCGAGATCATGCCGAACTCGACCTGTCGGGTCTCCAGGTTGTACCAGTACTTCTCATCGCCGTTCGACATGGCCGATCCCCTTCATCACGTGGTGTCATCGATCCTACTGGCGCAGAGCGCGGTCGCTAAGCTATCGACCATGGTGAAAGCGATCGGCGTCGACATCGGCGGCACGGGTATCAAGGCAGGCATCGTCGACCTCGAGCACGGCACTATGGCTTCGGAGCGTGTGCGTGTGCCCACACCCGAGGGCGCTGCTCCCGAAGACGTGCTGCTCGCCGTGCAGACGGTTCTGAAGACCCTCGACGTGCATGAATCGACCCTGCCCCTCGGCGTGGCATTCCCGGCGATCGTCAAGCGCGGCAAGACCCTGTCGGCCGCGAACGTCTCGAAGAAGTGGATCGACTTCGACGCCGAGCGCTTCTTCCGCGACGGCCTCGGCCGCAACATCGTCTTCGTGAACGACGCGGATGCCGCGGGCGTCGCCGAGGCGCGTCACGGTGCCGCCCGCGACGTGCGCGGCTTCACGCTGCTGACCACGCTGGGCACCGGCATCGGCTCGGCCTTCCTCTACGACGGCGTTCTGCTGCCGAACACCGAGCTCGGACACCTGAACTTCGGAAAGTACGAGTCGGTCGAGACCTATGCCGCGACGTCGGCGCGCGAGCGCGAGAACCTCTCGTGGGCCGAGTGGGCCGAGCGCCTGCAGAAGTTCTACTCGCACATCGAGTTCCTGTTCAGCCCCGACCTCTTCGTGGTCGGCGGCGGCGTCTCGAAGAACGCCGGCGACTTCCTGCCGCTGCTCGACCTCAAGACCCCGATCGTCCCGGCGATCCACCGCAACAACTCGGGCATCATCGGCGCCGCCTCGCTGGCCGGCGACTGACCCTGCGCCGACGACGGCGATCCGACGATGAAGGCCCCGCTGGATCAGCGGGGCCTTCATCATGTCTGAGGCGAATGGGCCGACCTGTACGCCGGGTTCTGTTCCGGGGTTCTTCGCCCCTTCGACGGCCATCTCTCTCGGCGACACGTTGCCGTGGCACTCTAGCGGTCTACCCGAGGACTCGGCGAGCCGCGTCATCATCCTCTGTCTGACCTTGCTCCGGACGAGGTTTACCTGGCGGGCCATGTCACCATGGCCCCCGGTGGTCTCTTACACCACCCTTTCACCCTTACCCCCGGACCTCGCGGTCGGGGGCGGTCTGCTCTCTGTGGCACTGTCTCGCGGATCACTCCGGGTGGGCGTTACCCACCGTCCTGCCCTGTGGAGCCCGGACGTTCCTCGGTGCGGTCTCCCGCCACGCGACCGTCCAGTCGACCCATTCGCGTCTTCCAGTCTACGCGGGCGCTACTTCTCCGCCGACTCCGCGATGCGCAGATCCAGCGGGACGTCGATCGGGAAATCGCCGAACAGGCGACGCGTCGCGACGGCCGCCGCGTCGCGCACGGCATCCGCCGCCGCCTCCGCCTGCTCCACGGGGACGTGGAGGATGACCTCGTCGTGCAGGAAGAACGCGAGATGGGCGCGGGTGCGGAAGACGCCGGATGCCGGGGCTGGTCGCTCCGCCTCCGGGAGCTGCTGCAGACGATGACGGATCTCGGCGAGCCAGATGAGCGACCACTCCGCGGCCGTGCCCTGCACGACGAAGTTGCGGGTGAAGCGCCCCCAGTCGCGGGCCCGTCGTCGGGCGACGCTCACGTCCGTCGGCTCCGCGTCGGCATCCGTCGCCCTCGCCTGCATCCGCGACCACTCGGTCGACGGTCGGGGCGACGATCTGCCCAGCCACGTCGACACCACCCCGCCGTCCTCGCCGACCCTGGCCGCCTCGTCGACGAGGGCCATCGCCCGCGGGTACACCTTGCGCAGCCGCGGCACGAGACGGCCGCTGTCACCCGTCGTCGCTCCGTACATCGCCCCGAGCACCGCGTACTTGGCCTCCTCGCGCGTGCCGACGGCGCCGGTCGCGACGATGCCCGCGTAGAGGTCGCTGCCCTGCGCGGCACGCGCCATGGCCCGATCCCCTGCCATCGCCGCGAGCATGCGCGGCTCCAGCTGAGCGACGTCCGCCACCACGAGTCTCCACCGGTCGTCGGCACGTACCGCGCGACGGAGGATCCGCGGGATCTGCAGTGCCCCGCCGCCGGCCGAGGCCCAGCGCCCGGTCACGACCCCGCCGGGGATGTACACGGGGCGGAAACGCCCCTCGTGCACCCACTCGGCGAGCCATGCCCATCCGTTGGCGCTGAGCAGCCGCGCGAGCTTCTTGTACGCCGTCAGCGGGCCGATGACCGCATGGTCGTGACGAGCGAGCTCCCATCGTGCTGTCGACTCGACCTGCACGCCCACCCGGTGGAGGGCACGCAGCAGCTTCGGCTGGCTGTCGAGATTGAGCCCGGGGTCGCCCAGGATGCTGCGGACGCGCTCCGCCTCCGCGACCATGAGGCTCGGCAGACCGCCGGCGATCGGGCGGGTGCCGAGCGTCTCGACGAGGATCCTGTCGTGGATCTCCTCGCTCCACGGAAGCCCCGCCGCGCGCATCTCCTCCGCGACGAGGCCGCCGGCCGACTCGGCAGACGTGAGGAGGGCGAGTCCGCCGTCCGGCGAGGACTCGATCACGCGCCTCTGCAGACGGTACTGGTCGAGCAGCTCGCCGACGGGGTCGCCGGTGTCCGGGCGCTCCAGCGCGTCGAACAGCGAGGGAGTCTCGTCGACGACGGGGTCCTGCCGCACCCAGTCCGGCGACGGGGCGAGGGGCCGTGCGACCCGGTCGGTGTCGCGGAGGATCGCGTGGCACAGCAGCAGGTCGTGCGTGCGCGTGAGTCGTGTCCCCATCGCGAGCAGCGGAGCGTAGACCTCTCGGGCGCTGCGGATGACCCACCGCGGGGCGCCGTCGCGCTCCTGCGCCGCTATCCAGTCGGCCACGGCGGTTTCGGCGAGTGTCTGGCGCTGCTCCTCCTCCCCCGCGTCGTCGAGCACGACCGCCGTCCAGGCGCCTGCGCTCTCGCGCGCCAGGACGATCCGACGCTCGGGGGTCCGCCGCGAGGTCACGTCCGGCGCGCTCGCGGCGAGGCTGTCACAGGCCGGATTCCTCGGTGCGCACGAGGATGCACCCGCACTCGGGGCACGAGACCACGGCGTCGTCGGCGGCGCGGCGGATCTCGTTCAGGTCGGTGCCGGGGAGCACGATCCGGCACCCCTCGCAGGTGCCCCGCGTGAGCAGAGCCGCTCCCGCGCTGTTCGCGGCGCGGCGCGTGTACTCGGCGAGCAGCGGCGCGGGGACCGTCGCGGCGACGGCCTCGCGGTCGCGGGCGAGCTGCGCGCCGAGGTCGGTCGCCGCGGCGACGTCGGCCTTCGCCTGCGCGGTGAGAGCTGTGCCCTCGGTCGTCGTCGTGTCGAGCAGCGCCTGCTGAGCCGCTACCGCGGCATCCGCGTCTTCAACCCGCCCCATCACGTCGAGCTGCGCGTCTTCGAGGTCGCTCTGCCGGCGGGCGAGGCTGGCGATCTCGTGCTCGAGGGCCTGCGCCTCCTTGGGGTTCGTGGCGGCGGCCAAACGCTGGGCGTCGCGCGCGCGGCGCTGCTCGACGAGGGCGACATCCGACTCGATGCGCTTCAGCTCGGTGCGCACATCGTCGCGAGTGCCGGTCACAGCGGTCAGCTCGCGCAGCTGCTCCTGACGGATCGCGACGAGCTCTGAGATGCGAGCGGCCTGCGAGGGCTTCGTGCGGGCTCGCTCGGCCTGAGCGATGCGCCGGTCGAGGTCGGCGATGTCGAGAAGGATGCGCTGGTGCTCGGGGCTGGCGTTCACGCTCTCAAATCTACTCGGTGGGTCGGACGAGCGGACTCCCGGACCCCGACGTCATGAGACGTCGCCGTCGACGTAGAGCCAGCTGCGACCCTCGCGGCGGAATCGGCTGCGCTCCCGCAGCACGCCGCGTTCGGTCCCCTGCTGCCACGACGCCGCGAACTCGACGATGCCGTCCCGGTCGAACGGTCCGCCGGCCACCCGATCGAGGATCGCGAGCCGCCGCCACACGAGACCGTCGTCGAGATCGATCGTCGCCGGGCGTGTCGAGGGATGCCAGGTCGCGTGCAGATGGCTCGCGTCGCCGCGCGCGAACGCGGTGTATCGCGACCGCATGAGCCTTTCGGCCGTCGGCGCAGGCGCTCCCTCGAGCAGGGGGCCGCAGCAGGAGCGGAAGAGATCACCCGACCCGCACGGGCACCGGAGCGTATCCTGCCCGCTGCCGTCATCCGGCGCCATGGTCTCCGCTCCCGTCACCGCTCCAGCGTACGCTGACGTCATGACCGCTCTCCCCCAGTTCACCGCCCACAACGGCTTCACCCTGCCGGCCCTCGGACTCGGCACCTATGCGCTCAACGGCGACGCAGGGGCGGATGCCGTGACCACCGCGATCGGAGCCGGCTACCGCCTCCTCGATTCGGCGTTCAACTACGAGAACGAGGGATCGGTCGGGCGCGGCGTCCGGCAGTCGGACGTCGACCGCTCCGACATCATCGTCACGACCAAGCTCCCCGGCCGCCACCACGCTCGAGCCGAAGCCGTCGCGAGCATCGAGGAGAGCCGGTCTCGTCTCGGCCTCGACGCCACCGATCTGCATCTCATCCACTGGCCGAACCCGAGCCAGGACGAGTACGTCCAGGCCTGGGAGGCACTCGTCGATGCGCAGCAGCGCGGTGTGGTGCGGCAGATCGGCGTCTCCAACTTCCTGCCGGAGCACCTGGAGCGCATCGAGCGCGAGACCGGCGTGCGCCCCGTCGTCAACCAGATCGAGGTGCACCCGTACTTCCCGCAGACCGAGCAGCTGGCCTATCACCGCGAGCACGGCATCCTGACCGAGGCGTGGAGCCCGCTCGGCCGAGCGAAGGAGCTGCTCGACGAGTCGGTGATCGCCGAGGTCGCCGCCGCGCACGGGATCACGCCGGCACAGACAGTGCTCGCCTGGCATGTGGCGCGCGAGACCGTGGCGATTCCGAAGGCGTCCTCGCTGGAGCACCAGCAGTCGAATCTCGCCGCGGGAGAGGTCGTCCTGGACCCGGCCGAGGTCGAGGCGATCACCGCGCTGGGCCGCGCGGACGGCCGTCTGTTCGGCGCGGATCCCCGCACGCATGAGGAGTCCTGACGCGGCGGAGGGAGATCAGACCCGCTGCGTGCCCAGCACGCGGAGCAGCTCCAGCTTGCTCGCCGATTCCGAACCGGGGGCGGCCGTCAGCACCACCAGCGTCTGCGACTCGTCCTCGGTGAAGAGCGCCTGGCAGTCGACCTCGATCTCGCCGATATCGGGGTGGATGAGCACCTTGTGGTCGTCGAAACGCCGACGGACCTCGTGCACCTGCCACAGCGCGGCGAACTCGGGGCTTCGCGCCGTCAGCTCGCGCACGATGTCGCCGGCGCGCGACCTCTCCCCGAGCGCGCCGTAGGCCGCTCTCAGGGAGGCGACCAGCACGCGGCTGCGGTGGTCGTGATCCGCCTCCGGGTATCGGCGGCGCTCCTCGTCGACATCGGTGAACCACCGGTAGATCCCGCTGCGTTCCAGCCCCTCCAGAGCGCTCGCGTCGCCGAGAAGGGCCTTCGCCGCATCGTTCTGCACGAGGACCTCGTCGAGCACCGAGACGATGAAGGCGGGCGTGTCGCTCAGCCGGTCGAGGATCCTCAACATCCCGGGGTGCACGTAGTCGATGAACATCGCCCGATCGGGCGCGCTGTGTCCGCTCACGCGGTGCAGGTAGTCGCGCTCATCGGGAGTGAGTCGCAGCGCCCGCGCCAGCGAGGCGAGGATCTGGACGCTCGGCTGCGGCCCACGCCGCTGCTCGAGACGGGTGTAGTAATCAGTCGACATGGCGGCGAGCTGCGCCACCTCCTCACGGCGGAGCCCGGGCGTGCGTCGACGTGGCCCGGCGCTCAGCCCGACATCGCCGGGGCGCAGCTGCGCGCGGCGCGCGAGGAGGAAGTCCGCGAGTGCATCTCTGTCCACCTCCTCAGTATCGCGCGCGGCGGACGAGGCCATCCAGGGACCCCGGATCCCTGGATCATCGGCCCCTGGAGCGGCGCTCGGGATCCGCGCAGAGTGGACGCATGAACATCAGCGGAAACACCATCTTCATCCCCGGAGCGACGAGCGGCATCGGTCTCGCGCTCGCACAGCGGTTCGCCGAGCGCAGCAACACCGTCATCGTCGGCGGACGACGCGGCGAGCTGCTGGAGCGGATCGCCGCGGAGAACCCGGGCATCGACACGGTGCAGATCGACACGACGGATGCCGACAGCATCCGCTCGGCCGCCGCGCAGGTGCTCGACGCGCACCCCGACCTCAACGTGCTGATCACGATGGCGGGCATCATGCGCGCCGAGGACTGGACGACATCGAGCGGCTTCCTGGAGACGGCGGAGTCCATCGTGACGACGAACCTGCTCGGGCCGATCCGCCTGATCGCCGCCTTCATCGATCATCTGGTCACGCGACCGGACGCGACCATCATGACCGTGTCATCGGGTCTGGCGTTCGCTCCGCTGCGGGTGACTCCGACGTACAACGCCACGAAGGCCGCCATCCACATGCTCAGCGAGTCGGTGCGGCTTCAGCTCGCCGGGACGAGCGTGGCCGTGCAGGAGCTCGAGCCGCCGTCGGTGCGCACCGCCCTCATGCCCGGCCAGGAGTCGAGCGACTTCGCCATGCCGCTCGACGACTTCGTGTCGGAGGTCATCGGGATCATCGAGTCGCAGCCCGACGCCCGGGAGATCCAGGTCGAGAACGTCAAGTTCCTCCGCTATGGCGAGGCGCGCGGCGACTACGACCAGGTCGTGGCGACGCTGAACGCCCGCGACCCGCACGGGAACTGATCGGACGGCGGTCGGCGCGGTCCGTTAAAGCGCCGCGTCGACCGCCTGCCGAACAGTGCGGTGGGTGAACGAGAAACCGCTCTGCTCCAGCGCCTCCGGACGCACGTCGGCATCGGGGAGCAGGAGGGATTCGGCCGCCGCCCCCAGCGCGAGCCTCAGCGCCCAGGCGGGCGCCGGCAGCCAGAACGGGCGGTGCATGGCCGCTGCGACCGCGCGGCCGAGGTCGTTCGCGGTGGCGGGAGTGGGACCGGAGAGGTTGACCGGGCCGTCGAGCTTCGCATCGATCACCTGACGGATGCCGCGCACCTCGTCGTCGAGCGAGATCCACGGCCACACCTGCGTGCCACGCCCGAGCGGCCCCGCGAGTCCGAACCGCGTCAGCTGGATCAGCGGCTTGAGGACACCCTGCCGGTGCACGATGGGCGCCGTGCGCAGAAGCGCCACGCGCGTGCGGTCACCGGCGCGTCGCGCCTCGTCCTCCCACCGTACGCAGAGCTTGGCGAGGAACGTGTCGCCCGGACCCGCGGCCTCGGAGAGGATCTCCCCCGGTGCCGAGCCGTAGTACCCGACGGCGGAGGCCGAGACCAGGGCGGGCGCGTCGTCGCCGAGGGCCCGAAGGGCGGTCGCGATGGTCCGCGTCGACGAGATTCGGGAATCCACGAGTTCGCGGCGGTACCCGGCGGTCCACGGCAGGCGTCCGACACTTGCCCCGCCGAGGGCGACGATCGCGGCGGCACCGTCGAGAGCGCCCGGAGAAAGGACTCCCGCGGACGGATCCCACTGGATTTCGTCGGACGAGCGGGCGGGGCGTCGGACGAGCGTCGTGACGGGGATGCCGTCGGCCCGGAGAGAGGAGACGAGAGCCGTCCCGACGAGCCCGGAGGCTCCGCTGACCACGATGCGTCCGTCCATGCCGGCTCCCGATCCTCGACCCGTGCGGAGAAGTCTCCTGCCCCGAGTCTGTCACGGTGCGGTCACGACGCGCCCGAGTTTCCCTCCGCGCCTTACGCCTCGCGCGATCCGACCGATATTACAGTTCGGGGAGCGCAGGAAGAGGAGAAGTGACCACCACCTACATCGAGACCGGCGGCCATGTACGCGTCTACGACGACGCCGTGCGGACCCATCAGGTGTTCCCCCTCGGCACCTACCGGGTGCACTTCACCTCGAAGGAGGGGTTCAGCCTGGTCAAGGTCGACGACCTCACCGTCGGCACGGAGCGGGTCTACGGGGGCCTCGAGAAGAAGGTCGCGAAGATCTTCCGCTCGTACGCGCTGTCGGACCGCAGTCTCGGCGTGATGCTGTCGGGCGACAAGGGCATCGGCAAGACGCTCTTCCTGCGGATGGTCGCGGAGGAGGCGCGGGATCAGGCGCTGCCCGTCGTGATCGTCTCGGAGGACAACGAGGGCATCGTGGAGTTCCTCGACAGCCTCGACGAGTGCCTCATCGTGTTCGACGAGTTCGAGAAGACGTTCCCGGTGGCACGCCGCGGCGGCGTCGACGGCGCGAACCGCCAGAATCAGTTCCTCTCGCTGTTCGACGGCCTCTCATCGGTCAAGCGCATCTACTGCCTGACAGTGAACGACATCAACGACGTCAGCACGTACATCGTGAACCGGCCGGGGCGGTTCCACTATCACATGCGGTTCGAGTACCCCGGCCCGGACGAGGTCAGGCAGTACCTGCTCGACCAGGCGCCGCACGCCGACCCCGCGGAGATCGAGAACGTCGCGCTGTTCTCGCGTCGAGCACGTCTGAACTACGACCACCTCCGCGCGATCGCATTCGAGCTCGCGCAGCCCGACTCGCTCTTCTCCGAGATCGTGCAGGATCTCAACATCAAGTCGATCGAGCCGAGCCTGTACCGCATCGAAGCGCGCTTCCCCGACGGCAAGGTGTGGTCGGAGGAAGCGGAGATGAATCTCTTCGAGCGCGGTGACGTGGGCCGCACCTACGAGCTGCGCAACTCCAACCGGTCGCTGTTCGTATCCTTCGTGCCCCGCGACCTCGTGTTCGAGACCGACGGCACGATCTTCGTGCCGATCGACCGGCTCGACCTCGTCGACGACGAGGACGAAGAGCCCGAGGTGTACCCGACGAGTGTGAGCCTCACCCTCGTCGGTCAGACCGCGTACGGGTTCGGGCTCTGAGACGACGCTCGAGACAGGACTGAGGCGACGCTTCAGACCCCGATCGTCTGGCCGAGGAAGGCTCGCGCGTACCGGTGCCCGCTCGCGATGGCCAGCCGGTCGAAGTACGCGTCGAGGACGGCGGTCGATGAGCGCGACCGACGGGTCTCCCCCTCATGCCCGTCGGCGAGATGGCGGTCGAGCGCGTCGCGCAGCATCCGCACCGCCTCCGCACGCTGCTGCGACACGGCAGCATGGGAGACCCCGAGCTCCTCGGCGATCTCGGTGACGGTGCGATCGTCGAAGTAGATCGCCCTGATGATGCGTCGTTTGCGCTCGGGCAGGGCATCGACGGCGATGTGCAGGAGCTCCTCCCGCTCCGCAGCGATCGCCATCTCCTCGGGGAGGTACCCGGTCCAGACGATCTGATGCACGTCGAGCACGTCCAGGCTCGTGATGGTGCGCTCGGCGTCGGCGATCCGCTGCTTGACGGCGCTCGCGTCGATTCCCATCGCGTCGGCGATCTCAGCCACCGTCGGCGTTCGCCCGAGCAGGCCGCCCAGCATGTCGCGGACCCGGGTGGTCTCCCTGGCCTTCGCCCTGACGTCGCGCGGCGCCCAGTCCATCGCCCTCAGCTCATCCTTCAGAGCCCAGTTGATCCGCTCGCGCGCATAGGCGCCGAAGGGCACGCCGAGATCCGCGTCATAACTGTCCGCCGCGCGCACGAGCGCGAACGCGCCGGCGGCGGCGAGGTCTTCTCTGGAGACGTGGGTCAACCGGGCGACGACAGCGGCGGTCGCCGCTCCCACGATGTGCAGGTGATCGATCACGAGCTTGTTCCGCGCGCGCAACGGCATTCGGTCCCGCCTCTTCCGCTGTCAGTGCAAGCCCCCCAGCGACCCACAGCATCACCACCCCACGGTGACGAGAAACATCATTCGTGTACATGCTAGGGCCGCGCGGGGCGCGAAGAGGGACCGAACGTCGAAACGCTCGTGAATTCTCGTTTACGTTTAGATCACGATTGCTAATCGGTCGACTTGACGCGCTTGTTCACCTCGCGCGTCGCCGAGAACTTCAGCACCGTGTAGTCGTCGACCTCGCCGGCGCCCTCGTCCTTCGAGAACTGCACCCGGTGCCCCTTGTGGGTCTGCGGGTAGAACTTCCCGAAGTTCGTCAGGGTCACGGTGTTGCCGCGACTGACGAGATCGACGAGCTCGTCGATCATCGCGTTGTACGCCGTCTGCGCAGCGCCCACGGAGATCCCGCCCCGTCTTGCGAACCGCTGCACGAACTCCCTCTTGCTCACCCGACTCGTGTCGAGCGTCCTGGATGTGCTCATCTTTCCGTCCAATGGAAATGTCACCCGTCACCGGGTGTCTTGCGCTGTACCCCACCAGCGACATCCGCCGACGCGCGCAGGCCCCAAACTTCCTGCAACGTCGTCGGATCTGCCAGTACCCCAGCCTGTGCTCCTCAGAGGATAACTGCTGTTCCTTGGTATACGCGGTGAAAATCGAATTCCTCTGATCGTCGACCCACCGAGCGCCCGAGCGGCTGCGAGGATCGCCCTCAGCCGTCGAGCCGCACCCGGATCGGATACTCCTCGCCGTCGAGGATGATCTGCAGCGCCCGTCCGGACGCGGGATCGAGCACGATCGGCGCCCGGAGGTTCACGTACACGCCGTCGTCCGACGGATTGGCCACGATGAGGATCCGCACGTCGTCGGCCTCGCCCACCCCGATATCGGAACGGACTCCCGCGGAGATGCGCGGGGCGTAGTCGTAGTCGTTGAACACCGCGTCGAGCAGGAAGAGTCGAACGTCGGCATCCGTCGCACGCAGAGCATAGAGCCCTTCGGCGCCCGCGATCGGCTCCAACGAGAACGACGTGTGCGGCCGCAGACCGGGCATGGGCGCGACGAAGTCGACGGCGATGCCCGCGGTATCGGTGAGGACGGTCATCGCAGGAACTCCAGCAGGTTGGTCTGCAGCGACTTCGCGGTCACCTGCAGGGCGGATTGGAACACGAGCTCGGCGGACTGCAGGCGCACGAGCACCTCGAGGCTGTCGACGTTCTCGACCTCGACCCGGCGGGCCTCCAGGTCGGTCGACACCGACAGGTTCTGCGACATGGCTCTCTCGATCTGAATCTGACGGGCTCCCGTCTCCCCGCGCGCCGCGGTGAAAGCGGTGAGACGTGCGTCGACGTCGGCGAGACGTGCGCCGATGTTCGCGCCCCCGCGCAGGTCGGTGGCGATGTCGCGCAGCATCGCGAAGGCGCTGGTCGGGCCGGATCCGAACGCCTGGGCGCCGTCGAAGTCCACCCGCACGGTCTCGTTGTCGCTGATGCGCCGGCGCACGCCGTCGCCGGCCGCGCCGTTGAAGCCGAAGGTCACCGGATCGAACGCCGTGGCCGCATCACTGGTGCCGGCGAACACGCTCCGACCGAGCACGGTGGTGTTCGCCTGGGAGAGCAGCTCAGCGCTGATCGTCTCCAGTTCCTGCGCGATCGACTCGCGGGCCGTCGCGCTGAGCGCACCCGAGTTCGCACCCTGGGCGACGAGATCGCGTGCGCGGTTCAGCAGGTCGGTGCTGGCGTCGAGAGCCGTGTCGACGGTCGTGACCCAGGCCAGGCCGTCGCTGAGATTGCGTGAGAACTGAGCCACGCGCGACTGCTCGCCGTGCAGCCCCAGGGTGGTCGCGGCCGCTGCCGGGTCCTCGCTCGGCGTGCGGAACGCACGCTGCGAGGTCGCCTGGTGCTGCAGCCGCTCCCGGTCGACGAGGTTGCTCTGCAGGGTGCGCAGCGACTGCTGCGTCATGGTGTTGCTCGTGATGCGCCCGATCATGATGCCTCCGGGATCAGCGGCCGACCAGGCCGGTGCGGTTGATGAGCAGATCGAGGGCCTCGTCGACGGCGGTCAGCACGCGCGCAGCCGCCTGATACGCGGTCTGGTAGGTGAGGAGGTTGATGGTCTCCTCGTCACCGTCGACCGAGGCGTTCGACTGCTGCGCGGTGACGGCGGCGACCGCGCCCATGTCGGCGATGTCGGCCCGCTGGCGGTCTCCGGCGACGGTCACGGCGAAGCCCGTCACGAAACTCGACCACACGGTGCTCGGTCCTGTCGCCGCCGATCCGAGGGTGCTGATGCGGTCGGCGATCGTGGTGTCCTTCGCTCCGGCGCCCGGCGCGGCCAGCGCGAGGTCGGCGAGTCCGTCGGGTACCACCCGGAGTCCGAGCGCGGCCGGTCCGCTCGGATCGATCGCGAAGAAGTCGCCGCCCGGCGTGCCGGCGGACGTGACACCGGTGCGATGGATGTCGTTGACGGCCGTCGCAAGGGCGGATGCCGTCGCGTTGTATGCCGCGGCGACGCCGGCGAGCGTTCCGCCGTCGGCGGCAGGGCCGAGCGCGCTGATCGCACCGCCGACCGAGCCGCCGGTCACGGCGACCGGGACGGTCGGACGGTCGGCCCAGGCCACCGTGATCCGGCCACCGGCCGCGATCTCCCGCGGACCGCTCACGGTCAGCGCACGGCTCACGTCGCCGGAGACGAGAGCGTTCCCGTCGATGCGGAGGGTCAGGGTGCCGTCGGCCTCGACCGCTCCCGTCGCGCCGACCGCGGTCGACAGCTGCTGCGCGAGCACGTTGCGCTGATCGATGAGTTCGTTGGCGCCGCGCCCCGAGAGGAGAGCATCGCGGATCTGCCCGTTGAGGGCCGCGACCTGCCCGGCGATCGCGTTGACGTCGGTGATCTGCCGATCCACCTGACCGCGCAGATCGGTCCACTGACCGGCGATCGACTGATAGCCGGCGGCGATCTGACCGACGAGCACCTCGGCGTTCGTCAGCACGACCTTGGCGGCCCCGGCATCCGGGGTGTTGGCGAGGTCGGACCAGCCCGACCAGAACCGGTTGAGGTTCGCGGCGAGTCCGTCGGACGTCGGCTCGGCCATCACGGCCTCCGCCTGACCCGCCGCGGTCGCCCTGGTGACCCAGAAACCCGACGTCCCGAGGGCATCACGCACCCGCGCGTCGAGCAGATCGTTCCCGAGTCGGGCGACGCCAGTGACCCCGACTCCCCCGCCGACGGAGAACGTGGTCGGCCAGCGTCCGGTCGACCCCGGAGCCGACAGCGACGTCTGCTCGAGGCGCTGACGCGTGTAGCCGGCGGTGGTCTGGTTGGCGATGTTCTGCCCGGTGACGGTCATGCCCGCGCGGGCCGCGGCGAGGGCGGATTCGGCGAGCCGGAGTCCTGCGAACGACGACATCGCGGTCACACCCTCGTGTCGAGCAGCCGGGCATCGCCGTCGCGCACGACGTCGCCGGACGGGTCGTATTCACCGGTCGGTGTGCCGAGGCCGGCGATGGTCTCCTGCGTGACGCGGATCGCCGTACGCAGGCGCTGCTCGTTGACCTTTTTCATCTGGGCGATCTCCTCGGCGAGCGAAGTCATCGCCTCGAGGTGACCGGACATGACCTCGCGCCAGGCGTCGGTGGGTGCGGCGTCGATCAGCTCCCGCAGCGTGGTGGCCTCGGGGACTCCCCATTCGTCGGCGACGGCGACCACCAGTGTGTCGCGCGAGAGGGCGACCGTCGGCATCGCCGCCAGCACCCGATCGATCTCGTTCGCCGCGTGGTGGATCCAGCGGTTCCGTCCGGTCGCGAGGAGCATCTGCTGCTCGTCGAGCTTGAAGAGCAGCACTTCGAGCAGATCGCGCTCTCGCATCAGCTGCATGCTCAGGTCGTGAGCGGCCACGGTTCGTCACCTCGTCAGTCGCGGTTTGCCGACGGGATTGCCCGTCATACTCAGGACTATCGCGACATCGATGTGCGGGGTAACTCGGGCCGGATGGGGAGAACTCCCCATTGACAGCCTCAGGGTTTCGTGCTGATCCGCGCGAGCGCACCAAGAAGGGCGTTCTCTGCGGCGTCGTCGGCCGAGGTCTGCACGGCCTCCTGATTGGCGTCGGAGACCGCGAGCACGATCTCCGCGCGGTTGATGCGCTTGTCGCGCGGTGCATCGATGCCGACCCGGACGCCGCCCGGTGTGACCGCGAGGATCGTGACAGTGATGTCGTCGCCGATCAGGATGCTCTCGTTCGCGCGCCTCGTGAGTACCAGCATGCTCGTCCGCCTTCCATGGCCGGCACGCAGGAGCGCGCCCAGACAAAACTAGCGCATGATCCGCTCGTAAATGAGAGGAAGGAGGGACCTATGCCGCAGGGCTCGGGAGGGCGGTGGGCGCGATGCGCACGACGCCGACCACGTCGGTCGCGAATCCGCCGGCCGCAGCCTCGTCGTACGACAGCACCGGCAGCCCGCGCACCTGGGCCGTCAGCATCTTCCGCACGGCCGCGCGGAGCGAGGGAGCGCAGACCAGCACGGGCTCGGGGCCGGACTGGTCGAGCTCTGCGACGGTCCGCCGCACGCTCTCGAGGAGGTGCATCGTGGCGTCGGGGCTCAGCACGATCTGAGTCTGTCCTTCGACGGCGCGCATGCCCTCCAGCATCTGCTGCTCGAGCATCGGGTCGAACATGAGCACACGGAGGCGACCGTCCTGCGCGAAGCGGGCCGCGATGGCCGGTCCGAGTGCGGCGCGCGCCGCCTCGATGAGACCCGGGGTGTCGGTCGAGGTCTTCGCCCGGAGCGCGAGCGCCTCGTATATGCGGGCGAGGTCGTTGATCGGGACTCGCTCAGAGAGCAGCCCGGCGAGCACGCGCTGGATCGCCGCAAGCGAGAGCATCGCGGGCGTCAGCTCCTCTACGGTCGCGGGGCTGGACTGCTTCAGGTGCTCGGTCAGCTGTCGCACGTCTTCGAGCGAGAGCAGCCTGTCCGCCTGGCTCTGCACCACGTCGGACAGATGGGTGATGATGACGCTCGCGCGGTCGATGACCGTCGCTCCCGCCATGTCGGCGGCATGCGACATCTCGGTCGGCACCCACTTGCCCTCGAGCCCGAAGACCGGATCGGTCACCGCGGTACCGGGCAACTGGTCCAGTCCGGTCCCGATGGCCAGCACATGTCCGCGTGGCACCGTGCCTCGTCCGACCTCGACGCCGGCGATCAGCAGCGCGTACGTCTGCGCCGGCAGATCGATGTTGTCACGGGTGCGCACCGGCGGCATCAGGATGCCGATCTCCATCGCGAGCTTGCGGCGGAGCGACTTCACCCTGGTCAGCAGATCGCCCTGACCGCCCGAAGCCAGATCGACGATGTCGGGGGCCAGCGAGATCTCGAGGGCGTGCACGCGCATCCGGTCCATGAGCTCTTCTGGGCCCTCGGCCGCCGCCTCCGCCGCTTCGAGCTGCTGGGCGTCGAGCGCCGCCGCCGTCTCCTTCGCCTCGTTCGCCCGCACCCGCGAGGCGGCGAACAGCAGCACGGCTCCGATCGCGAGGAACACCAGCAGCGGCATCCCGGGGATGAAGCCCATCGCACAGGCTGCGAGACCGGTGATGAGCAGCGCGTTGCGCGACTGCAGCAGCTGGCGTCCCGCCGCCTGCCCCATCTCGGCCTCGGCGTTCTCGCGGGTCACGATCATGCCGGTGGACACCGCCATGAGCAGCGCGGGGATCTGGGTGACCAGACCGTCGCCGATCGTGAGGATGCTGTACGTCTCGAGCGCCTCGCCGACCTCCATGCCGTGCTGGACCATGCCGATGATGATGCCGCCGACGAAGTTGATGACGACGATCACGATGCCGGCGATCGCGTCGCCCTTCACGAACTTCGACGCACCGTCCATCGCACCGTAGAAGTCGGCCTCCGCGGCGACCTCTGCCCGTCGGGCTCGCGCCTCGGCCTCGGTGATGAGTCCGGCGTTGAGATCGGCGTCGATCGCCATCTGCTTTCCCGGCATCGCGTCGAGGGTGAAGCGGGCGCCGACCTCGGCGACGCGCTCCGCGCCCTTGGTCACCACCACGAACTGGATGACCGTGAGGATGAGGAAGATCACCGCGCCGATCACGAGGGATCCGCTGATCGTGATCTGTCCGAACGCCTGGATCACCTGTCCGGCGTGGGCCTCGCTGAGCACGAGACGGGTGGAGGCGACGTTGAGTCCCAGGCGGAACAGGGTCGCGACCAGCAGCAGGCTCGGGAACACCGAGAACTCCAGCGGCTTCTTGATGAACATCGCCGTGAGCAGGATCAGCAGGGCGAATGAGATGTTGACGACGATGAGCACGTCGAGCAGCGGCGTGGGGATCGGCACGATGAGCAGCAGGATGATGCCGACGACGCCGACCGGCACTGCGGCCTTCGACAGGATCTGTCCGATCATGGGTGTCTCGTTCTCTCGTGACGGTGGATGTGCGGGGTGCCGGGGATCAGAGGCCGCGGTCGCGGGTGCTCTCGAACGGCATGGTGTGGGTTCCGCGCGCCGACCCTCGACGCTTCAGATGCTCGATGAAGGCGAGCACCTGCGCGACGGCGGTGTAGAGCTCCTCGGGGATCTCCCGCCCGAGCTCGCACGCCGAGTGCAGCGCCCGCGCGAGCGGGATGTCGCGTACCAGCGGCACACCCGCCTCCTCCGCCTTCTCACGGATCTTCTGCGCCACGACGCCCGCGCCCTTCGCGACGACGCGCGGGGCGGACTTGCCCGGTTCGTACCGGAGAGCGACCGCGACGTGGGTCGGGTTGACGAGGACGACGTCGCTGTCGCCGACGGCGGCGATCATGCGATTGCGACTCAGCGCGATCTGACGCGAACGACGCTGGGAGCGCACGAGCGGGTCTCCCTCGCTCTTCTTGTGCTCGTCCTTCGCCTCCTTCTTCGTCATGTGCGTGTGCTTGCGGTTGCGGCGCATCACGACGACGACGTCGATCGCGGCGAGCAGGATGCCGACGGCCACCGCGACCTGCAGCAGTGCGACGGCTCCCCCGGCGGCCTGCTCCAGCAGCCAGGTGATGTTGTGGCTCCCGCTCGCCATGAGCACGGGCACGAGCCCGGACACGACGATCCACAGCGAGACGCCGATCGCGACGGTTTTGAGAAGCGCCTTGAGCCCCTCCCACAGCGCCTGACGCCCGAAGACGCGTCTGAGCCCGGCCACGATGTTGAACTGCTCGGCACGCATCGGCACGCCCCGCAGGTGGATGCCGCCCTGGGCGACCGCGGTGGCTGCGGTGGCGAGCAGCACCACCAGGAGCATCGGCAGCAGCACTCCCCCGAGCGACGCGATCGCCGCGCCCAGCGCATCCATCGCGGCGCCGTCCGCAGGGTGCCGAGCGACCTGCGAGACACGGAGGAAGAGATCCGTGGTGACCTGGGTACCCGCGGCGACGGTCGGCACCATCATCACGGCCGCGGCGGCGATGCACACCCACGCCGTGAAATCCTGACTGCGTCCGATCTGTCCCTTGCGACGGGCGTCTCTGAGCCGCTGCTCGGTCGCCTTCTCGGTGCGTTCCCCGGTGTCGACGTCGCTCATCGCGTCACCCCCACGAGCAATCGGGCCGCATCTTCAGCGATCGCACCGACCACGCTGGGGAGCGCGGCGTACACGAAGCCGACCAGCACGAGCGTGAGTCCGATCTTCACGGGGAAGCCCATCGCGAACGCGTTGAGCGCCGGCGCGACCCTGGTCACGAGACCGAGACCCACGTCGGCGAGGAACAGCACGATGAGCAGCGGTCCGGCGATCTGCACCGCGCTGAGCATCATCTGACCCGCGGCGCCGACGAGTGCTTCGGCGGGGCTCGTCAGGTCGATGACACCGGAGACCGGGATCGCGTCGAACGAGCGGAAGAGGCCGCCCAGGACGAGCTGGTAACCGTCGGACGCGAACAGCAGCAGCAGCGCCGTCATCTGGAACAGGCGGGTGAACTGCGCCCCGTTGATCGCCATTCCCGGGTCGAACGCCTGCGCCAGCTGGAAGCCGCCGAACGTGTCGACCAGGTGACCGGCTCCCTGGATCGCGCTGAACAGCACCATGACGAGGAAGCCGAGCAGCGCCCCCGTGAAGGCCTGGCCGACGAGGGCGAGCAGGAACCCCCCGGTGTCGAGGCGCTCATACCCCACCGTGACCACGGGCGAGACCGCGAGGGCGAGACCCGCACCCAGCATCGCGCGGATGCGCATCGGGATCGTGGCGTGGCTGAACGGCGGCGCCAGCACGAGGAACGCCGTGATGCGCACGCAGGCGAGCGCCGTGGCCTCGAGCCAGGTGAAGTCGATGGGGATGTTCATCATCCCCCGTTCAACAGGCCGGGAATACGGGCGAACATCTCGTTCGAGAAGGCGATGAGCTCGGCGATCATCCAGTGCCCGCTCACGAGCAGCGCGATGCCCACCGCCACGAGCTTCGGCACGAACGAGATCGTCATCTCCTGCACCTGGGTGATCGACTGCAGCAGCGAGATCGCGAATCCCACGACGAGCGCCGTGATCAGCAGCGGCGCGCAGAGCTTCGCGCCGAGGATCAGGGCGGCCTGTCCGATGTCGATGACGGCTTCGGGGCTCATCAGCCGCCCCCGCTGTACGACTGCACGAGGGCGGTGATGATCATTCCCCATCCGTCGATGAGCAGGAAGAGGAGGATCTTGAACGGCAGCGAGATCATCACCGGCGGGAGCATCATCATGCCCATCGACATGAGGGCGCTGGCCACGACGAGGTCGATGACGAGGAACGGCACGAAGATGACGAACCCGATGAGGAACGCGGCCCGGAGCTCGCTGATCATGAACGCCGGGACGAGAGTCTGCAGCGGGATGCTCGCCGCGTCGGTGGGGTTGTCGAGCTGCGCCGCGCGGTGCATCAGGGCGATGTCCTCCTCGCGCGTGTACGACAGCATCCAGTCGCGCAGCGGCGCCTGGGCGAGGTCGAACGCCTGACCGAAGTCGATCTGCCCGGCTGTGAACGGGCTCACGGCGACGGTGTTGATGTCGGTGAGCACCGGCCACATGATGAACAGCGTCAGAAACAGGCTGAGACCCGCGAGCACCTGGTTGGGCGGGATCGAGGGCAGCGAGAGCGCGTTCCGGGTCAGGGCTAGCACGACGAAGATCTTCGTGAAGCTCGACATCATGAGCAGCAGCGCCGGCGCGACGCTGAGGACCGTGATGCCGAGCAGCGTCATGATGCTGTCGGACGGCGTTCCGTTGATGCCGTTGATGGTCACACCACCGCCGTCACCGGTCTCGGAGGGCAGGACGGCCGCCTGAGCGTCCGCGGCCCCGAGCACGACCATCGCGACGGCCACGCCGACCGCGAGGAGCGCGATCGTCCCGACCCTCCGGTGCGCCTGCGCACGCCGGCGCCGCTCGAGCGCACGCGGCGCGGAGAGGGGCACGACTGAGGACACGGCGGCACTCCGGGAATGGGTGTCGTGGCCGATCCGTAGCCGAGGGGGCGAGCTATCCGTGCTCGCAGACGACTATCGCGACAGAGCGTCCCGAGCGTAACCTCGGGCGCCGGTTCAGGCGACGGAGCGCAGAGCCCGGTCGACGATGTCGTCGGGTGGGGCGCTCGGCGCCTCGTCGCGAGCCGTGACGGACTCGTCGTCGGCGACCGGAGCCTCCTGCGTGTCGACGACGCTCACGCCCTGCTCGGTCACGCCGAGCACATAGCGGATGCCGCCGAACTCGGCCACCACGAGCTGCGCGCGACCACCGAGGCCAGAGCGTGCGACCACCGTGATCTTCTCCGGACGCGCGCGGCGCACCGGGGCGGGCCGCGGCGCACGCGTCCGCGCGAATCCGGTGAGCTTCTTGGGCATGAGCCCGGCGAAGGGGCTCGTCCCCGTCGACTGGCTCTTCTGCAGCCGCTTGCTGAGGAAGACGAGCAGACCGAGCACGGCCGCCAGCGCGACGATCGCGCGCACCGCGACGAGCAGGTCGTTCACGGCTACACGACCTCGGCGCCGTCGAGGATCCGCTCCACGCGGATCGCGAAGTCACCCTCGGCCACGACGACCGTGCCGTGGCCGATCAGGCGCCCGTTGAGCTTGATGTCGGCGGGCGAGCCGGCCGCGCGGTCCAGTTCGACGACGCGGCCCGGTTCGAGTGAGAGCACGTCGCGCACCGGCATCCGCGTGCGTCCGATCTCCACGACGAGCTCCATCTCGACACCGGCGATGCGGCTGAGTCGCTGCGGTCCGGTCGATCCCGCAGGCTGCGCTCCGTCGATGCGCACGGCGGCGCGGGCGACGACTGCTCCTGCGGCGTCGACCAGGTCGAACACCTGGGTCCCCGCGTCCGTGAAGACCGACGCGGCGGGCAGGAGCTCTCCCTCGCTCAGAGAGCCGGCGCCGAGCACCACCACGGCGGCCTCGAAGATCGGATGCAGGCGATCGGCGAGCGGTGCGGTCGCGGATCCGTCCTCCAGCTGGGTCGGATCGACCACCTGAAGCGCGATGCGAGCGCCGGGCGTTCCCGTGAAGGTCACGGCGACGGCATCCCCGACGGCTCCCGGATCGGTGGACGGGGCGGGGATGACGGGGAAGGCGAACGGCATCCTGCCGGCAATCGCCGCGGCGACGGCGGTCTCGTGGAAGGTGCTCATGAGTGGTTCTCCTCGGGGGTGCTGGTGATCAGACAGGTCAGCCGGGAACCTCGGCTGCCCGGGGTCGCGAAGCCGATGGTCGTGCGGTCGGCGACGAGTTCGTAGGGGCGCGTCTCGGGGTGCGGGAGTCGCAGGAGGTCACCGGGAGCGAGATCCAGCACCTCTCCCGCTCCGATCGTGATCGGCGCGAGTCGCAGGGTGACCTCGAGCGGCGTGCTGCGCACCTGCTCCAGGGTGTGCTCTGCGGTGTGCGCGGTCGCGGCGTCGGAACCGGACGCGGCGAGGCGGTCTACCACGGCGGATGCCGGCAGCATCACCGTGGCCGTGGTCTCGACGTCGCCGAGGCGCAGGGAGTACCGGGCGACGATCACGGCCGCTGTCCCGGAGATTACCTGCATGTACTGGGGGTTGTAGTGCACGGCCGCGAAGCGCGGCTCGCCGGGGAGCAATCCGTCGAGGCTGACGTGCAGATGCTCGAACGTGCCCTCCATCAGGTGCCGCACGAGGGCGAGCTCGATCGGCGTGAACGTCCGAGCGGCCGGGAGCGACGTGCTGCGCCCGCCCATCATCTGCACGACCCACAGCAGCGCGCTGTCGAGGCCGAACTGCACGACGCACGGCTCCTCGCGGCCCGGGAGGGCGCCGGCCACCATGGCGGTCGTGCCGGGAAGAGTCTCCGCGTACTCCTCGTACGAGATGAGCTCGACGCGTTCGAGCGCGAGGTGCGCCCTGACCCGCACCTTCGCCGTGAGCTGCGACGACCACAGGCGCGCGAAGGACTCGAACGCCGCCTCCAGATGGCGTGTGCTCTCGCGGTCGAGCTGCGTGGGTCGGCTGAAGTCGTAAGCCGGGTACCGGGTCGCCGGGTCGTCGATCACGGGTGCGGACATGCGTGGCTCCTGGGCGGTGGTGGTCATCGGTTCAGCCCGTTCCGGCGGCCGAGGCGAGGGCGGGGATGAGGGCGCGCACCTGGTCCTCCTCGGAGGACTCGACGACGATGTCGACGCGGCGGTTGCTGGCCAGGGCCTCCGGTGCGTCGCCCTGGGCGATGGGCCGTGTGTCGGAGAACGCCGTCGCCTTGACCCGTGCGCCCGCGATGCCCTCGTGCTCGACGAGAAAGCGGGCGACCTGGGTCGCGCGTCCGCCCGACAGCTCCCAGTTCGTCGCGAACGGATAGGCGGAGACGCGGTGGTCGGCGTGCCCCTCGATGCTCACCTGGTTGTCGACCGAGGTGAGGACGTCGCCGATCGAATCGAGGACTGCGTCCGCCTTGCCCGACAGCGCGGTGCTGTTGTCGCCGAAGAACGTCTCCGCCCCGACGAGCCCGACCCGCAGACCGCGCTCGTCGATCACGAACGACACGGTGTTCTGCAACCCATGCGCGGTGAGCGCCTCGAGCATGCGGTTGCGGAGCTCCTCCAGCGACTCGTACTCGGCGTTCGCCCGCGCCTGCAGATCGATCACGCCGTCGTCGTCGCGCAGCTCCGGCGGCACGACGACGCCCTCCGCGGTGTCGGCCGCTCCGCCCGGCTTCTCCTCCTGGCCGAACCCGGTCGCCAGGCTGTTGGCCAGCAGCTCGAACTTCGTCGCGTCGACGTTCGAAACCGCGAACAGGACGATGAACAGGCACATGAGCACCGTGACCATGTCGGCGTACGACACGGCCCAGCGCTCGTCCGGCTCGTCGTGCGAGTCGTCCGCATGGCCGCGTCCGCGTGCGCGACGGGCGCTGCTCACGCGTCCTCCCCCAGCGGGTCGGACGACACCTTGGCCTTCTTCTCCTTCGGACGCACCGTCGACATGGCCTCGAGACGTTCCTTGAGCAGGTGCGGCGCGCTGCCGGCCTGGATCGCGAGCATCCCCTCGGCGACGAGGGACATGCGCTCGAGTTCCACGGCGCCGATGCGGTTCAGGCGGCCGGCGATCGGGTTCCAGATGAAGTTGGCCGAGAGCAGACCCCAGAGCGTCGCGACGAAGGCGGCGGCGATCATGGGGCCGAGGTGATCGGGCTCGTCGAGCTTCTCGAGCACGTGCGTCAGCGACACGACGGTGCCGACGATGCCGATCGTCGGCGCGTATCCGCCCAGGGAGGCGAAAAAGCGGGCTGCGACGCGGGTTCGGGAGGACGCCGCCTCGATCTCGTCGTCCATGACCGTGCGGAGGTCCTCCGCGTCGGTGCCGTCGGCGAGGGCCTGCAGGGCCTGGCGGGTGAAGTCGTCTGGTGCGCCGTCGAGCTCCTGCTCGAGCGCCAGCAGGCCTTCGCCGCGGGCCTTCTCGGCGTAGCCGACGAGGAACGGGATGACGGCCTCCGGAGTCATCCGCGGACCGCGCACCATGCGTCCGAGGCTGGCGGCGGCGAGCTTCGTGTCGCGCAGGGTGTGACTGGCGATGCCGACGCCGATGGTGGAGCCCAGTACGAGGATCATCGGCGCGGGGATCAGGAGCGCCTGGAAGCTCGCTCCCTCCATCGTGATCATCGCCACGAGGGCGCCGAACGCGACGATGACGCCGATGATGAATGCGGGATCCACGATCAGACCTCGGCCCGTCCGTCGGCCGACGCACCGGTCATCGCCTGCGCCGCGCTCAGCACCCGGGCGCGATACGCCACGATCAGGTCGATGACGGCATCCATGCTCTCCGAGATCACGTAGACGTGGCCGTCGATCATGTGCAGGGTCGTGTCCGGCGACTCCTGGATGCGCTCCACGAGGTCGGGGTTGACCGCGAACCTCGTGTGGTCGAGGCGGGTGACGGTGATCATTCGGGGTCTCCGGACGTGGGAAGGAGGGAGTCTGCCCCGACTATCGCGACGAGGCCCGCTCCGGGTAACCGCCGCGTCCCACCCCCCTCCCCCTTCCCCGCCCCGCGAGCCACCCCTTTGCGCGCGAGCCACCCCTGTGATTCGCGTTCGCAACGGGGTGGGTCGCGCGGAAGGGGGTGGTTCGACGGCGGTGCGGACCGGTGTCACCCCTTCTGCACATGGCGACGACCGGTGGCATACGGCGCACATCATCTCGGGAACGGCCCGCTGCGGCGGCGGAGCGGGCACACTCGCCGCATGCGTCATGCCTCCCTCTCAGAACTCCGGCACCTGCTCGTCGATCGCCGGCACCTCGAACGCAGCGGATGGAGTCCGCGCGCGATCCGCGTGGCGGTGGACGGAGGCCGCCTTCATCGCGTGCGCCGAGGATGGTTCATCGACCGCGGAGAGTGGGACGGCCTCTGGCCGGAATCCCGGCACAGAGCCGAAGTCCTCGCTGTCGCCCAGTCGGCGGCGACCACGCGGCCGGTGTTCTCTCATATCTCCGCCGCGGTGCTGTGGGACCTTCCTCTCTACCGGACGGTACCGTCGCGGGTGCATGTCATCTCGGATCGCGCCCACCATCGGCACAGCATTCCCGGCATCATCCGGCATGAGGGCGCCATCCCGGACAGAGACGTCGATGAGATCGACGGCCTCCGTGTCACGACCCTCGATCGCACGGTGTACGACGTGATCCGCACGGTCGCGGGAGACACCGCGCTCGCCGTGGCGGACGCGGCCGCCGCACGGATCGCGGGAGAGCCGTGGGCCTTCGATGCGCTCGCCGCCGATGACTTGATGCACTCCCTCGAGGGGCGGACTCGCGCACCGGGTGCCCGCGGCATACGGCAAGCGAGGGAGATCACAGCGCTGGTGGATGGGCGAGCGCAGCTCCCGCTGGAGAGCGTCACCCGATACCGTCTGCACCAGCTCGGGTTCGCGAGGCCCACACTCCAGATGCCGATCGCCGGGCCGAACGGCGGCCAGTTCTGGATGGACATCGCCGTCGAGAAGGCGCGCACGTTCATCGAGTGCGATGGCATGTCCAAGTACCTCGACCCGGATCTTCGAGGGACCCGCTCGATGGAACAGGTCTTGCTCGACGAGAAGGCGCGCGAAGACTGGGTCCGCGGCGTCACAGGATGGCGGGTGATGCGGGTCGACAGCTCCGATATGCGCAGCATCGATGCGGCCGAGGCCCGTTTCCGCGCGTTCGGCCTGCGCGCGCAGCGTCGCGCCTCCGTCTGACCGCCGACCGCATTGCGCACCCGAACCACCCCTTTGCGCGCGACCCACCCCTTTCGCTGCCCGCTCCACGGGGGTGGCTCGGGCGAAAAGGGGTGGCTCGCGGCGGAGGCGGCGGAGGCGGCAGAGGCGGCGGAGGGGGCGGAGGGGGCGGAGGCGGCGATCAGCGCTTGAGCTGGGTGAGCTCCTGCAGCACCTCGTCGCTCGTGGTGATGATGCGGGCGTTCGCCTGGAACCCGCGCTGGGCCACGATCAGGTTCGTGAACTCCTGCGACAGGTCGACGTTGCTCATCTCGAGGAATCCCGACTGGAGGTTCCCGAACCCCGCCTGGCCGGGCTCGCCCATGCGCACGGCGCCGGAGTTCACGGACGCGCGGTACGAGGAGTTCCCTGCCTTCTCGAGTCCCTCGGGGTTGTCGAAGACGGCCATCGCGATCTTCGCGAGCGTCTGCGTCGCGCCGTTGCTGAAGGTCCCCACGATAGAGCCGTCGCCCGTGATGCTGTAGGACTTCAGCGTGCCGGCTGCCGCGCCGTTCTGCTCGGTGACCGCCACGGTCGACAGGGTGGCGTAACCCGTGACCGTGGTGAGGTCGACCGTCACGGGGCCGGCCGTGAGGGTGAGCCCCGCGCCGGTCTGCTTGCCGTCCGTGAAGGTCAGAGCGCCCGTGGCGCCGCTGACCGGCTCGGTGACGTCCCAGCCCGCTGCGGTGCGCGTGAAGTTCAGGCTCAGCGTCGACGGCGTGCCCTGGGCGTTGTAGACGGTCACGTCCCGCACTAGCACGTCGCCCGTAGCCGCGGTCGACGGCAGGTTGCCCGCGAGGGTCGCCGCAGTCGTGGCCCGTGCGGGCGCGACGGCGTCGAGCGGCAGCACGATGTTGCCCGCTGCGGCGCCGGTGTTGACGACACCGTTCTGCGCGGCCCAGCCCTGCACGACCGAGCCGTCGGCCGTGACCATCTTGCCCGTCGGATCGAACGTGAAGCCGCCCGCGCGGGTGTAGAGGGTCTCGCCGCCGGAGCGCACCGCGAAGAAGCCGTCACCCGAGATCATGAGGTCTCCCCCGCGTCCGGTGGCCTGAGCGGAGCCCTGCGCGAAGTTGGTGCGCACACCGGCGACCTGCACGCCGAGTCCGACCTGCGCGGGGTTGCGTCCGCCGACCTGGTCGTCGGGGATGCCGGGGTTGCCGATCAGCTGCGAGAGCGAGTCCTGGAACAGCACGGACGAGCCCTTGAAACCGGCGGTGTTGACGTTGGCGATGTTGTTGCCGGTGACGTCGAGCATCGTCTGGTGCGAGCGGAGGCCGGAGATCCCGGAGTAGAGCGAGCGAAGCATGGTGTTCTCTCTTCCTGTGTGAGACGGAGGTCAGGCGGCCGGGGCGGCCGGTGCGGTCGTGGAGGTGACGCCGGTGATGGCGTCGAGTGCGATGGTCTTGTCCCCGATGGTCACCTGCGGCACAGCCCCGTCGAACGACACCTTGGTGACGATTCCGGTGACGGCCTTCCCGTCGGCGTCCTTGTACGAGGCCTCCTGACCGATGAGCGCGGTCGCGGCCTGTCGCATGTTCAGAGCGAACGCCTCGGTTCCGTTGTCGGCGAGGGCGGTGAGCTGCTCCATCATGGCCAGCTGGGTGGTCTGGGCGATCATCTCGTTGGTGTCCATGGGGTTGGACGGATCCTGGTGCGTCAGCTGAGTCACGAGCAGCTTGAGGAACACCTCGCCGTCCATGACCTGCTTGCGCGCAGCGGGGTCGGTCGTGCCGCCGGTGTGGATCGAGCTCGTCGCGTCGATCGTCGGGGCTGCGGTGATGGGGATGGTCATGGCGTCCTCTCAGGCCAGGATGTCGAGGCCGGCGGCGGCGGGTTCGCGGTCGTTCGACGCGGATGACGGGGCTGCGGTCGCCGCCGGGCGGTGCGGCGGCTGGGGCGAGGCGTCCGATGCGGTATCGCGACGGCTCGGCGCCTCGCCGCCCGCTTCGCCGCCGCCGAACGAGGGCGCGCCCCGATCGGCGCCCGGGTCGGATGCCGCGCCGTGGGCGATGCTCAGCGACGCGTGCGGCATCGCCGCGGCGAGATCACGACGCAGATCGGTCACGATGGCGCGAAGTGCGTCGCGCCCGGCATCCGTCGCTCCCATGAGCTCCACCCGCACATCGCCCGCCTGGCCGATGTGCGCGCGCACCGTGACGGGACCGAGCGTGTCGGGGTTGACCGTCATGGTGAGCTGGTGGGTGCCCGACGGGCGCTGCGCGATGCTGACGACCACCGGCGACACCTGGGCTGCGACGGCGCGCGGGATCGGCGTCACGGGCGCAGCCGCTTCCGTCGCCGCCGGGCCGACCGGCGAGGTCGGCATCGAGGGGAACGCTGGCGCGGCGATCGTCGGAGAAGCGGATGCTGTGGCGGCGGCGCGATCGCCTGACCCCGTGCGGTCGGGGAGAACCGCGGATGCCGACACCGGTGCCGCAGCCGTCGGACGAGGCTCAGCACCGACGGCACCGACGGCGCCGACACCGTCGGCAGGGATGCGGTGGGCAGGTACGCCGGGCAGCACGGGAACGGGCGCTGCGACGGGGGTCTTCTCCGCGCCGGGCAGCCGACCGGGGTCGAGCGAGAGGGACCCCGCGGCATCCGGTCCATCGGACTCGGCGAGCACGGCGGCATCCGGGGCGACGGATGCCGGGGCTGCCGGCCCGGAGAGCACCGCCGAGGCGGTCTGATCTGCGGCGGGTGCGGGGTTCGGGACCGCCGCGGCGACGTCAGCCGTCGCGACACCGACCGGCGAAGGTTCCCTCGACGCATCATCGGCGTCGATCGATGCGTCGGGCTCCGCCTGGTCCACGGCGGGCGCGCCGCCGTCGATGGTCGGCAGCGCGAGGAGCAGGGCGAGCGCCGCGGACACGATGCCGCCCTCCGGCTCCGTGGCGGTCGACTCCTCGGCTGCGTCGGGCAGCGGTGCGGCATCCTGCATCCGATCGACGAGATCCGAGGAAGCCGAGTCGGAGGGGAACGTCTCGCCCGCCGCGACGAGGGCCGCGCCGAACCGCGATCCCGCGTCGGCCGCGGATAGCGCCGGGGACTCGGAGGTCGCGGAGGCCATGACCAGCGCGTCCGTCAGCGTCACGGCGCTCATGCGGCGCTCCCCTCGGGACGGCGTCCGCGCGCGGTGGCGATCTCATCGAGGGCGGCCTGTTCGGCGGCGAGCTCCCCGCGGCGTTCCTCCACCCGGTGCGCGGTCTCGAGACGCTCGAGACC
Organism: Microbacterium sp. CR_7; assembly: GCF_041954755.1. NCBI lineage: Bacteria > Bacillati > Actinomycetota > Actinomycetes > Micrococcales > Microbacteriaceae > Microbacterium > Microbacterium sp. CR_7. Next base: position 60,882 of record NZ_JAVAYF010000007.1, read on the forward strand.
CTTGAGCTCGCGTCGGGCCTCGACGTGCGCGTTCTTCGCCTCGCTCTCCGCCGTGCGGCTCAGCTCCGCGAGCGTCTGCAGGTCGCCCAGCGCGCTGCGCCCCGCGGCTCGGGCGGCGGCCATCGCCAGCAGGGTGGCCGCGTCATCGACCTGGCTGCTGATCTCTGAGAGGCTCGCGGCACCGGCTCGCACGGCCGTCTCAGCCTTGCGACGCTCGCTGCTGGCGCGTGACAGCTCTTCCGCGGCGATGCGCTCCTGGGCGCCACGCACGCGGAGCAGGCCGGAGAGGGAGAAGGTCATGGGATCAGTCCTCCGAACGCGTCGGTGAGGGCAGCCAGCCGCTGCCAGGAATCGTCGGACGTGCTGAGCTCGTCCATGCTCTGCATGAGGAACGCACCGATCGCGGCCTCGTTCGCGAGCGCGGCGTCGACCAGCGGGTTCGCTCCGGGGCGGTAGGCGCCGATGTCGATGAGGTCGTTCGCGGAGCGCCGCGCGGCGAGGACGCTGCGCAGCGCCACGGCATCCTCCCGCTGCGCTGACGTGGTGATCTTCGAGACGACCCGCGACACCGAGCCCAGCACGTCCACGGCCGGGAAGTGGCCGCGCACCGCGAGCGAACGATCGAGCACGACGTGTCCGTCGAGGATGCCGCGTGCGGCGTCGGCGATCGGCTCGTTGTGGTCGTCCCCGTCGACGAGCACGGTGTACAGCCCGGTGATCGACCCGCTCGTTCCCGCCCCCGCACGCTCCAACAGGCGCGCGAGAACCGAGAACGTCGACGGCGGATAGCCGCGGGTGGCCGGGGGCTCCCCCGCGCTGAGTCCGATCTCTCGCTGCGCCATCGCGACGCGTGTGAGCGAGTCCATCATGAGCACGACGTCGAGTCCGTCGTCGCGGAACTGCTCGGCGATGCGCGTCGCGACGAAGGCGGAGCGCAGACGCGCCATCGCCGGCTGATCCGAGGTCGCGACGACCACGACCGACCGAGCCAGGCCGTCGGATCCGAGGTCGTCCTCGATGAACTCCCGCACCTCGCGACCGCGCTCGCCGACGAGGGCGATCACGTTCACATCGGCGCCCGATCCCCGCGCGATCATCGACATCAGCGACGACTTGCCGACGCCCGAGCCGGCGAACAGTCCGAGACGCTGACCGATGCCGACGGGCGTCATGGTGTCGAGCACCCGCACTCCGAGACCGAGCTGCCGGTCGATCCGCTGCCGGTCGAGGATGCTCGGCGGGGTGTTGTCGAGCGAGACGCGCTCGGCGCGGGCGTCGATCGGACCCTTTCCGTCGATCGGACGGCCGAGTCCGTCGAGCACGCGTCCGAGCAGCGCCCGTCCCGTCGGCACCTGCAGCGGCGCGCCCGCGTGACGCACACGCGCTCTCGCGGTGATGCCGCTCAGCCTGCCGAGCGGCATGCACCGGGAGGCATCGCCGTCGACCGCGACGATCTCGGCATCCACCGCGCTGCCGTCGACCGCGTCGATGCGCACGCGGTCTCCGACCGCTGCCTCGATGCCGAGCACCTCGACGCCGAGTCCGACGACGGCCTTGACCGTGCCTGACCGTTCCGGGCGAGACGCGTCGAGCGTCCGGCGCCAGGATGCCGTGGCGACCGTCACAGCGTCACCTCCGAGGACTCCTCGTCGACCCCGAGCAGAGCTGACCGCGCCCGCGCGAAGGCGGGGGCGATACGCGCGTCGACGCTGCCGTCGCCGACGTCGACGATGACTCCCCCGTCGTCGACCGCGGACGACGAGGCGAGCTCGACGTCACTCATGGTCGCGAGGGCGCCTGCGTCCTGCAGGGCAGCGAGATCGCGCTCGCTGAAGACGACTCGGGTCCAGCGTGTCGACGGCACCTCATCGAGCGCGCGGCGCAGGGCGTGTGCAGCGGACCGAGCGGGATCCGAGAGCTCGACGCCCACGATCGCGACGGCGAGCTCGACCGCCAGCTCCTCGATGCGCGCGGCGTCGAGCGATGCGACCTCCTCGAGGCGCTTCTCCAGCTCCGACCGCGCGCCGTGCACGGCATCCACGGCCGACCGCGCGCGCTCCGCGAACGTCCGCGTCAGGGCGTCCATCCGGGCAGCGTGCTGTTCCTGCTCGACGCGCGCCTGCTCGGCGGCGATGCGTCGCCCCTCGGCGAACCCCTCCGCGTATCCGCGGGTGCGCGCTCGATCGGCCTCCCCGCGGATGTCGATCGGCGTCGCGCCGACCCGCGGCACCGCGAGCGGCGTGAAGACGGAATCGAGCACGGTGCGCACCTCGGAAGTCGAAGAGGGGGCCAGTCCATGGTCCGGAGGTCGAGCTGTCCGTGCTCCCTGCCCACTATCGCGTCGCCCGGACGTCGCGGTAACCACTCCGGACTCACTCGATGAGCTCATCCTCGTCCTCGCGCGAGATCGTGATCTCCTCCGCCGCCTCGAGCTCGCGGATCACCCGGACGATCTCGGCCCGTGCCTCGTCGACCTGGCGCATGCGCACCGGTCCGAGCACACGGGTCTCCTCGGCGAGGTTCTCCTTGTTGCGCTCGGTCATGTTCGTGCTGACCTTCTCGACGATCGGCTCGTCCGCGCCCTTGAGTGCGAGCGCCAGGACCCGGAGGTCGAGGCCGCGCAGCACGCGTTGCGCGTCGCGATCCTCGAGGCGGGCGATGTCGGCGAACGTCACCATGCGACTGCGGATGTCTTCGGCGAGGGCGAGGTCGCGCCCCTCCAGGCTCGCCAGCAGCGACTTCTCCAGCGCCTGATCGGAGCGGTTGATGATCTCGACGAGCGGCTGCACGCCGCCGATCGACTCGTGGTTGTCGCGCATCGCGAAGACGCCGGTTCGCGACCGCAGCGAGTCGGCGACGATCGAGATCGCCTCCTGCGTCGCAGTGCCCATCGTCGCGATGGCCTGCGCCACGTCGGTGCGGAGCGGATCCTGCAGCGCCGCGAGCACGGCGGCGGCGCGGTCCGCCTTGAGGTTGGCGAGCACCACCGCGACGGTCGTCGGCAGCTCTCCCTCGAGCACGGTCGCGAGCTGTGCGGGGTCGGCCGCGTTGAGGAAGTCGAACGACACAGTGCCCTGCGACATGACGCGGCCGACCATGCCGACGGCCTTCTCGCGTCCGAAAGCGGTCTCCAGCAAACCCGTGGCGAGCTCCTGACCGCCTCGGGACGGCACCGACCCGCCGTTCGCGATCCGGCGGAAGTCGCCGAGCGCGCGAGCCGTCGCCGCCACGTCGACCCCGCCCAGCTGGGTCAGCTCGGCGGCCAGCATCTCGGAGCGCTCCTCGCCGAGGTGCCGCAGCACCTCGGCGCTCGCCGCGCGGTCCATGTTCATGAGCACGATCGCGGCCTTCCGCAGCCCCGACATCTCGGGAACGGCCGCGGTCGCCGCCTCGGCCGTCGACATCTCCACCGTGTCGGCCTGCGCGTCGAGCATCTCCGTCAGCAGCGTCATACCTTCGCCTCGTCCATCAGGTCGGCCAGCGCACCGGCGATCGACTCCGGTTCACGCCGCGCGAGGTCGTCGATCTCACGCCGGCGGCGTTCGACGAGCACCTTGTCGGGCTCGGGCTCGTCGTCGAGGTCGACCACGGCCGACGGCAGCAGCTTCGTCGGAGCGGGCAGCGGGATGGCATCCGGATCCTTGAGATCACGCAGCGACCGCAGCTTCTGCTCCTCGTCCTCCGTCACGGTGGCGAAGTACTCGATCGGTCCGTCGTCGGTGTACATCACGCGGCGCTTCATCCTGCGACGCACCGCGAGGAAGACGACGAGAATGATGACGGCGAGCAGGATAGCTCCCCCGATGATCGCCGACCGCAGCAGCTCCTGCTGGAACTCCGCCGCGCGCTCCTCCTCCGCCGCGGCGAGAGCGGTCTGCGCCGCTGTGGCTCCCGAGGTCGCGAAATCGACGAACTCGACGGCGATCTCGTCGCCGCGCTCGACGTCGATACCCGCAGCGGACGCGACGAGAGACTCGATCTGCGCGGCGCTCACGCCCGTGACCTCGCCGCGGTTGACCGCGATACTCACCGTCTGCCTGGTGACCTCGCCCGCCGGGGTGATCGTCTTCTCCGTGGACTTGTTGACCGCGTTGCTGCGCGAGGTCTCCTCGAACTCGTACTCGCCGTCGCCGTTCGCGTTGTTCGGCACCGCGATGTTGTCGGGACCGAGGACCCCGGTGTTCCCGCCAGGACCGCCGCCGGTGTAGGTCTCGGTCTTGGTCTGCTCAGAGGGGCTGAGATCGCCGTCGGGCGCGGAGTAGGTCTCGTCCATCCGCTCGGAGGTCGAGTTCGCCACGTCGGCCGACACGGTCACCGTGGCGTTGCCTGCTCCGACGATGGTCTCGAGCATCCTGCTCACCGACGCCGCGACCTTCGCCTCGTGCTCGGTCGCCTGCTTCGACGAGTCGCCCGTGAGGCCCGCCCCCACCGCCGACAGCACCCGGCCGTTCTGGTCGGTGACCGCGACGTCCTCCGGCGTCATGCCGGGCACCGAGGCGCTCGTCAGGTGCACGATCGCCTCGATCTTCTCATCGCTGAGCGTCGAGCCGTTCCGCGTCTGCACGAAAACCGATGCCGTCGGGTTCTGCTTCTCCGAGACGAAGACGCTCTCCTCCGGGATCGCGAGTTGCACGGATGCCATCGAGATGCCGTCCATCGCGCCGATCGTGCCGGCGAGCTCGCCCTCGATCGCGCGCTTGTACGTCACCGACTGCTGGAACTCGCTCGCCGTGACGCCCATCTTGTCGAGCAGCGTGTACCCCTCGCTCGTGTCGCCGGGAAGACCGGCGGATGCCGCGGCGAGCCGCTGCGCGTACACCTGGTCGTCTGGCACGAGGATCGTCGAGCCGCCCTCCGCGAGCTCGTAGTTCACTCCTGCGGACTTGAGCTGCTCGACGACGGCCGAGGCGTCGCCCGCGCTCAGACCGGTGAACAGCGGACTCATCTGCGGCCGGGTCAGCCAGGCTCCGAGGGCGACGGCTCCCATCACGAGCAGCGCGACGCCGATGACGGCGATCGTGCGCTGAGCGACGGAGAAGCCGGAGACGACCTGCTTCGCGCGGTCGTAGTACGTGGTCAGCACCTTCGGCATGTCAGGCCTGCATCCTCATGATGTCGTTGAACGCGGCGACGCTGCGGTCGCGCACCGCGACGACGAGGTCGAGCGTGACCGATGCTCGCGCCGAGGCGATCATCGCCTGATGGATGTCCTGCAGGTCGCCCGTCACGGCCTGCACGGCGAGCTCGTTCGACGCCGACTGCAGCTGCTGCAGGTTCTCGACGGCCCCGGTCAGCGAGGTCGCGAAGGCGCCGGCCGAGGCGGACCCGGCGGCGTCGGGCGCGGTGGGTTCGAAGCTCAGGGCGCCGAGGGGGCTGACACCGGCGGCGGAGACGGGGGCGATCGGCGTGCTCATCAGCTGCGTCCGATCTGCAGTGCGGCCTCGTACGTCGACTTGGCACGGTCGACGACCGCGGCGTTCGCCTCGTACCCGCGCTGGGCGATGATGAGCATGCTCATCTGGTCGCCGAGGTCGACGTTCGGGTACTGCACGTAGCCGTCCTCGTTCGCGTAGGGGTGCTCGGGGTCGTAGACGAGCTTCGGCGTCGCCTCCGACTCGACGACCGCCGCGACGTAGACACCGGGACTCTCGGTTCCGGCCTGCACGGTCACGAGGCGCTCGCGGAACGCCTCCTGGCCGGGAGGGGTGGCGGTGTTCACGTTGGCGATGTTGTCGCTGACCGCGTCGAGCCACTTGCGGTGCGCGGTCAGACCCGTGCCGGCGATGCCGATCGCGTCGAAGGTCATGCCGACGCCTGCCCGATGGCCTTCGAGATCGACGCGGCCTGCCCGCCGATCGCCTGGCTGGCGAACTGGAACCGCAGCACGGTGTCGATGTTCGACAGCGTCTCGGTGTCGAGGTTGACGTTGTTGCCGTTGAGGCGGGTCGGCTCGAGCGAGCGCTGCACGGTCGGCGAGACGGTGCCGCTGCCGTTCTCGACGGCGGCACGCAGCTCGTCCTCGAAGCGGACGCGCTTGGCGTGGTAGTCGGGGGTGTTGACGTTCGCGATGTTCTCGGCGATCGAGCGCTGTCGCAGCGCCAGCCCGTCGAGCGCGCTGATGAGCGCGGAGGAGGTGACGGATTCGAGCACGGTGGTACTCCGGACGTTCGTGGGGAGAAGCCGATCCCTGGCCAATCGTCGAGCTATCCGTGCTCGAGGCCCACTATCGCGACAGGTGAACCCGGCCGTAACCCGATCAGCCCTGCACGTCGAGGTATGCCGGCGCGTCCGTCGAGACCGTCGGAACGCGCCGCAGTGCGGCGAGCTCCCGTGCCACGTTCGCGCGGGATACGGCGAGGCCGTCGATCATGAGCTTCTGCCGGGCCAGCACGGCTTCCGCGCGGTCGCGCAGTTCCTCCGGCACCGGCCCCTCCGGGGCGTCGAAAGCGCCGTCGTCGAGTTCGCCGTCGGCGGCGTCGAGCGCTCGTTCGAAGCGATCGAGAACCGCGAGCCACGCGCGGAGGTTGTCGCTCACGGCGGTCAGGCCAGCGCGGAGGCGCCCAGGGAGGGGGCAGACGTCAGCTCGTCGGCGGCCTGTCGCCACGCGTCGCGCAACGGCGCGACGATCTCGCGGCATTCGGCCGTGGCCTCGCCGTCGTGCGACAGGTTCGCGGCGATCAGCCGCCCGGTCAGGTAGGTGTACACGGACCGGAGCTGCTCGGCTCCGTCCCACGCGTCGGTGAGGGTCTCGCTGAGCTCGGAGACGATCCACTGCGCGTGCGTGAGGTGAGTGCCCGCGGCGACCCAGTCCTCCGAAGCCTGTGACGCGGCGGCGCGATCGATGTCGACGAGAAGGCGGTCGTACAGCAGGATGAGCAGCCGTTCGGGAGACGCCGAGGCGACCTGCTGCTCGAGGTACTGCTGCTTCGCGCGGTCGAGGTTGGTGATGGGCATCGTGAGGATCTCCAGGAGTGCGGGAAGTCGTCCGGTCAGGACGAGGACTTGGGGACGAGCCCGGCGAGCTGCGACTCGAGCCACGACGACTGCGACTGCATCTTCGACAGCTGCACCTCGAGCTGCGCGTACGTGCGCTCGAGGGTGGCCCGACGCTGTTCGAGCCGGATGTCCCACCGCTCGACCTGCGTCTTGAGCGTCTTGACCTCGGTCTCCTGTCCGGTGATGCGCTGGGTGAGCAGGCCGTCGTACTTGTCGGAGTACTGGTCGGTGACGCCCTCCAGACGAGCGCCGACGGCGGAGAAGACCTTCTGCGTCGCCTGCGGGTCTTCCGCCAGCGCCTTCGCGAACTTGTCGGCGTCGAAGGCGAGCACGCCCTTGTCGTCGATCGAGATGCCGATGGTCGAGGGCGATACGCCGTCGACGGGGTGCTGCACGGCGTTCGCGAGGGCGGTACGCAGGGTCCGCACGGTGCTGTCGCCGGTGAACACGCCGAGGGTCGTCGTCTCCCCCACCTTGCCGACGGTCGCCTTGGATCCGTTGTCGATGCGGGTGATGAGTGCCGCCACCTCCTTGATGAAGGCGGATGCCGTCGCCGACTGCGCCTTCGCGTCGAGGGCGACGGACACGGTGACCGGGTCCGGGCTGACCTTCGACACCGTGACGGAGATGTCCTCGCCGACGGTGATCGCGTTGCTCGCGCTGGTGAGGGTCTGCTCGGCGCTCGTCCCGGCGAAGAGGCGGATGCGGGCGTCGCTGCCCTGGCTGATGACCGCGGCTCCGGGCTGGGTCGACAGGTCGGTCGACGTACCGGCGTCCACTTCGGCTTCCGTGCCGCGGTGCAGCGCGAAACGCGCCATCTCGCCGGTCTCGGTGGAGGTGAGCTGGATGCGCGAGAGGGGCTTGCCGTCGGCATCCACCCCTGCGGGGACCACGGTCGCCGACACTCCGGCGTTCGCGGCGTTGATGGCCTTCGCCAGCTCCTGCGGGCCGGTACCGGTCGGGGTGATCTCCGTCTTCTCGCCGTCCGCGTCGACGAGCGTGAAGGTGCCGCCCCAGGCGGTCGCGCCTCCCGCGGCGGTGACGATCGAGTGCGGTACGGCCACGGCATCCACGACCACTCCGGTGGAGAACGCGCTGGCCTTCGGACCGGCCGTCACGGTGACGGTCTCGCTCGACGACGTCGCCGTGAACGCGGCCAGCGAGCTCGGAGACGCCGCCGTCTTCGCCTTCGCCATGAGGTCCTGCAGCGACTTGTTCAGCGACTGGAGGTTCGTGATGATCGCGTTGCGGTCGGTGATCTTCGCGGTGATCTGCGTCTTCGGGATCGCCGACACCTGCATCAGCGCGTCGATGAGTTCGCCGGTCTTGAGACCGGAGATCAGACCGTCCAGCTTCATCGTGGTTCGCCTTTCGAATGCGGAGCGGAGCGAGAAGGGCGCCCGAGCGGAGGGAAGTCCGCCCGAGCGCCCCGTGCTCGATCACAGCGTGCTCGGTGAGGAGCGCGCTGTGATCAGTGCGTGCGCCAGGAGCGCAGCGGCTCAGCGGAGCAGCTGCAGGACGCCCTGGCCCGACTGGTTCGCCTGCGCGAGCATGGCGGTGCCGGCCTGCTGCAGGATGTTCGCAGCGGTGTACTTGACCATCTCCGCCGCCATGTCGGTGTCGGCGATGCGGCTCTTCGCAGCGGCGAGGTTCTCGGCCGAGACCTGCAGCGAGTTGATCGTCGACTCGAAGCGGTTCTGCACCGCACCGAAGCCGGCACGAGCCGTCGAGACGTTGACGATCTCGGCGTCGACCGCGGCGATCGAGGTGAGAGCGTTCGCGGCGCTGTCGACGGTGAGGGCCTTGATGTCGGCACCCAGACCCGAGAAGTCGGTCAGGGTGACGGCGATCTGGTCCTCCGCGGCGGTCGAGCCCGCGCCGACCTGGAACGTCAGGGTGTCGTCGCTGTTGAGCAGCTTGATGCCGTTGAAGTTCGTGCTGGCGGCCACACGCGTGAGCTCGTCGCCGAGGGCGTCGATCTCGGTCTTGATGGCCGTGCGGGAGTCGGCGTTGTTCGAGTCGCTACCGGCCTGCACCGCGAGGTCGCGGACGCGCTGCAGGATGGAGTGGACCTCGGTCAGGGCGCCTTCCGCGGTCTGGATGACCGAGATGCCGTCCTGAGCGTTGCGGGCCGCGACATTCAGGCCGTTGACCTGCGAGCGCAGACCCTCGGAGATGGCGAGACCGGCGGCGTCGTCAGCAGCACGGTTGATGCGCAGACCGCTCGAGAGCTTCTCGAGCGACTTCGACACGTCGTTCTGGTTGACCGACAGGTTGCGGTACGCGTTGAGTGCACCGACGTTGGTTGCGATCTGAAGACCCATGGTGTTCCTCCGTGGTTGTGGGGTCGGATGCAGGTCCGTCCGTGGCCCTGCACAGTCCACATTCGCGACATGCCCGAGCCGCGTAACCGCGGCAGAGGAGGAATTTCCGGATGCCGGTCAGACGGCGGTCGCCAGGGCCCTGTCGGCGGCCGCGGGGCGGGCCGCGCCGAACAGCGCCTCGAAGAATTCGGCCTTGGCCTTGGTCGACCGGTCACCGGTCGACCCGTCCTCCCACGCCTCCATCGCCTCCCTCATCAGGGCGAGGCCCCGAGTGCGGAGCTTGGAGACGTAGGCGTGACTGACCGCCAACTCCTCCGCGATGTCCTTGACCATCCGGTCGTCGAGGTAGATCCCTCGGATGACCTGCTGCATCGCCGCCGGCAGCGCATCGACGCACCGGGTGATCATGGTGCGCATCTCGGTCTGCTCCGCCGCGTGCTCGGGCAGGATGACGCTGTCGGTGAGATCGACGGCCTGCCGTCCCGATTCCGCGTCGAAGTGCTCTTCGAAGCTGGTCGCCCCGCGCACCATGTCGTCGAGCTGCATCATCTCGACGACGACATCGGGGTCGAGCCCGGATTCCTTCGCGAGCTGGGCGACGCTGGCAGGCCGGCCGGTGCGCGCGAGCACGGCCTCGGCAGCCAGGCGGACGCGGTCGATCTTGTCGCGCCCGCGCTCCCCCGCGGGGTCCGCTCGTCGCATCTCGGAGAGCATCGCCCAGTTGATCTGACTGCTGGCGAACGCTCCGAACGGGATGCCGCGCTCGGGGTCGTACGACATCGCCGCCCTCGCGAGACCGAGGCGCGCGGCTGAGAGCAGGTCGTCGAGATCGACGTGCGCGGCCGACCTCGCCTTCTCCACGGCGAGAAACGTCGCCAGAGGCATGTTCTCCCTGGCGAGCTGCTCGGGAGTCGGGTGCGTCTGAGGGGAGGAGGCGGAATCAGCAGAAAATGCGGATTGGCTCAGCAATGTGACTCCGTGGCTCTATCAACTGGTTTATCAGTGAAAATAGCACGAAGCGCACGTCTGTGAAGAAAAAGTTCGCACGCCGGACATTCCGCTCGGCGAGCGGGATCGCGCCGGCGGTGCCGGTCAGGCGCGCGAGTCGCGCAGCTCTCCCCCGACGAGCACGAGCGAAAGGCCTCGCCGTCCTCGACTGAAGGGGACGGAGATCACCGCGATGACCACCATGACGACGCTGAGAATGCCGACGACGCCGGAGACCGTCTGGACCGCATCCGATACCGGTTCCGACAGTTGACCGAGCGTCGTCGCCGCGGTGTACGGCAAGCCGACGACCGCTGCCCTCGCCACGCGACGCCCGAGCGGGCGACGACCCTCGGCCCACTCCGGTGCGAGCCAGACGAGTCGCTGCCCGATCGATGCCCCCGAGGATGTGACGGCGGGGAGCACGACGACGAGGATCGTAGCGCCGACCCCGATCACCGCCAGCTCCGTGATGTTCGCCGGCACGCCTGGCCCCGATCCACCCGAGACGATGAGCCGGGGCACGAGCACGATCGCCGAGACGAGAGTCACGGCGATCTGCACGGCGACCGCATCGAGGATCATCCCGAACCAGCGACGCCAGACCGTGACGGGTCGGGGCTTCCCGCGCTCGGCGCGCAGGTTCTTCGCGCTCGGCATCCAGCCCAGGACGACCGGTGCGATCAGCACGCCTATCGCGGCGCCGACGGTGTTCGCGATCAGGTCGTCGACGTCGGCCACGCGGTAGGAGCACTCGAAGAGGCCCCAGACGCCCGTCAGCTGGGTCGACTCGATCGCCAGGGACAGCGCCGCGCCGAGCAGGATCGAGACGACAGGTCCGCGATTCCAGTAGCGACGCGCGATGATCCCGAACGGCACGAAGAGTGCGACGTTGAGCACCACCTGCAGCGTGGCGCGACTCGTCAGGGTGCGCAGCAGGGAAAGACCCTCGGTCTCGCGCAGGATGTCGCCGATCGAGTGCCCCGGAACGACCTCGAGTCCGCCTCCTCCCGCGCCGCAGTTGGCGCGGACCTCGGGGATGGGCAGCAGGGTGTAGGCGACCAGGGCGACGGCGTAGACGCTCACCGCGGCTGCTCCGAGCAGACGCGGGAACGAGAGGGCACCGTAGCGCCGCACCTGAACGACCAGGATCGGCACGAGCACCGCGGCGAAGAGCAGACCCCCGCCGACGAGCCCGAACCACGCCTGCCACGTCCACCCCGCCATTCGCACCATCCTAGGCGCGGGCTGACGGCGGGGAGATCTGACGGTGGGCCCTGCCGGGATCGAACCGACGACATCCACGGTGTAAACGTGGCGCTCTACCAGCTGAGCTAAAGGCCCTGGTGTCCTCAGTGTATCGGCAGACCGATGCGCACCGATGTCGTGGAAGAGGGATAGGCTGAGGGCGGCACGCGTTGTGAACAGCCGACAAGGCTGCCCGCGTCGCTTCCCGTTTCCTTGGCATGACCTGCCAGCATGACGAAAGGCTCCCCGTGACTGTGCACGACCAGGATCCGTACTCCCAGGGCAACCTCGACAGCGATCCGGAAGAGACGGGCGAGTGGCAGCAGTCTCTCGACGAGCTCGTCGAGGCCAAGGGCCACGGCCGCGGGCGCGAGATCATGCTCAGCCTGCTCAAGCGCTCCAAGGAGCTGCACCTGAGCGTGCCGATGGTCCCGACCACGGACTACATCAACACGATCGCGGCCGAGAACGAGCCGGAGTTCCCCGGCGACGAGGAGATCGAGCGCCGCTACCGCGCGTGGATCCGCTGGAACGCCGCGGTCACGGTGCACCGTGCACAGCGCCCCGGCATCGGCGTCGGCGGTCACATCTCCACCTACGCGTCCTCGGCGGCCCTGTACGAGGTCGGCTTCAACCACTTCTTCCGCGGTGCGGACAACCCCGGCGGCGCCGACCAGATCTTCATCCAGGGCCACGCCTCCCCCGGCATCTACGCCCGCTCCTTCCTCGAGGGTCGCCTCACCGAGCAGCACCTCGACGGCTTCCGCCAGGAGCAGTCGCAGGCTCCCTTCGGCATCCCCTCGTACCCGCACCCGCGTCAGATGCAGGACTACTGGCAGTTCCCGACCGTGTCGATGGGCCTCGGTCCGATCAACGCGATCTACCAGGCCATGTCGAACAAGTACCTCGAGAACCGTGGCATCAAGGACACCTCGTCCTCGCAGGTGTGGGCCTTCCTCGGCGACGGCGAGATGGACGAGATCGAGAGCCGCGGCCAGCTGCAAGTGGCGGCCAACGAGGGCCTCGACAACCTCAACTTCGTGATCAACTGCAACCTGCAGCGCCTCGACGGCCCGGTCCGCGGCAACGGCAAGATCATCCAGGAGCTGGAGTCGTACTTCCGCGGCGCCGGCTGGAACGTCATCAAGGTGGTCTGGGGGCGTGAGTGGGACGACCTGCTCGCCCGCGACACCGAGGGCGCGCTGCTCAACATCATGAACCAGACGCCCGACGGCGACTACCAGACGTACAAGGCCGAGTCCGGCGCGTACGTCCGTGAGCACTTCTTCGGCAAGGACGAGCGCGCTGCAGCCCTGGTCTCCGACTACTCCGACGAGCAGATTTGGCACCTGAAGCGCGGTGGCCACGACTACCGCAAGGTGTACGCGGCGTTCAAGGCCGCGGCCGAGCACAAGGGCCAGCCGACGGTCATCCTGGCGAAGACGGTCAAGGGTTACGGCCTCGGTCCGCACTTCGAGGGCCGCAACGCGACCCACCAGATGAAGAAGATGACGCTGGACAACCTCAAGACGTTCCGCGACACGATGCACATCCCGATCACGGATGCGCAGCTCGAGGAGAACCCGTACCTGCCCCCGTACTACAACCCTGGGCCCCAGGACGAGACGATCCAGTACATGCTCGAGCGCCGCAAGGCCCTCGGCGGCTTCCTGCCGGAGCGCCGCTCGACGCACGTCGGCCTCTCGCTCCCCGACGACTCGGCGTACGCGCTGCCCAAGAAGGGCTCCGGCACGCAGGAGATCGCGACGACCATGGCGTTCGTCCGTCTGCTGAAGGACCTGCTGCGCACCAAGGAGTTCGGCCACCGCATCGTGCCGATCATCCCCGACGAGGCGCGCACGTTCGGCATGGACGCGTACTTCCCGACGGCCAAGATCTACAACCCGAACGGCCAGCACTACACCTCGGTCGACCGTGAGCTGCTCCTCGCCTACAAGGAGAGCCCGCAGGGTCAGATCGTGCACGTCGGCATCAACGAGGCCGGAGCACTGGCCGCGTTCACCGCGGCGGGCACCTCGTACGCCACGCACGGCGAGCCGCTGATCCCGATCTACATCTTCTACTCGATGTTCGGCTTCCAGCGCACGGGCGACGCCCAGTGGGCGGCCGGCGACCAGATGGCGCGCGGCTTCATCATCGGAGCCACCGCGGGCCGCACCACCCTCACGGGTGAGGGCCTGCAGCACGCCGACGGCCACTCGCACCTGCTCGCGTCGACGAACCCGGCCACGGTGTCGTACGACCCGGCCTACGGCTACGAGATCGCGCACATCGTGCGCGACGGTCTCGAGCGCATGTACGGCGGCAACCACCCCGACCCGAACGTCATGTACTACATGACGGTCTACAACGAGCCGCTCGTGCAGCCCAAGGAGCCGGAGGACGTGGATGTCGACGGCATCGTGCGCGGCATCCACCGCGTCTCCGTCGGCGAGGGCGACGGGCCCCGCGCCCAGCTGTTCGCGTCGGGCGTCGGCCTGCCCTGGGCCCTCGAGGCGCAGGAGCTGCTGAAGAACGACTGGAACGTGATCGCCGATGTCTGGTCGGTCACGTCCTGGACCGAGCTGCGCCGCGACGGCCTCGCCGCCGACGAGCACAACTTCCTGCACCCCGAGGAGGAGCCCCGCACGGCCTACCTCACGCAGAAGCTGCAGGGCGCCGAGGGTCCCGTCGTCGCGGTGAGCGACTTCATGCACGCCGTGCAGGACCAGATCCGCCCGTGGGTGCCGAACCGCTACGCCACGCTCGGCGCCGACGACTTCGGGTTCTCCGACACGCGCGCGGCGGCTCGTCGCTACTTCAAGATCGACGGACCCTCGATGGTGGTGCGCACGCTGCAGGCGCTCGCTGAAGAGGGCACCGTGGACCGCTCGCTCGCCGCGCAGGCCATCGAGAAGTACCGCCTGCACGATGTGAACGCCGGCACCAGCGGCAACGCGGGCGGCGAAAGCTGAGCCATCGGTGACAGGATCGTCTCCTCGCGGTATGGACAAGGCCGCGACACTCACCTGGCTGCGACGGATCTCCGGTGACATCGCCTCGGTGACGATCAAGCGCCTGGAGGACACACTCCCCTGGTACGCCGACATGCCACCGGCCCGACGCTCCGCGGTCGGGCTGGTGGCCCAGGCGGGCATCACGTCGTTCATCCAGTGGTACGACGACCCGACGTCGACGCCGTGGATCGCCGCCGACATCTTCGCCGCGGCTCCGCGCGAGCTGCTGCGGAGTGTCAGCCTGCAGCAGACCCTGCAGCTGATCCGCGTGACGGTCGAGGTGACCGAGGAGCGCGTGGCCGGCAAGGGTGAGGATCTCCGCGAGGCGATCCTGCTCTACTCGCGCGACGTGGCCTTCGCGGCCGCCGACGTGTACGCGCGCGCCGCCGAGGCGCGAGGCCTGTGGGATGCCCGGCTCGAGGCCCTCGTCGTCGACTCGATCCTGACGGGCGAGGCCGACGAGGAGCTGCCCAGTCGCATCGCGGCTCTCGGCTGGCACGGTCACGGGGAGGTCGCGGTGCTCGTCGGCACGACGCCCCCGCAGTTCGACGTCGACCTCGTGCGCCGCACGGCCCGCAAGCTCGCCGTGGACGTCCTGATCGGCGTACAGGGGTCTCGCCTCGTGCTGGTGATCGGCCGCGCGCGGGTACCCGGTCAGGAGACCGAGGAGGAGGAACTGGGCTTCGAGGAGATCGCCTCGCGCCTCGAACCCTCGTTCGGACCCGGCTACGTCGTGCTCGGACCGGCGGTGGCCGCGCTCGTCGACGCCAGCCAGAGCGCGAGGGCCGCCCTCGCCGGTTTCGCCGTCGCCCGTGCCTGGCGCAGCGCGCCCCGCCCCGTCGAGGCCGACGACCTGCTCCCCGAACGCGCCCTCGCGGGCGATCCGCTTGCGAAGCAGACTCTCATCGAGCGGATCTACCGCCCGCTGCAGGCGCACTCGACCGATCTCGTCACGACACTGTGGAGCTACCTCGACAACGGGCGCTCCCTCGAGGCGACCGCCCGCGAGCTGTTCGTGCACCCCAACACCGTGCGCTACCGCCTCAAGCGCGTGAGCGAGGTCATCGGATGGGACGCCACGGGTCCGCGCGAGGCGCTGATCCTGCAGACAGCTCTCATCCTCGGCTCGATCGGGGCGGCTGACCAGGGCCGTCGCCGGGCGCCGCTGCGTCGTCCGACGCGCTGACCCGTTTTACGGCTCCATCTGTTCGCCACACACAAGGGTTCTTCGAAATCTTGTGATGGTTCATCCACCGTTTCGCGTGGATCGTTGGCAGACTTGGCTTGTGATTGTCGTCGTATGCCCAGGACAGGGCTCGCAGACCCCCGGTTTCCTCTCACCCTGGCTCGAGCTGGACGGCGTTGCTGACACCGTCGCCGCGTTCTCCGAGGCGGCAGAGGTCGACCTCCGTCTCCACGGCACCGAGTCGGATGCCGACACGATCCGCGACACGCGCATAGCGCAGCCGCTCATCGTCGCCGCGTCGCTCGTCGCGGCGGCGGCGCTGGAGTCGCGCGCGGGCCGCCGCGCCGACGGGGTCGCCGGCCACTCGGTCGGCGAGATCGCCGCTCTCGTCGACAGCGGCGTGATCGACGCCGAAACGGGCATGCGTCTGGTCGGCATCCGCGGTCGCGCGATGGCGGATGCCGCGGCGCAGACCCCGACGGGCATGAGCGCCGTCCTCGGCGGCGACGAGGACGCGGTTCTCTCGCGTCTCGCCGAGCTCGACCTCTCCCCCGCGAACTACAACGGCGGCGGACAGCTCGTCGTCGCGGGCTCGCTCGACGCCCTCGCGTCGCTTGCCGCCGAGCCGGTCAAGGGCACCCGCGTGATCCCGCTGCAGGTCGCCGGCGCCTTCCACACGTCGTTCATGGCCTCGGCGGTGGATGCGCTGCGCGACGCCGTCTCCACCGTGGCCCCCGCCGACCCGTCGATCACCCTGTGGACCAACCGCGACGGATCGGTCGTCTCCGAGGGCCAGCAGGCGCTCGACTACCTCGTCGACCAGGTGTCGTCACCGGTGCGCTGGGACCTCTGCATGGCGTCCTTCGCCGAGCACGGAATCACCGGACTCATCGAGCTCGCCCCGGCCGGTGCCCTCACGGGGCTCGCCAAGCGCGGGCTCCGCGGCGTGCCGACCGTCGCCGTCAAGACCCCCGAAGACCTCGACGCGGCCGTCGCGCTGCTGAACGGAGAAGCCGCATGACCGCTACGCTGACCCAGCTCACCGGTCCCGCGTACACGCGCATCTACTCGTACGGCGCCGCCCGTGGCGAGAACTCGGTTCCGAACGACGACCTCGTGGGTCCGATCGACTCCAGCGACGCGTGGATCCGTCAGCGCACCGGGATCGTGACCCGCACCCGTGCCGGCAAGGACACCGACGCGATCGATCTCGCCACCACCGCTGCCGCCGAGGCGATAGAGAAGTCCGGTGTACCGGCCGACCAGGTCGATCTCGTGATCGTCGCGACCATCAGCAATCCGAAGCAGACGCCCTCCGTCTCGGCGATCGTGGCCGACCGCGTCGGTGCGAACCCCGCCGCCGCGTACGACGTCAACGCCGCGTGCGCAGGATACGCGTACGCCGTGACCCAGGCCGACGCCCTCATCAGGGCCGGCGCTGCGCGCTACGCCCTCGTGATCGGCACCGAGAAGCTCTCGGACATCGTCGACCCGACCGACCGCAGCATCTCGTTCCTGCTCGGCGACGGTGCAGGCGCGGCGCTCATCGGTCCGAGCGACACGCCCGGCATCGCTCCGGCGGTGTGGGGCTCGGACGGCTCGAAGGCCGACGCCGTCGGCATGAACAACACCCTCACCGACTTCCGTGACGGAGCGGCGGCGTGGCCGACGCTCCGCCAGGAAGGCCAGACGGTCTTCCGCTGGGCCGTGTGGGAGATGGCGAAGGTCGCCCGCGAAGCCCTCGACAAGGCGGGTGTGGGTCCCGACGACATCGCGGCCTTCATCCCGCACCAGGCCAACATGCGCATCATCGACGAGTTCGCGAAGCAGCTGAAGCTGCCCGAGACGACGGTGATCGCCCGCGACATCGAGACGACGGGCAACACGTCAGCGGCATCCATCCCGCTGGCGAGCCACCGGCTCATGGCCGAGCACCCCGAGCTGTCGGGCGGACTCGCGCTCCAGATCGGCTTCGGCGCGGGGCTCGTCTTCGCGGCCCAGGTCGTCGTCCTCCCCTGAGAACGCGTCGACCTTCCCTAGACTGTTCCACGGTTCCGAAATCAACCCCGTAAGAGAAGGAAGACCACCATGGCTTTCACCAACGATGAGGTCCTCGCAGGCCTCGCCGAGCTCATCACCGACGAGACCGGCATCAACGCCTCCGAGGTCGCCCTCGAGAAGTCGTTCACGGACGACCTCGACATCGACTCGATCTCGATGATGACGATCGTCGTCAACGCCGAGGAGAAGTTCGGCGTCACCATCCCCGACGACGAGGTCAAGAACCTCAAGACCGTCGGCGACGCCGTCAACTTCATCGTCGCAGGCCAGGAGTAATCCGCTCAGGATGCCACCCCCGCACTCGCGGGGCGTGGCATCCTCTGCCCTGCCCATCTTCTGTTCGATCCGCCTGACAAGGAACCACACATGACCAAGCGCATCGTCGTCACCGGCATCGGTGCCACGTCCGCCATCGGCGGCACCGCCCCCGAGAACTGGACCAATCTGTTGGCCGGCGTCTCGGGCGCCCGCACGCTCGAGCACGACTGGGTCGAGCAGTACGACCTTCCCGTGACCTTCGCCGCCGAAGCATCCGTGCGCCCCGAGGAGGTGCTGCCCCGCCACGAGGCGAAGCGCCTCGACCCCTCCTCGCAGTTCGCACTCATCGCGGCGCGCGAGGCCTGGGCCGATGCCGGGTCTCCCGAGGTCGCTCCCGAGCGCCTCGGCGTCGACTTCGCGACGGGCATCGGAGGCCTCTGGACGCTCCTCGACGCGTGGGACACCCTTCGCGAGAAGGGTCCGCGACGCGTGATGCCGCTCACGGTGCCGATGCTGATGCCGAACGCTGCCGCCGGAAACCTGTCGCTGCAGTTCGAAGCACGTGCCTACGCCCAGACCGTCGTCAGCGCCTGCGCCTCCAGCACCGAGTCGCTCATCCACGCGTACGACCACCTGCAGGAGGGACTCGCCGACGTCGTCATCGCCGGTGGTACCGAGTCGGCGATCCACCCGATCACCATGGCGGCCTTCGCCTCGGCTCAGGCCCTGTCGCGACGGAACGACGACCCCTCCACGGCCTCGCGTCCCGGCGCTGTCGACCGCGACGGCTTCGTCATGGGTGAGGGCGCTGCGGCGCTCATCCTCGAGACCGAGGAGCACGCGAAGGCTCGCGGCGCGAAGATCTACGGGTACGTCCTCGGCGGTGCGGTCACGGCCGACGCCTACCACATCACCGGCAACGACCCCGAGGGCAACGGGGCGGCTCGCGCCGTCACGCAGGCACTCGAGGGCGCCGGCATCAGCGCCGATCAGGTCACCCACATCAACGCCCATGCGACGTCGACCCCGGTCGGAGACCCGAACGAGTATGTCGCACTGAGGAAGGTCTTCGGCGATCGGATCGATGAGATCCCCGTCTCCGCGACCAAGGCCTCGACGGGCCACCTGCTCGGCGGGACCGGCGCGCTGGAGGCGATCTTCTCGATCCTCGCGCTGCGTGATCGCGTCGCACCGCCGACGATCAACATGACGGAGCCCGATCCCGCGGTGCCGTTCCGGCTCTCGGGCGAGGCTCAGCCTCTCGGCGACGGTCCGCAGATCGCGATCAGCAACTCGTTCGGCTTCGGCGGCCACAACGCCGTCGCGGTGTTCGCCAGCGCCGACTGACCTCGGACCACGCGAAAGCGCCGTGCTGCTCTGCAGCACGGCGCTTTTTCCGTGTGGTCTTCTCTAGAGCGTGGCGAGCTGTCGGGAGCGGGCCTCGCGCAGGCGCGTCGCCCAGGGCAGGAACAGGCCTACGAGCGGGCCGATGCCGAAGGCGAACAGCACCGTCCCTACGCCGACGGGACCCCCGAGAAGAAAGCCGATCAGCAGCACGCTTCCTTCGATGAGGGTTCGCACGATCCACACGCGCCATCCGGTGCGGCGGACGAGCCCCGTCATGAGCCCGTCGCGC
Organism: Microbacterium sp. CR_7; assembly: GCF_041954755.1. NCBI lineage: Bacteria > Bacillati > Actinomycetota > Actinomycetes > Micrococcales > Microbacteriaceae > Microbacterium > Microbacterium sp. CR_7. The sequence goes on from NZ_JAVAYF010000007.1 coordinate 80,595, forward strand.
GGGCCGGGGCCGAAGTCGGCGGCGATGTACAGGCCGGTCGCGAAGGCGAGCAGCACGAGCCCCGCCACGAACATCGGGGCACCGATCCAGACCGTCGTGGGCGCGGGCAGCACCGCGAGCGTGAGATCGGCCGCCGGTCCGATGAGCAGGGCGTTCAGCACGGTGCCGATGCCCACGCGCTGGCGTAGCGGGATCCACAGCAGTAGCACGACGACCGAGACGAGGACGGTCACCACCCCGTATCCCAGGCCGAACTGCTCCGACACTCCGAGGGCGAGCACGTCCCACGGTGCGACACCGATGCCACCGCGCACCATCAGACCCAGCGCCACGCCATAGAGGAACAGGCCGACGAGGAGCTGGACGAGACGCTCGACGAGGTCGCGACGGCTGGTCGCGGCGATCGGGAGGAACACGGAACGAAGCTGCATCCCTCCATCGTGACGGCACCGCGCGCAGCGAAGGCGAGTCCACTCCTCCAAAAGTGGCATGCAGAAACCAGGCCACTTTCGGGCATCATGGGGACATGACCTCCCGCCTCGTCGAACAGCTCGGCGCGCGCCACGTCGCCGGTGCCACCGCCGTCGAGCTCGCCGATCGCATCCGCGCCCTCATCCTCGACGGGCGCATCACCGTCGGCGAACGACTGCCCAGCGAACGAGCACTCGCGATCGAGCTGCGTCGGTCGCGTTCGACGACCACGCGCGTCTACGGCCTCCTCGAGGCCGACGGCTTCGTCTCACGCGTGCACGGCGGCGGCACCCGAGCGGCGCTTCCCCATTCCGACACCGTGATCCCGACCGTCGACGACGAGACGATGATCGATCTGTCGATCGCGTCGATGGACTCGACACCGGGGCTGTACGACGCCACGGTCCGCTCTCTCCCCCGCCTGGCGACCCTGCGCGGGACCAGCGGGTACTCGCTGCAGGGGCTGCCCGAGCTGCGGGATGCCGTAGCGCAGCGCTTCTCCGCCCGCGGTGTGCCGACCACCACCGAGCAGATCATCATCACCTCCGGCGCCCTGAACGCGCTGAACCTCGTCCTCGCGACCCTGAACCGCCGCGGCGACCGCGCACTCGTCGAGCAGCCGACCTTCCCGCACGCCCTGGAAGCCATCCATCGCCACGGCTATCGGATGCTCCCCACACCGGTCGATCACGACGGCTGGGACGAGCGTCACGTCACCGACACACTCCTGCAGGGCCGCCCGCACATCGCGTACCTCATCCCCGACTTCCACAACCCGACCGCGGCGACACTGCCCGAGTCCGCCCGCGCTCGGATCGCGACGACCGCGCGCAACGTCGGCACGCACGTCATCGTCGACGAGACGACGGCGGAGCTCGACATCGACCGGGAATGGACTCCGACACCTCTGGCGGCCTTCAGCCCCGAGGTCATCACGGTCGGATCGATGTCGAAGATCGCGTGGGGAGGCCTGCGAATCGGATGGATCCGCGCGGAGCGCTCCCTCGTGACGCGTCTGCTCGCCGTGCGGCCCTCGTTCGAACTGGGCACAGCTCTCCTCGAACAGTGCATCGCGTTCGAACTGTTGCAGGACATGCCCGCCCTGACCGCGCACATCCGCTCCCGCCTGCGCGACGGACGCAGTGCCGTGGCCCGAGGTGTCGCCGACCTGGACGGCGTCGACATGCCTCCCACACCGGGCGGCCTCTCCGCCTGGCTCGATCTCGGCGCGCCCGTCTCGACAGCCCTGTCGCTGGCGGCACGCGCCCGCGGACTCGTCGTGCCGCCGGGACCGCGATTCGCCATGGGCGGCGTGTTGGAGCGGCGGCTGCGGATCCCCATCACGCTCCCGCCGGAACGCACGGCGCTCGCGATGGAGCGACTCCGTGCGGCCTGGAACGACGTCTACGCCGGCCACACGCCGCGCGCGGCTGACGTCCCGCATTCCGCGGTGATCTGACGCAGACGAGGACCCCGTCCCTGGTGGGGCGGGGTCCTCGTCATCCGGAGCAGGATACGCCTTCTCAGCGTCCGGGAGAGATCACCGGCATCCAATACTCGCGCCTCCCCGCTCCACGTCTCTGCGCCTGACCGACTCTGCCTAGCCGACCTTGTGCAGCCAGACGACGCGTGCGTCGTCGCTGGCGTGACGGAAGGGCTCGAGCTCCTCGTCCCACGCCGAACCGAGCGCGATGTCGAGCTCGCGCTGCAGTTCCGAGGCGCTCCCCGCGGCGATCTCCATCGCGTAGCGGATGCGGTCCTCCCCGATGACGATGTTGCCCGCGGCATCCGTCTGGGCGTAGTGGATGCCGAGGTCCGGGGTGTGCAGCCAGCGTCCGCCGTCGCTGCGGGGCGTCGGATCCTCCGTGACCTCGAAGCGCAGGTGCTCCCAACCGCGGATCGCGGTCGCGAGGGCAGCACCGGTGCCGACCGGTCCGTCCCAGTAGAACTCGGCACGACGTGCGCCGTCGAGCACAGGCTGATCCGACCAGTCGAAGTTCACCGCACGACCGATAGCGCGTCCCACCGCCCATTCGAGGTGCGGGCAGAGCGCGCGAGGAGCGGAGTGGATGAACACCACTCCGCGTGCGTACGTCGTCGCCATGATCTCTCCGTTTCATCAGGTGCGTCTTCCCCAACGACCTGACCACCGAGAGAGCGGCGGTTCTATGCGGTTATGCGCCCATTCTCGCCCAGAGACGAGGAAATCACAAGCGTGTCATTCGCACGACGAAGGCCCCGGTCTCACGACCGGGGCCTTCCGACCCGTTCGGGGCCCGTTCAGACGAGGATCACGCCTCGCTCATGGCCTGCTTGACCTGCTGGCCCTTGGCCGCATAGTAGGCGGCGCGGGCGGCGTCGCGGCGAGCCTGCTCGGCGTAGCCGGCCTCGAGCACGTCCTGCGGCACCTCGACGTTCGGGACGTCCTGCGTGCCGTGGTACTTCTCGATGTACGCGTCGAGCTCGGGGCCAGAGGTCCACGACGTGATGAGGCAGTAGCGCGGCTCGGTGCCGACGTGCGTGGCGGCGTGCCACAGGCGCTGCGTGTCGACGATCAGCTGAGCGCCGGCCGGCAGAGCGATGCGGTACTCGATGCTCGGGTCGGTGCGGTTCTCACGCAGGACGAAGAAGCTGTCCTTGTCGTCGGTGAGGTTGAAGAATCCGCGCACGACCCAGCCGGTGCCGTCGGGGTTCAGACGGTTGTTGTCGTCCTGGTGGAGGTTGTAGAGGCACTCGCCGTACGGCGTGGGCTGCAGCTCGATGACGCGGCAGCGGCCGACGTTGGCACCGGGCTCCTGAGCGCGACGGGTCAGGTTCGGCGCCTTGGCGGTCTGCGAGTCGATCCAGACGCCGTCCTTGTCGGTGCGCGGCGGCTTGTGGTTCCAGAAGCCGTTGCACTCGATCTCACCCTTGGCGCTCGCGAGCGGTGCGAAGCGGGTGTCGCCGGACGACTTCCAGTCGTTGTACTCGATGTCGAGCCACTCCTTGGGGTCGAGCTCCTGGTTGTAGCTGTCGAGAACGACGAAGCCCTTGTCTTCGAGCGCCTTGGACTTGATGTATCCCATGATCTGAGTCATGTCCTTTCATCGGGGGCCAGCACGTTTTAACAGGCCCTGATAAGGCAAGCCTAACAGCGGGTCGCGGAGCGCCAGCCGAGGGCCGCCGTGAATAAGCGAATAGACTGAATCGGGCGCCTGGCGACTCCACGGCGACCGGCGTCATGGGAGGGCGAGACATCAGCATGAGCACTGCGACCAACGTCGAGGCGACAGCTGTCAACACGATCGAATGGCTCGCAGCGGACTCCACCACGATCGTCGTGCCGGTGTACCAGAGGCAGTACCGATGGGACATCGGCGGCTGCGAGCAGCTCCTCGCCGACGTCCGCGCGGTCGCCGCCGAGGACGACTCGCACCGGCACTTCATCGGCTCGATCCTCTCGGCCGCGGACGACTCGGATGCCGACACCGACCTCGTCCTGATCGACGGGCAGCAGCGCATCACCACTCTGATGCTGCTCGTCGCCGCCCTGCAGCACGCGGTGCGCGACACCGACCCCTCGCTCGCAACGGAGCTCTCCCGTGTGCTCGTGCGGCCCGACGATGCCGACCGTACGAAGCTGCGGCCGCACGACGCCTGGGCCGACCTGTACGAGTCGGTCGTGCTGGAGCGCGGCGACAGCACCGAGCGCGAGTCGAGGTTCGACGACAACTACGCATTCTTCCGCAGCCAGGTCCACGCCGACGAGGCGGCGGCGATCTGGCGCGGCCTGCGGCGGCTCGAGCATGTGTCGATCACACTGGGCTCGGGCGCGAACGCGCAGCAGATCTTCGAGAGCCTGAACTCGACGGGTGAGCCGCTCCGCGACCACGAGCTCATCCACAACTACATCCTGATGGGACTCACCCACTCGGAGCAGCTCGACGTCGAGGAGCGTTTCTGGCTCCCCATCGAGCGGCACACGGGCGAGACGATCGGCGCCTTCTGGCGCCACTACCTCGTCATGACGACCGGGCGGGAGGTCGCGGCGAACGGGGAGCACGGGGTCTACAGCGCGTTCCGGCACTCCTTCCCGCGCGTCGACGTGGAGCACCTGCAGGCGGATGCCGAGGTGTGGCGCCACTACGCCGAGATCTACGGCATCCTGCTCGACCCCTCTCTCGAGAGCGATCCCGAGATCGCGCGGCAGCTCGGTTTCGTCAACACGTTCGGGCGCGCGGCGTACCCGCTCGTGCTGAGCGCCTACAGCGACCACGCGCGAGGTCTGATCCCGCGCGACGAGCTCATCCTCACCCTGGAGCGGATCCAGGCGATGTACCTGCGGCGCACCCTCGTGAACCTGCCGAACGAGCGCCTGGTCGCCCGACTCTGCCGTGCCCGCCTCTCCGGCCCGGACGCGCTGGAGCGGGCCTTCGCGCGCATCACGCCATCGGACGAGCGGGTGAGCGCGGTCCTGAAGTACAGCGAGCTCCCCCACCCCGCGTACGTGCTCGGGCGACTCGAAGGCGTCGACGACACCTCCGACTTCGACGTCGAGCACATCGTCCCTACCGTTCCGAGCGACAGCTGGTCGGGCGACGGCGCACGCGAGTGGATCGACTACTCCGACGACGAGCGGAACGCGCACCGGGCACTCGCTCCGACGCTCGGCAACCTCACCCTGCTGGAGCAGTCGCTGTCCGAGCGGTTCTTCGGCGAGTCCTACCCCGTGAAGCGCGCCTCGGCGTACGCGAGGAGCGCTGTGCCCGAGACGGCCGCGCTGCAGGCGACCGAGACCTGGGGGACGGCGGCCATCTCGCAGCGCACGGTCCGGCTGACGGCCGATCTGCTCCGTATCTGGGCGCGCCCCGCCCTGCCCGAGATCGACGACGACGGCCTGACCCCGATCCTCGACGCTGTGCGCCGACGCGGCTGGCCCGCCGGGTGGGAGCGCGAGTTCGAGTACGTCGAGTACCGAGGCGAGCGCTGGGAGGTGTACGACGTCAAGCACCTCTTCAACCGGGTCTTCCGTCGGGCCTGGACCGACACGCGCGATGCCGCGGTCGCGTACTGCGCGGCTCACGGCGGACCGATCTACGATCAGACCGCATGGAAGGGTCAGTGGGACCAGCTCGACGACACCCACCACCTCTACATGGGCTGGGACTCGAATTACATGATGAGCGCCGTCCAGGGCGTGCTCCAGGAGGCGGGCATCGCCTCGGAGGTCTTCGTGAAGTACTCCTACATCGGGAACGTGATGTGACATGACCGGCACGACCACCATCCACCGCCTGCTCGACCTCGCGATCGAGGAGCACACGCTCACCGTCCCGCTCGTGTGGGGCGATCCGACCGACACCCGCACGATCGACATCTTCGCGCGCGTGGTGACCAGGGACGGAGGGGATTCGCTCCCCTATCTCGTCTACCTCCAGGGCGGACCGGGGCACGAGGCTCCGCGCCCGTTCCACTCGTCGACCGCGCCCGCCTGGCTCGACGAGGCGCTCGCCCACTACCGCGTCGTGATGCTGGATCAGCGCGGAACAGGACTGTCGACGCCCGTCGGCGACGACGATCTGAGCCGCGGCGCCTCCGCCGTCGCGGAGTACCTCACCCACCTCCGCGCCGATTCGATCGTCCGCGACTGCGAGGCGATGCGCGAGCACCTGGGCGCCATCACCTGGAGTGTGCTCGGGCAGTCGTTCGGCGGGTTCACGACGCTCGCCTACCTCTCGACCGATGCGAGCTCGCTCGCCGACGTGTTCATCACCGGCGGGCTCAGCGCGGTCGGACGCCACCCCGACGACGTCTACGCGCTCTGCTACGACAAGATGCGCGACGCCTCGGAGCGCTACTACCGGCGGTTCCCCGAGCACCGTGACCGCATGCGTCGCCTGGTCGATCATGCCGACGCGGGAGACATCGTCCTTCCCGATGGCGAGGTCGTGTCGCGTTCGCGGCTGCGGTCGGTCGGGTCGGCACTCGGCATGAACGAGGGGTGGCAGACGCTCTGGTCGCTGCTCGAACGCGATCACCGGTCCAACGCCTTCCGCTACGACCTCATGAACGCGATGCCGTACGGAGGCCGCAACCCGCTCTACTTCGTCTTCCACGAGTCGAGCTACGCCGACGGGCACGCGACGCGGTGGTCGGCGGAGCGCACCGAGCCGGACGACTTCCGCGACGACGTCACCCTCTTCACCGGCGAGCACATCCGCCGCGAGTGGACGGAGACCGTCCCGGCGTTCCAGCCGTGGCGCGAGGTGGCGCTGGAGCTCGCCGAGTTCGAGTGGCCGCGCCTCTACGACCGTGTGGCGATCGAGACCTCAGCAGCCACGGGTGCCGCCGCCGTCTACGCGAACGACGTGTACGTGCCCCTGGAGTTCTCGCTGGAGACGGGTCGGCTGCTTCCGGGCGTCGAGCTCTGGGTGACGAGCGAGCACGAGCACAACGGCCTGCGCTCCGGTCCGGTGCTCACGCACTTGATCGATCTCGCCCACGGTCGGCGCATCCGCTGAGGATCATCCCGTGGGCGGATGCTGCTGACGGCGGGGTCGCCTAGCCTGGTTCCATGGCCGAGACGGTAGGGATGCTTCTGACGATCGCGATCGTGCTGCTGGTCGTGATCGCGATCGTCGTCGTGATCGTGGCCGTCTACTCGCGGATGCCTCTCGAGCGGAAGTACGAGGGCCCGGGCGGAGGGCTCGGCGGTTCCTTCGACGCCGTCTGGATGCCGTCCGCGCACGACGCCGGCGTCGAGAGGGATCGTCAGACGAAGCGCACGGCACCGGCTCCCGTGGCGGGCGATCCGCCCGACGGCATCCGCGGCGATCGCATCACGCTCGATCTCTGACGGGGCGACTGCCGATTCGGCGCTCGCCCCGAACACGACGAAGGCCCCGGTTCCGAGGAACCGGGGCCTTCGTCGTGGCGATGTCGTTACTTGGACGAGCCGCCGAAGCCCTTGAAGCGCTGGTTGAACTTCTCGACGCGACCGGCCGAGTCCATGATGCGCTGCTTGCCCGTGTAGAACGGGTGCGAGGCCGAGGAGATCTCGACGTCGATCACCGGGTACTCCACGCCGTCCAGCTCGACGGTCTTGTCGCTGGTCACGGTCGAACGGGTGAGGAAGGTCTCGCCCGATCCGAGGTCGCGGAAAACGACGGCCTTGTACTCGGGGTGAATGTCAGTCTTCATGGGATTCCTTAGCTACTGCCCTGGATTGTGCCAGGGACGAGGGAAGTCTGCGGTGCCGAACGCACCAAGGATCGATTCTAACAGGAGTTGAGCGCAGTGAGTAACCCGGCGATCAGGATGCCGCGCGGGCCGCGTAGCGCCCGTCTTCACTGCTCAGCGTGATCGGCATGCCGAAGGTCTCGCCGAGCGCCTCAGCGGTCAGCGTCTCGGCGATCGGCCCCGCTGCCACGACCGAGCCGTCGCGGATCAGCAGCACGTGCGTGAACCCGACGGGGATCTCCTCGACGTGGTGGGTGACCATGAGCATCGCCGGCGTGGTGGGCGACGAGGCGTACCCGCTGAGAAGCGCGAGCAGCTCCTCGCGGGAGCCGAGGTCGAGCGAGGCGGTCGGCTCGTCGAGCAGCAGCAGCTCGGGGTCGGTCATGACGGCGCGCGCGATCTGGACGCGCTTCTGCTCTCCGTCGCTGAGGGTTCCGAACGTGCGGTCGGCGAGGTGATCGAGCCGCCAGTCCCCGAGCACGCGCAGGGCGCGGCGCTCGTCGATGTCCTCATAGCTCTCGTTCCAGCGGCCGAGCACCGAGTACGCGGCCGTGAGGACGGTGTTCAGCACGGTCTCGTCGCGCGGCACGCGCTTCGCCATCGCCGACGACGCGAAGCCGATGCGCGGACGCACCTCGAACACGTCCGTGCGACCGAGGGTCTCCCCCAGCACGGTGACGGTCCCCGAGGTAGGGTGCATGAGCGTGTCGGCCAGCTGCAGCAGCGTGGTCTTGCCCGCGCCGTTGGGTCCCAGGATCACCCACCGCTGATCGTCGGCGACCTGCCAGGTCACGTGATCGATGATGTTGCGCCCCTCGCGGCGCACGACGACGTCGGTGAATTCCAGAGCGCTCGACATGCCCTCCAGCCTATCGGCTCAGGCGGTCAGCTCCGCGTAGAGCGCGCGCGTGGTGTCGGCGATCGCGGCCCAGCTGAAGTCGCTGCGTGCGCGCTCCCGCCCGGCGTCGCCGTACTCGCGTGCGCGCGCCGGATCCGTCGCGACCTCCGTGAGCACCGCGGCCAGGTCGGAGACGAAGCGGTCGGGGTCGACGGGCGTGCCCGTGCCGTCCTGCACCTGGTCGATCGGGACGAGTCGCCCCGTCACCCGGTCGGCGACGACCTCGGGGATGCCGCCGGTCGCGGTGCCGACGACGGCCGCGCCGCACGCCATGGCCTCGAGGTTGACGATGCCGAGGGGCTCGTACACGGAGGGGCAGACGAAGGTCGTCGCGGCGGTCAGAATGGCCGAGAGCTCCTCGCGCGGCAGCATCCGCTCGATCCACACCACGCCCTCGCGCGTCTGCTGGAGCAGACGCACGCCCTCCTGCACCTCGGCCATGATCTCCGGGGTGTCCGGCGCGCCGGCGCACAGGATCAACTGGACCTCGGGCGGGAGCATCGCGGCTGCGCGCAGCAGGTACGGCAGACCCTTCTGGCGGGTGATGCGTCCGACGAAGACGACCGAAGGACGGCTCGGATCCATCCCGATGGACTGCAGGAACGCGTCGTTCTGCACGGGGTGCCACTTGTCGACGTCGATGCCGTTGTGGATCACCCGCACACGGGTGGGGTCGACAGCCGGGTAGCTGCGCAGGATGTCGGCGCGCATTCCCGCGCTGACCGCGATGACGGCGGCGGCGTTCTCGTAGGCGAGCTTCTCGATGCCGCTCGACACCGCATAGCCGCCCCCGAGCTGCTCCGCCTTCCAGGGGCGCAGCGGCTCGAGACTGTGCGCAGTGAGCACGTGCGGGATGCCGTGCAGCTGCGACGCGAGGTGTCCGGCGAAGTTCGCGTACCAGGTGTGGCTGTGCACGACGTCGGCGTCGGAGATGGCGGCGACGATCTCGAGGTCGGTGCCGAGCGTCTGCAGGGCCGGGTTCGCCGAAGACAGGCCCGACGGGGTCCGGTAGGCGAAGGTCCCCGGCTCGTCGCGCTCCCCGCCGAACGCGCGCACACGCACGTCGACGTCGCGCCGCAGTGCCGTCACGAGCTCCGCGACGTGCACGCCGGCACCTCCGTAGATCTCCGGCGGGTATTCCTTCGTGATCATTTCGACGCGCATGCCTAGACGCTAGTGACTCACTTGTCCAGATGCTAGTTCCGCGAGGCGCGCGGCATCTATGGTGGGTGCATGTCAGCACCAAAGAAGGTCTTCGGGATCATCCTCGCCGGCGGCGAAGGCAAGCGACTCATGCCGCTCACGGCCGATCGCGCGAAACCCGCCGTCCCCTTCGGCGGACAGTACCGCCTGATCGACTTCGCGATCTCCAATCTCATCAACTCGGGGCTGCGGCAGATCGTGGTGCTGACGCAGTACAAGTCGCACAGCCTCGATCGACACATCTCGCAGACCTGGCGCATGTCGGCTCTCCTCGACTCCTACGTCGCCTCGGTGCCCGCGCAGCAGCGTCTCGGCAAGCGCTGGTTCTCTGGATCGGCCGACGCGATCCTGCAGAGCATGAACCTCCTCAACGACGAGAAGCCCGACATCGTCGTCGTGATCGGCGCCGACCACGTCTACCGGATGGACTTCCGGCAGATGCTCGATGCGCACATCGAGTCCGGCGCGAAGGCGACCGTGGCCGGTATCCGCCAGCCGCTCGCGATGGCGTCGCAGTTCGGCGTGATCGACGCCGACACCGAGACCGGGCGCATCAAGCAGTTCCTCGAGAAGCCGACCGACGCGACCGGTCTCGAGGACTCGCCTCACGAGGTGCTGGCGTCGATGGGCAACTACATCTTCGACGCCGACGCGCTGATCGCCGCCGTCGAGGCGGACGGCGAGTCCCCCACCTCCGGGCACGACATGGGCGGCGACATCGTCCCCTACTTCGTCGACCGGGGCGAGGCCGGCTACTACGACATGAAGCAGAACGACGTGCCGGGCTCGTCGCCGCGCGACCGCTCGTACTGGCGCGACGTGGGGACGATCGACTCCTTCTTCGACGCGCACCGCGACCTCATCGCGACGCTGCCGATCTTCAACCTGTACAACATGGAGTGGCCGATCCACTCGCAGGCGGTGAACTCCCCGCCCGCGAAGTTCGTGCGCGACTCGGTGGGGCGCATCGGCAATGCGATCGACTCGATCGTGTCGCTCGGATCCGTCCTGTCCGGCACGCACCTGGAGCGCAGCGTCGTCGGGCCGTGGACCCTCGCCGGCGGCGGATCGACGATCACCGACTCGGTGGTCTTCGACCACGTGCAGGTGGGCGCGGGCTCCCGGGTGCATCGCGCGATCCTCGACAAGAACGTCGTCCTCGCCGACGGCGCGACGGTGGGCGTGGACCGCGAACGCGACCTCGCCCGCGGCTTCACGGTCACCGACTCCGGCATCACCGTGGTGGGGAAGGGCGTCTTCATCGATCGGTGACGCCGGGCGACGCTCGGTGCGGAGCGCGCTGCCGCGCTCGGTAGGCTCGTCGGGTGACCGCCGCGCGCTTCCTCGTCGTCCTCGATGCCGATTCCACTCTCATCCGCAACGAGGTGATCGAGCTGATCGCCGACGAGGCGGGGCGACGTGCCGAGGTGCAGGCTGCGACCGAGGCCGCGATGCGCGGCGAGGTCGACTTCGCAGCAAGTCTGCGCTCCCGGGTCGCGGCGCTCGAGGGCGTCCCTCTGGCACGACTCGAGCGGGTGCGTGCGCGGGTCGAGCCGACGCCGGGCGTGCACGAGCTGACAGCGGCCGTACATGAGCGCGGCGGCGTCGTCGGCGTCGTGTCGGGTGGATTCCACGAGATCCTCGACCACATCGCCCCGCAGCTGGGTGTCGACCGCTGGCGGGCGAACCGCCTCGCCGTGGCCGACGACGCCCTTGCGGGTGTCGTGGACGGTGAGATCGTGGATGCCGCAGCCAAGGCCTCCTCGCTGCAGGAGTGGGCCGACGAGCTCGGCGTCCCCCGTCACGCCACGATCGCGATCGGCGACGGCGCGAACGACCTGCTGATGATGGGCGTCGCCGGGCTCGGTCTCGCCTTCAACGCGAAGCCCGCAGTGAGAGCCGCGGCGAGCCTCGTGATCGGGCCGCAGGACCTCTCCGAGGTCATCCCGCTGCTGCCGTAGCGGATGTCGGAGGCCCGGTCTATCGTCGGGCCATGGACATCATCCTCATCCCCGGGCTGTGGCTCGACGCCTCCAGCTGGAACGACGTGACCGCCGAGCTCGAACGCGCCGGGCACCGTGTGCACGCGCTCACCATGCCGGGGGTCGGAGCCGCGGCATCCGAATCCGCCGACATCGGCATCGCCGACTGGGTCGCCGCGGGCGTCGCCGCCGTCGACGACGTCGCCGGACCCGTCGTGGTGGTCGGGCACAGCGGCGGAGGAAACGTCGCGTGGGGTGTCGCAGACGCTCGGCCGGATGCCGTGTCGCGCGTGATCTTCGTCGACACCGTTCCGCCGCCGTCGGGTTTCGGCATCAGCGAGTTCGAGGTCGTCGACGGGGTCGTGCCCTTCCCCGGGTGGGACAGCTTCGACGCCGACGACGTGGCGGACCTCGACGACGAGACGCGAGCCCGCACCGCTCCGCTGACGAAGAGCGTCCCCGCGCGGGCGCCGACGGACGACATCGTCCTGGCGGGCGGTCGGCACCGCGTGCCGGCGACGCTGCTGATGGGCGGCCTCGATCAGGCGTCGCTGGAGGCGCAGCTGGAGAACTGGGGTCCGTACGCCGAGGAGTTCCGAGCGATCACCGACGTCGAGGTCGTGAAGATCGGCTCGGGCCACTGGCCGCAGTTCTCCGTGCCGAGCCGGCTCGCGGAACTCATCGACGCGGCGGTCACGCGCAACCGGTGATGCCCCGCGGCGTCAGTGACCCATCCCGAGTCCGCCGTCGACCGGGATGACGGCGCCGGAGATGTATCCCGCGTCGTCGCCGGCGAGCCAGGTGACGACGCCGGCCACCTCGTCGGGCGTCGCGAAGCGCCCGGCCGGAATGCTCGCCTTGTACTGCTTCTGCGTGTCCTCGGGCAGTTCCGCGGTCATGTCGGTCTCGATGAAACCGGGGGCCACGACATTCGCGGTGATCCCGCGCGCGCCGAGCTCGCGGGTGAGGGAACGCGCGAACCCGACCAGCGCGCTCTTCGACGCCGAGTAATTGACCTGCCCGGCCGAGCCGAGCAGTCCGACCACGCTGGAGATCAGGATGACGCGACCGAATCGCGCGCGCAGCATGCCCTTCGACGCACGCTTGACCACGCGGAAGGTACCGCCGAGGTTGGTGGCGACGACGCTGTCGAAGTCGTCCTCGCTCATGCGCAGCAGGAGGGTGTCCTTCGTGATCCCGGCGTTCGCCACGACGATCTCGACCGGGCCGAGCTGCTGCTCGACCTCGGTGAACGCGGCGTCGAGGGCCGCGGCATCCGTCACGTCCGCGCGCACGGTGAGCGTGCCCGCCGGGCCCTCGCCGCTGCGGGCGGTGACGGCGACGCGATAGCCGTCACGGACGAACCTCTCGGCGATGGCGCGGCCGATGCCGCGGTTTCCGCCGGTGACGAGGACGACGCGGTCAGTGCTCATTTCCCACTCCAGATCTGGCCGCGCAGGGTCGACGGCCGGGTCGTCATCGATCCTATCCGCCGCTCCTCGTCGGGCATGTCCGCATGTTTGACAGAACCTCGGTGCGACTGGAACGCTGAACCCGACGAAAGGCATGCCCGTGAGCGACGACGACAACCCCTCCGGCGTACAGCCGACTCCCCCGCCGCCCCCGGCGGCTCCGCCGGTGCACTCCTACCAACCGCCGCAGCCCTACGGCGCAGCGCCCTCGTATCCGCCGGCTCCCCCGTACTCCCAGGCCCCGTCGTATCCGTCGGCGACTCCTCCTCCGGCGCAGGCGTACCCTGGCGCCGTTCCGACGGTGGGCGCTGTCCAGCCCTACGGCGCTCCGCCGCAGCAGCAGCCGTACGCAGCCGCGTATCCGGCGTCGATCTACCCGGCGTCGCGTCCGACGAGCGGCCTCGCGATCACGTCGCTCATCTGCGGCATCGCCGGCGTCGTGCTGTTCTGGGCCGTCGTCCCGCTGATCGCCTCGATCGTCGCCGTCATCACCGGTCACATGGCGCTCCGTCAGACGAAGGCCGACCCGTCCGTCGGCGGTCGCGGCATGGCGTTCGCCGGCCTCATCATGGGGTACGTCATGGTCGCCGTCCTGGCGGTCGGTATCGTCACGACCATCATCAGCTTCCTGTTCCTCGGGGCGTTCACGATCCCGTTCATCTTCTCGTCCTGAGCGACCGCGTAGCGGGGCCGGAGGGTGGCCTGTGAAGTGAGCCCTCGGCCCCGTAGCGGCGTAGGCTGGACTCATCGTGAAGAACAAGCGACTGGTCCCCGCTGTCACCTCCCTGCCGCAAGCGCCGCAGGTCGAGGCGGACCACCGCGTGCGCCGCTACGCGATCACGATGACCATCCGCATCGTCTGCTTCGCGCTGATGATGTTCGTGCAGCCGTACGGCTGGTACACCTGGGTCTTCGCGCTCGCGGCAGCGGTACTCCCGTACATCGCGGTCGTGTTCGCCAACGCCGGCAGCGACAGCACCGAGACCACGGCGGAGTCGCCCGTGCAGGAGCTGGAGGCACCGGCTCCCCCGCCGACCGTGGTCGAGGAGGCCGGTTCGGACCCGTTCGTGATCACGATCCACGAGAGCCGCAAGGGCGACGCGTGAGCGAACTGCAGTGCTCGCGTGCCGGCTGCCGGGACGCGGCGGTCGCTCAGGTGGTGTGGCGCAATCCGCGCATCCACGCCGCCGATCGCGAGAAGATCTGGCTGGCGTGCGCCGAGCACGTGGAATTCCTGCGCGACTATCTCGCCGCCCGCGACTTCCCTGTGACCGTGCGAGACGGAGTGCCCTCATGAGCGCGCGGATGCTGCGATGGACCGTGTACGTGCTGATCGCGATCGGGTTCGCGATCGCCTGCGCGTTCCTGTCGAACTGGCAGTTCGACAGGAACGAGTCCCGCGCTGAGCAGATCGCACTCGTCGAGAAGAACTACGACGCCGAACCCGTCCCGCTGGCCGACCTCATCGGCACCGACGGCGAGCTCGACCGCGGTGACGAGTGGCATCCGGTGATCCTCCGCGGAGAGTACCTGGCCGATGAGCAGCTCCTGGCTCGCAACCGGCCTCATGGCGGCACGAGCGCCTACGAGGTGCTCGTCCCGTTCCGCGATGTCGACGGCCGCGTGTTCATCGTCGACCGGGGGTGGGTGCCGCCGGGCGAGGGCGACTCGCCCGACGCGGTCCCGGCGCCACCCGAGGGCCAGGTCGAGGTCGTGGTGCGTCTGCGGCCGAGCGAGCAGTTGCCGGCATCCGGCCGCGGGGCTCCCGAGGGCCAGGTGCCCACCATCCACGTCCCCTCCATCGCGGACATCGTGGGCGGCGGCGACGTGATCACGACCGCCTACGGCCAGATCGTGAGCGAGGATCCTGCGGGCCGAGGAACGCTCGGCGGGTTCGAGTCCCCCACCGACGATCCCGGTCCCCATCTCTCGTACGCGATCCAGTGGATCCTGTTCGCCCTCATGGGCTTCATCTTCATCGGCTACATCATCCGCACCGAGATCGTGAAGCACCGCGAAGAGGTCGAGGGGAAACCGACACCCGAGAAGAAGTCCCGTCGCCGCGATGCGGACGCCGACATCGAGGACGAGCTCCTCGACGCGAACGCCTGAGCGGTCGATACCTCCGTTCAGTCGACGGTGACGGTGTGCGACCAGCCGGACCCGTCCGGCTCGTACACCGCGCGGGTGTGACGACGGTCTCGTGATCCCTGCCAGAATTCGATGCGCTCGGGGACGATACGCCAGAGCACCCAATCCCCCTCGTCGACGAGTGCCCGCGCGGCCGGTGACCGGGCGGCGAGATCGGCGGCGCTCTCCTGCGCCGTCGCTTCCTCGACGCGACCCCGCACCCGCACGGCGCGCACCTGCGGCTGCCACCAGAAGCTCAGCGCCGCGGCCGGAGCGGCGTCGAGCTGCGCTCCCTTCCGCGACGACCGCGTGCTCGCGATCGCCCATCCGCGCTCGTCGACGCGCTTGAGGATGAGGGTGCGCGCATCGGGCATCCCCTCGGCATCCACCGTGGCGAGCGTCGCGGTGTGCGGCTCGGGAACCGCCGCGGCATCCGCCGCCGCCAGCCACTCGGCGAAGAGCACCGCCGGGTCCTCCGGCAGCGCGTCGAGATCCCACGCGGGCGCATCGCCGGTGAGGGCGTGCCTGCCGCGTAACCCGTCGTTGAGGGCCGTGTCGAGAGTCGAGTCGTCGTGGGTCACGTCTCGAGCCTAAGACACCCGGACATACGACCGTCGGGCAGATCAGGCCAGCTCGATGAGCTCCTGGTACTCCTGGTTCCAGATGTCCTCGACGCCGTCGGGCAGGATGAGCACCCGCTCGGGGTTGAGCGACTGCACGGCACCAGGGTCGTGGGAGACGAGCACCACCGCGCCCTCGTAGTGCGCCAGCGCCCCGAGGATCTCCTCGCGAGACGCGGGGTCGAGGTTGTTCGTCGGCTCGTCCAGCAGCAGCAGGTTCGCAGACGACACGACGAGCGTCGCGAGCGAGAGTCGTGTCTTCTCGCCACCCGAGAGAACGCCGGCGGGCTTGAGCACGTCGTCGCCGGTGAAGAGGAACGAGCCGAGCACCTTTCGCGCCTCGGTCTCGGTGATGTGCGGCGCCGCCGAGACCATGTTCTCGAGAACCGACCGGTTCACGTCGAGGTTCTCGTGCTCCTGCGCGTAGTAGCCGACCTTGAGGCCGTGACCCGGCTCGAGCTGGCCCGTGTCGGGCTGGTCGACGCCGGCGAGCATGCGCAGCAGCGTGGTCTTGCCGGCACCGTTGAGGCCGAGCACGACGACCTTCGAGCCGCGGTCGATCGCGAGGTCGACGTCGGTGAAGATCTCGAGCGAGCCGTACGACTTCGACAGTCCGGAGGCCATGAGCGGCGTCTTGCCGCAGGGCGCCGGCTTCGGGAAGCGCAGCTTCGCGACGCGGTCCTCCTGCCGCACGTCGTCGAGTCCCGCGAGAAGCTTCTCTGCGCGCGCGATCATCTGGTGCGCGGCAGCGGCCTTCGACGCCTTCGCGCCGAACCGCGCGGCCTGCTGCTGCAGGGTCGTCGCCTTCTTCTCCGCGTTGGCGCGCTCCTTCTTGCGGCGCTCCTCGTCGGCGGCGCGCTGACGGAGGTAGTTCTTCCAGTTCATGTTGTACGCGTCGATGACCTGGCGGTTCGCATCGAGGTAGAACACCCGATTGACGGTCTCGCCGACGAGCTCGACGTCGTGGCTGATGACGATCAGTCCGCCCTTGTAGTTCTTCAGGAACTCGCGCAGCCAGACGACGCTGTCGGCGTCGAGGTGGTTGGTCGGCTCGTCGAGGATCATGGTCTCGGCATCCGAGAAGAGGATGCGAGCCAGCTCGATGCGACGACGCTGACCACCGGAGAGGGTCTTCAGCGGCTGGTCGAGGATGCGGTCGGGCAGCGAGAGGTTGTTGGCGATCGATGCCGCTTCGGCCTCGGCGGCGTATCCGCCCTGGCCCTCGAACTGCTCGGTCAGCCGCGCATAGCGCTTCATGGCCTTGTCGGCCACGGCGGGGTCGTCCGATCCCATCGCGACCGTCGCCTCCGCCATGCCGAGCGCGAGACTGCCGAGCCCGCGGGCGTCGAGGATGCGGGTGCGCGCGAGCATCTCCGGGTCGCCGGAGCGCGGGTCCTGCGGCAGGTAGCCCAGTTCGCCCGCGCGCGTCACGTTCCCGCCCGACGGCAGCACGTCTCCGGCCAGCACCTTGGTGAGCGTCGTCTTGCCGGCTCCGTTGCGGCCGACGAGTCCGATCTTGTCGCCGTCGCTGACGCGGAACGACACGTTCTCCATGAGGAGACGTGCGCCCACGCGGATCTCGAGGTCGTGCACGGCGAGCACAGCGGATGTCCGTTCGTCAGAGGGGAAGGCGGCCGATCGGCCAGCCTCCCAGTATAGGTCGCCGCGCTGGGAGCAGCCGCCGCGTCGCGATCTCACTCTCCGGGGTGATGCGGACGATACCGCGGAGTGATGACCGCGCCCCGCTCGGCTTCCTAACCTTCTCGGGTGGACGTCATCAACGAGCTCATCCTGCAGACCGTGGCCTCTCCCTGGCTGTACGTCGTGCTGTTCGCCGTCACCGTGATCGACGGGTTCTTCCCACCCGTGCCGAGCGAGACGGTGCTGGTCGCCGCGGCTGCGGTCGCGGCATCAACCGGAGAGTGGTGGATGCTGGTGCCACTCGGTCTCATCGCGGCGATCGGCGCCGCGATCGGCGACAACATCGCGTTCGCGATCGGTCGCTCGATGGGGACGACGCGGTGGGCGTGGATGCGGCGGCCTCGAGTGGCCGCCGCCTTCGCCCACGCCGAGAGGGCGCTCGATCGGCGCAGCGCTTCGCTGATCCTCGGCGCGCGGTACATCCCGGTGGGTCGCGTGGCCGTGAACATGTCGGCCGGTGCGCTCGGTTTCGCGTGGCGGCGCTTCCTGCCGCTGAGTCTGATCGCCGGCGTGAGCTGGAGCGCACTCAGTCTCGTCATCGGTCTCATCGCGGGCAGCTGGGTGAAGGACCAGCCGTTGGCGAGCGCGGGCATCGGAATCGTGACCGCCCTCGCCCTCGGTCTCGTGATCGACCGGGTCACGGCCGCCCGTCGTCGGCGCGTGCCGGTCGCGCACCTGGCAGGATGACTGTCATGGCACGGGATCGGCAGCGCACGGAGCGCCCGCGTGTCTCCCGCAGCGTGGTGCTCCTGTCGCTGCTCTGCGCCGCGTCGATCACCCTGTACGCGACGCTCGTGCCGCTCGCGGCCGTCCTCTACGGCACTTCCCTGCCACTGTCCTTCATCCTGGCCGCCGCTGTCTGCGGCGCACCGCTGCTCGCCATCACCCGGCCGCGGTGGGCGATCGTCGTGTCCACGGCGGCGTCGTTCATCCTGCCGCTGCTCGTGCCGGCGGAGCTCGCGACCGAAGCGCCGTGGCCCTGGTCGGTCCCGACGCTCCTCGCATTCGTGCTCACCGTCGGCGTGGTCACGTTCCGCCACGGCGCGCGACTCGGCGCGTTCCCGCTCGTGATCGGCGCGCTCGCCTCGCTCACCGCCCCGATGCTGCGGTCCGACGTGGTCGCGAGCTCTTCCGTGGCGGCCAACATCACCGCGAACCTCATCGTCACGGCATCCCTCGCCACCGCCGCCTATCTCATCTCCGCCCTCGTCGCCGGCCGGCTGCGCGTCGCGGCGGAGCTCACCAGGGAGCGCGAGCACTCGGCCCTCGAGGAGTCGCGGCGAGCCCTCGTCGAGGAGCGCACGCGCATCGCGCGCGAGCTGCACGACGTGATCGCCCACAGCATGTCAGTGATCCAGGTGCAGGCGTCGACCGCGCGCTATCGTCTGCCCGAGCTCGACGAGGCGGCGGTCGCGGAGTTCGAGAGCATCGCGGCCACCGCGCGCTCGTCGCTGACGGAGATGCGGCGGATGCTGGGAGTGCTGCGCACCGAGGACCAGACCGTCGAGCTCGCGCCTCAGCAGCGCATCGACGACATCCCGGCTCTCGTCGACACGATACGCCGCGCCGGCGTGGCCGTCGGCCTCGAGATCACGGGCTCCGTCGCCGATGCACCGCAGGCGGTGCAGATCGCGGCGTATCGGATCACCCAGGAGGCTCTGAGCAATGCCGTCCGCCACGCGCACGGGGCGGCGGTGACGGTGCGCCTCCAGGCGGACGCGGCCGCCATCAGCATCCGGGTCCGCAACTCGCCGCCCGAGGAGGTCACGGATTCCCGAGGTTCGGGTCACGGCCTGCGCGGCATGCGGGAGCGCGTCGAGCTGCTGGGCGGGACCTTCATCGCCTCCCCGACCGCAGATGGAGGCTGGGAGGTCACGGCATCCCTGCCCTTCTCGACCGCCGTGCCCCGGCATCCTTCTGCCACTGACCCCGAGGAGACCTCGTGACCGTATCCGTCCTGATCGCCGACGACCAGGCGATGGTCCGCGCGGGCTTCGCCGCCCTGCTGGATGCGCACGAGGGGATCCGTGTCGCAGGGCAGGCCGCGACGGGCGCGGAGGCCGTGACGATGGCGGCCCGGCTCGACCCGGACGTGATCCTCATGGACGTGCGGATGCCGGAGGTCGACGGCATCGAGGCGACCCGCCGCATCCTCGGGCCGAGCTACCCCGCCGCGCACGTGCCCCGCATCCTGATGCTGACGACCTTCGACATCGACGACTACGTGTACGACGCGCTGGAGGCGGGAGCGAGCGGGTTCCTGCTCAAGGACGCCCTGCCCGAGGAGCTCGTGCACGCGGTCCGGGTGGTCGCGGCCGGCGATGCACTGCTGGCTCCGAGCGTGACCCGTCGCATGATCGAGCAGTTCGCCGGGCGCCGTCCGCGCACGCCGCGCGCATCCACAGTCCTCGCGGAGCTCACCGAACGCGAGCGCGAGGTCCTCGTGCTCATCGGCAGGGGCCGGTCGAACTCCGAGATCGCCTCCGACCTGTTCATCGCCGAGCAGACGGTGAAGACCCACGTCGGCAAGGTGCTGTCGAAGCTGGGACTGCGCGATCGCGTGCACGCCGTGATCCTCGCCTACGACACGGGTCTCGTCGAACCCGCCTCCTGACTCCCACTCCGGTAGGGGGTGGAACGACCCTCCGGGGTGATGCGGGCGGTCTCACCGGCTTCATACGCTCCTCGGACAGCTGATCCGAGGAGGACTCATGGCCATCGTCGAGGTACCCCGTCTCACCGCTCCGCCCGCGTCGGAGCCGCGAGGACGGGACACCGGGATAGACCTGCTCCGCGCCCTCTGCGTGCTCGGTGTCGTCGTGCTCCACGGCGTCATGGTCGGCGTCACCGTGACCGAATCCGGACCCGTCTTCGCGAACGCGAGCGAGGGTGCATGGTGGATCGTTCCGATCAGCTGGGCCCTGCAGGTGATGCCGGTGTTCTTCGTCATCGGCGGGTTCGCCGGGTATCTCGCCTACCGCCGCGCCGCGGAGAGGGGAGGAACCGCGGCATCGTTCGTGGCGGGCCGTGTGCACCGGCTGCTGCGTCCGGCGGCTCTCACGGTCGGGGTGGTCGGCGCCCTGCTCGCCGTACTGAGCCTGAGCAGCGTCTCGGACGACATCGTCGCCACCGCCGGCTTCCGGTTCGGACAGCCGCTGTGGTTCCTCGGCGTGTTCCTGCTGTGCCAGGCTCTGCTGCCCGCTCTGGCCGCAGCGCATCGCCGGGCGCCGGTGTCGACGCTCGCGGTGCTCGTGCTGGCGTCGATCGCCGTCGACGTCGCGCGCGCCATGACCGGGATCGACGGCATCGGCTTCCTCAACCTCGCGTTCGTGTGGCTGACGCTCCAGCAGCTGGGGTTCTTCCTCGCCGACGGCACGATCGGTCGTCTGCGCCGCCGCACGGTCGCTGCCGCCGGCGGTGCCGCGCTCATCGCGCTGATCGTGACCTTCGTCTCGGGCGTCTACTCCCCCGATCTCGTCGCGAACATCAATCCGCCGACCGGCGCACTGCTCCTCGTGGGCGTCGTGCACCTCAGCGCCGTCTCGCTGCTGCGGGAGCGCATCGCCCGTGTCAGCCGTCGTCGGACCCCCGCCGCGTTCTCGGCGTTCGTCAACCGCCGCACCATGACGATCTATCTCTGGCACATGCCCGTCCTGTTGACGATGGCGGGGCTGACGGCCCTCGTGGCTCTGACGACGGGAGTCATGCCCTCGGAACCCGGCAGCCCGACCTGGTGGACCGAGCGTCCGCTGTGGCTCGCGACCGCGCTCGTCGCCACCGCGTTCGTCGCCGTGCTGCTCGGGCGATTCGAGAACCGTGCAGCACCGGTCGCGACGACGTCGCATCGACGGCTGCGGTGGGCCGTCGTCGTCGGCATCGGCGCGGTCGTGCTGCTGCTGGTCACCGGCACCTCGGTCCTGACAGCCGCCGTCGCCGTGCTCGCGTTCGCCGCCGCGCTGCGGCTCGCTCGCCGCTCAGACGAGCCCGCGCGCCGCGAGGGCGTCGCCGACGTCGTCCGCGTGGCGTAGCGTGCGCACCAGCAACGGGACGATGCCGCGGATGCCGACCCGCACGTTCCGCGCCCGCTGCGCATCACGCAGCTCGCCCGCGAAATTCGCGACGACGGGGATCAGCGTGATCACGAGGGAGATCGTCATCGCGACCGCGTCCACGTCGACGCCCCAGCGCCCGAGCGGCCGGAGGGCGCGGCGCAGAGTCGCGAGCAGGTCGCCCATCCGGGTGGTGAGGGTGAGCAGGCCCGCGAGGAGGATGAGGGCGACGACACGGGTCGTGCTCACCCAGGCGGCGATCGGCGACACGAAGACCCAGAGGAACGCTCCGAGCACGAGCACCAGCCACCGGAGACGCCAGGCCTCCGCTGCGAGGACTCGCCCCGGCATCCGGGCCAGTGCGTAGAGGGAGCACACACCCGCGAGCACACCCGACGACGCCCACACGTCATGCGCGAACGCCGAGACGGCGATAGCGACGACCGCGAGCCCCACGAGCTTCGGTCCGGCCGGCAGCCGGTGCAGGATGCTGGTGCCCGGGCGATAGAGCTGGATCACGCGCAGCTCCGGCGGTAGTCGTCGATCACGGCGCCGGGCTCGCCGGATGCCGCGACGCCCCCGTCGTCGAACAGCACCGCGTGGTCGCACCGCGCCGCGAGGTCGAGGTCGTGCGTGACGATGATCACCCGGGCGTCCTGAGCGAGCAGGAGGTCGCCGATGCGCCGCGCGTTGCGGAGGTCGAGCAGGGTGGTCGGCTCGTCCGCCACGATCAGCGATGGCCCGGTGGCGAGTACGGAGGCCAGGGCGAGCAGCTGTCGTTGGCCTCCCGAGAGCGTCGACACCGGGGCGTCGGCATGACCGGCGAGACCGTGCTCATCGAGGATCGCCGCGATACGGTCCCGCGCCTCGGAACGAGGGAGATCGCGCAGGGACAACGAGAGATCCTCCGCGGGAGTCGGCATGAGGATCTGCGCCTGCGGATCGGTGAAGACGAATCCGACCTCGCGGCGCACGGCTCTGAGGTCCCGCTGCACGTCGAGTCCGTGAACGAGGACCCTGCCGCTGGTCGGCGCGACCAGTCCGTTCAACAGGCGTGCGAACGTCGACTTCCCCGAGCCGTTCGCGCCGATCACCGCCGTCCGCCGAGCGGAGAGGTCCAGCGTCACGTCACACAGGATCGTCCGCCCCTCACGGTCCACGGAGACCCCGTCCACCCGGACGCGGTCGACGGCAGCCCCATCGACCGTGTCCGCGGCGACGGCAGCTTCAGACCGCACGGGCAGGAGCGGTTGTCGCCGACCGTGCTCCGAACGCCGGCGGATACGCGCGGCGCAGAGCCACCACGAGCGCGGTGGCGGCAGCCGCTTTGAGCAGGTCGCCGGGCAGGAAGGCGAGGCTCGAGAGCGCCGTGGGGGCGAGATCGATACCGAGCACGAAAGCCTGGACCGGGATGCCGAAGGCGTAGACGACGGCGATCCCGCCGACCACGACACCCAGCGCCGTGCGCCACCACGTGATCCGACCCGCGTGGACGATGAGGCCGATCACGACGGCCCCGAAGACCCAGCCGATCAGATATCCGGCCGTCGGTCCGACGAACACCCCGAGTCCGCCGCGACCGCCGGCGAGGACCGGGAGCCCCACAGCGGCGAGAACGAGGACGAGCACGACCGCGAGTGGTGCACGCCGAGGGCCGAGCACGGCGCCGGCGAGCATCACGCCGAGGGTCTGCGCCGTGATCGGCACGCCCCCGGGGATCGGGATCGTGACGGAGCCGAGCACCACGATCAGTGCGGCGAAGACGGCGATGCGGGCGAGATCGCGGCCGATCTCGGTGCGGTGCGGGGTCACGGAATCTCCTCCTGAACGGTGTTCACCTGAACGGTGTTCACTATACTGAGGCCATGACCCCGGAGCACAACTCGGCTCGACACGACCGCGACAGCGTCGCCGACGTCGCTCTGGCCCTGCTCGACGAGGTCGGTCTGGCCGATCTCTCGATGCGGCGGATCGCCGCCCGCCTCGACGTGCAGCCCAGCGCGCTCTACTGGCACTTCTCGAGCAAGCAGGAGCTGCTCGCCGAGCTCAGCGATCGGATCACGGCCTCCCTCCGCGCTGCCGACGGCGAGGTGCTCGCCCTCGCCCGCCGCATCCGTGACGCACTGTTCACCTATCGCGACGGCGCCGAACTGGTGCTCAGCACTTCGGCACTCGGACTCGGGTCATCGCACGCGCAGTCCGCTCTCGAAGACGCGCTGAGACGAGCGGATGCCGACGATCCCCCGACCCGCGCCGTCGCACTGATGCACTTCATCCTGGGCCACGCGACCCTCGTCCAGCAGCGCATGCACGCCGACAGCTACGGGGCGGCGTCGCCGACCGCGGGCGACGACGCGACCGCGGGTCTCGACCGTGTCTTCGACCTGGGGATCGCGGCCCTCGCCGGCTCCGCGCGTTCCCGATCCGTGTCCTGAATCAGGGGCCCGAGGTCGTGGCCGGCTCTGCGGCGGACTCCCCGGCGTGACCGAGCCGCAGGCCCGGGATGAGCGCGACGACGGTCAGCCCGATGCACAGCGCGAAGACCACGGGGAAGGCGTCGACCCCTCCGCCGAGTGTGGCCACCGATAGGCCGGCCACGGCGATCACGATGGCCGCGCCGGTGGAGTCCGAGATCGACAGCGCCGACGAGTTGAACCCCTGGTTGCCCGGCTCCGAATAGGCCAGGGTGAGCACGGTGAGCCTCGGATAGAGCAGCCCCATGCCTCCCCCGGCGAAGCCCCAGCCGATCACGACGAGCACCGGAGAGACAGCGCCGAGAGCCGCCAGGAGAACCAGGATCATGGCGACGAACAGCAGGGCGAGGCTGAGCAGCGTGATGCGCAGGTTTCCGAGCCGTTCGCCGTACCGGCCCTGCAGTTGCGAGGCCCCGGCCCAGGCGAAGGCGGCGAACATGAGCGCGAGCCCCGCCCACGTCGCGGTGAAGCCGTACCGCTCGATGAGGAGGTAGGGGATGTAGGCCTCTGCGGCGAAGAACGTGCCGGCGACGATCCCCCGCATGAGCACGACGCTCGGCAGACCGCGGCCGGCGCGCAGGGTTCGACGTGGCAGCAGTGGCAGCACGGCGAGGGCGATCACGGCGATCGCGCCCACCGCCACCGGCCAGCCGATCGCGGCATCCATGTCGGCGCTGAACCCGACGACGACGGCGAACACCGCGACCACGACCGCCAGCGCCATCCGCACGACGAGGGCACGCCGGTCCTGCGGCTCTCCCCGCCCGAGATCGAGTCCGCGGAGACGCACGGCGATCATCACGAACGCGACGGCCGTGAGAACGGCCACCCCGAGGAACGCCCAGCGCCAGTCGAGATACTCGGCGACCGCTCCCGCGAGGAACGGTCCGATCATCGACGGCACCACCCACGCCGCTGCGAACGCCGCGAAGATCCGCCCGTGCAGGTGCGGCGGATAGAGCCGGGCCACGACCACGTACAGGGCCACGGTCTGTCCGCCGGTGCCGAGCCCCTGCACGAGGCGGCCGACGAGGAACTGGTGCATCGTCGTGGCGAGCCCCGACAGCAGCAGCCCGACGATGAACAGCGTGACGGCGACGTACAGCGCTCCGCGCGGCCCGCGCGCGTCCGACCAGGCTCCGGCCGCGACCATCCCGATCACGCTGGTCGCCAGCGTACCCGCGAACGCGACAGCGTACAGCGCCTGCCCGTCGAGGGCGTCGCTCACGATGGGCATGACCGTGGTGACGGCCAGCGCCTCGATGGCCGCCAGGAAGATGAGGGCGACCGAGCCGGCGGTGACCCAGATCCGCTCGCGGTCCCAGATGGAGACGACGGCGGCGGAGTCGCTCATCGACCGACGAGCACGGCGATGCGCTCGATGGCCTCGGTGATGATCTCGGGACTCGTGCCGAAGTTGAGTCGCACGTATCCCGCGCCCTCCGCGCCGAACGCGGGACCGAAGTGCAGAGCGACCTTCGCCTCGCGCAGGATGCGACGAGACGGATTGTCACCCCACCCGAGTCCCGACAGGTCGATCCAGGCGAGGTAGCCCGCATCCGGTATGCGATACCGCGCTTGCGGGAGACGAGCCGCGAGCAGGTCTTCCAGCAGCACGCGGTTCTCATCCAGCGTGCGCAGCAGGCCGTCCAACCACGGGTCGCTCTCCTCGGAGAAGGCCGCGGTCGCCGCGAGCAGACCGAGCTGTCCCGTGCGCCACTCTACCTCGATCGGCAGGCCGCGCACGACGGCGCTCGTCACGTCGGATGCGGTGACCATGAGCGCGCACTTGAGCCCGGCGAGGTTGAACGCCTTGCTGGCGCTGACCACCGCGTACCCCACACGCTCGGCGGCCTCTCCCGTGTCGAGGAACGGGGTGAACCCGGTCCCGGGCTGCGCGAGCGGAGCGTGGATCTCATCGGAGACGACGGAGGCGCCGAACTCGTCGGCGAGCTCGGCGAGGGCTCGGAGCGACTCACGATCGTGTGCGGTCCCGGTCGGATTGTGCGGGTTGCAGAGCAGGATCGCCGTCGCGCCGTCTTCGAAGGCAGAGCGGATGCCGTCGAGATCGAGCTCCCGCGCCGTGCCGGTGTCGCGCAGCGGCACGCGCACGACCTCGGCGCCCGCCTCCGCGACGAGCTCGTAGAAGGGCGGGTACACCGGAGGCGTCACGACGACGCGCTCCCCCGGCTGCGTCACCCGGCGGAGGATCTCCACGATGCCCATGCTGACGTCCGCCGTGCTGCGCATGCGGGCCGGGTCCGGAGTCCAGCCGAACCGGCGCTCGGCGAACGCCGCGTACGTCGCGGGGAGCGGCGTGCGGGACGCGATGTAGCCCGTGTCGCCGATCTCGATGGCGTGGTGCAGGGTCGCCGAAATCGCCGGAGCGAGCGGGAAGTCCGTCTCGGCGACGAACAGCGGCAGGACGTCCTCGGGGTACTCCCGCCACTTCTCGCTCGTGCGCTGTCGCAACTCCGCGAGCGGAAGCGCGGTGACCTCGAGCATCCTCAGATCGCGAAGCCGAGGGCGCGCATCATGTCGCGGCCGTCGTCGGTGATCCGTTCGGGGCCCCACGGCGGCATCCACACCCAGTTGATGCGGAAGCGCTCGACGACGTTGTCCAGGGCCTGAGCCGTCTGGTCCTCGAGCACGTCGGTGAGCGGGCAGCCGGCACTGGTGAGCGTCATGTGGATGACGAGAGCGTCGTTCTCGTCATCCCACGCGAGGTCGTAGATGAGGCCGAGGTCGACGACGTTGATCCCGAGCTCCGGGTCCATGACGTCCTTGAGAGCCTCGGTGACCTCGTCGTACTTCTCGTCGGTGAGGGTGGCGGCTGTCATGCGATCAGCCTACGCCTCGAGAGGAGCCGCGGGGTCGAGGAAACGGTCGTATCCCTCGTCCTCGAGACGGTCGGCGAGCTCGGGGCCGCCCTCCTCGACGATCTTGCCCGCGACGACGACGTGCACGTAGTCAGGACGGATGTAGCGGAGGATGCGGGTGTAGTGCGTGATGAGCAGCACGCCGAGGCCGGTGGCCTCCTTGGCGCGGTTCACGCCCTCGGAAACGATCTTCAGCGCGTCGACGTCGAGGCCCGAGTCGGTCTCGTCGAGCACGGCGAACTTCGGCTTCAGCACCTCGAGCTGCAGTATCTCGTGGCGCTTCTTCTCGCCGCCGGAGAATCCCTCGTTGACGTTGCGCTGCGCGAACTTCGGGTCCATGCGCAGGTTGGCCATCGACGCCTTGACGTCCTTCGTCCACTGGCGGATCGAGGGCGCTTCGCCGTCGAGAGCCGTCTTCGCGGTGCGGAGGAAGTTCGTGACGGTGACGCCGGGGATCTCGACGGGGTACTGCATCGCGAGGAACAGGCCGGCGCGCGCACGCTCGTCGACGCTCATCTCGAGCACGTCCTCGCCGTCGAAGGTGATCGAACCGGAGGTCACGGTGTACTTCGGGTGACCGGCGATCGTGTAGGCGAGGGTGGACTTGCCGGAGCCGTTGGGGCCCATGATGGCGTGGGTCTCACCCGTGTTCATCGTGAGGGTGATCCCGTTGAGGATCGGGGTGGTCCCCGCCTCGGTCTCGACCGTCACGTGCAGGTCGCGGATTTCGAGAACAGACATTCAGACTTCCTTCGTCACAGTCGGGTCGATGAGCACGTCGTCGCCGTCGATCTCGACGACGTAGACCGGGACGGGCTCATAAGCGGGGAGGTTCTGGGGCTTGCCGGTGATCAGGGAGAACGCGGAGCCGTGGGCCCAGCACTCGACCGTGTCACCCTCGACGAAGCCCTCGGAGAGCGAGATGTCGCCGTGGGTGCAGGTGTCGCCGATCGCGTGGATCACGCCCTCGGAGTCCTTGATCACGGTGATCGGGACGCCGTTCGGCTCGACACGCAGAGGGGTGTCGAGTTCGAGCTCGTCGACGCCGCAGACGCGCTGCGCGGTCATGCGTTCACCTCGGCGAGCTCGGTCTCGATGGCTGCCAGCAGCTCCTCCTCGAGGGAGGGGATGCCGAGGCGCTGCACGATGTCGCTGAGGAAGCCGAGCACGACCAGGCGGCGCGCCTCTTCCTCGGTGATGCCGCGGGCCTGCAGGTAGAACAGCTGCTCGTCGTCGAAGCGACCGGTCGCGCTGGCGTGGCCTGCGCCGACGATGTCGCCGGTCTCGATCTCGAGGTTCGGGATCGAGTCCGCGCGGGCGCCCTCGGTGAGCACCAGGTTGCGGTTCGCCTCGTACGAGTCGGTGCCCGTGGCATCCGGGCCGATCAGCACATCGCCGATCCACACCGAGTGGGCGCTCTCGCCCTGCAGGGCACCCTTGTAGAGCACGTCGCCCTTCGTGTGCGGGCCCTTGTGGTGCAGGTAGACCTGGCTCTCGAGGTGCTGGCCGGCATCCGCGTAGGAGAGGCCGTAGAGGTACCCCTCGGAGCCTGCACCCGCGAGCTCGACGCTCGGGTTCACGCGCACGACGCCGCCGCCGAAGCTGATGACGAAGTGCTTGAGCGTGGCGTCCGCCCCGACGCGGGCCTGGTGGGCCGACGCGTGCACCGCGTCGTCCTGCCACTGCTGCAGGCTGATGACGCTGAGCTTCGCGCCGTCGCGCACGATGATCTCGACGTTCTGCGCGTACTGGGCCGAGCCGGTGTGCTGCAGCACGACTGTCGCTGCGCTGTGCTCGAGCGCCTCGATCACGATGTGCGCGTCGGCGCGCTGATCGGCGCCCCGACCCTCGATGGCGAGGAAGATCGGCTCGGCGACCTCTTCCTCGCGCGGGATGCGGACGTGCAGCGCTTCGGTCGCACCCTGCCAGGCGACCGCCGACGTGACGTCCTCCGCGAGGAAGACCTCACCGCGCGGAGCCGCATCGGCGGCGAGCGGGGCGGCGAGGTACTGCTCCCCCGCGCCGAACGAGTAGGTCACACCGTCGGTCGAGCCGGCGACCGCGAACAGCGGCGCGAGCTTCGCGACGGGAGTGTGCTTCCAGTTGACCTCGCGCCCCGAGGGGGTGCCGAAGTCGGTCGGCTCGAACGAGTGCGGTCGCTCGGAGCGGGTCTGGACCGGCACGAAGCCGGCATCGGCCACCTGGGCGGCGGGGTCCACGTGCGCGCTGGAGGAGCGCGACGCGGTGGGCGTCGTCGTAGGGGTCGTCATCTCAGCCGACCGATCCTTCCATGCCCATCTCGATGAGCTTGTTCAGTTCCATCGCGTACTCCATCGGCAGCTCGCGCGCGATCGGCTCGATGAAGCCGCGCACGATCATCGCCATCGCCTCGTCCTCGGGCATGCCGCGGGACTGCAGGTAGAAGAGCTGCTCCTCGCTGACCTTCGAGACCGTGGCCTCGTGGCCGAGCTGCACGTCGTCGACGCGGATGTCGATGGCCGGGTAGGTGTCGGAGCGCGACTTGGTGTCGACGAGCAGCGCGTCGCACCGCACCGTGTTCGCCGAGTGATGGGCGTTCGCGTCGACGCGGACCTCGCCGCGGTATCCGGCGCGACCGCCGCCGCGGGCGATCGACTTCGAGACGATCGACGACTGCGTGTACGGCGCCATGTGGATCATCTTCGCGCCGGCGTCCTGGTGCTGGCCGGGACCGGCGAAGGCGACGGAGAGCGTCTCTCCCTTGGCGTGTTCGCCCATCAGGTAGATCGACGGGTACTTCATGGTCACCTTGGAGCCGATGTTGCCGTCGACCCACTCCATGGTCGCGCCCTCGTGGGCGACAGCGCGCTTGGTGACGAGGTTGTAGACGTTGTTCGACCAGTTCTGGATCGTCGTGTAGCGCACGCGGGCGTTCTTCTTGACGATGATCTCGACGACGGCCGAGTGGAGCGAGTCCGACTTGTAGATCGGAGCCGTGCAGCCCTCGATGTAGTGGACGTAGCTGCCCTCGTCGGCGATGATCAGGGTCCGCTCGAACTGGCCCATGTTCTCGGTGTTGATGCGGAAATACGCCTGCAGCGGGATCTCGACGTGCACGCCCTTCGGGACGTAGACGAAGGAGCCGCCCGACCAGACGGCCGTATTCAGCGCGGCGAACTTGTTGTCGCCGGCCGGGATCACGGTGCCGAAGTACTCCTCGAAGAACTCGGGGTGCTCGCGGAGGGCCGTGTCAGTGTCCATGAAGATGACACCCTGCTGCTCCAGGTCCTCGCGGATCTGGTGGTAGACGACCTCGGATTCGTACTGCGCGGCGACACCTGCGACGAGACGCTGGCGCTCCGCCTCCGGGATGCCGAGACGCTCGTAGGTCTCGCGGATCTCCTCGGGGAGGTCCTCCCACGACTGCGCCTGCTTCTCCGTGGAGCGGACGAAGTACTTGATGTTGTCGAAGTCGATGTCGCTGAGGTCGGCGCCCCAGGTCGGCATCGGCTTGCGTCCGAACAGCTGGTATCCCTTGAGACGGGTTTTCAGCATCCATTCGGGTTCGCTCTTGAGGCTGGAGATCCCGCGGACCACCTCTTCGGAGATGCCACGTTGCGCGACCGCTCCTGCGGCGTCCTCATCGTGCCATCCGAATTCGTACACCCCCAGGCCTTCGAGCTCCGGGCGGTCGATCAGCACATCCGACATCACACACTCTCCTCACAGGTCCCAAAACGGTGTAATCCGCCCCGACACACCTGATCCCCGTCGAGTCTGCGGGAGCGGGTGCCGTTGGTGGGCCCTCATCACCGGCGCTTCCATCGCGCCTAAACTGTTGTCGATGCTTCAGCGCGGTCAGCGCTCATCGCAACAATCCGATTCTACAGGTTCCGCCTGACGACAGGGCCGCTCGCCGTGTCCGCCCCGCGGTTCGGAGAGACCAATGCCCGACACCACCACCGCCCCCTCCCCCCGCTCCGCCGTTCCGGTGGCTGCGCGCACCGACGTGTGGGGACGGATGCTGCGGATCTTCGCCTGGCTGTCGTTCCTGGCTCAGACGATCATCATCGGAACGGGCGGTGCCGTGCGGCTCACGGGGTCGGGTCTCGGATGCTCGGAGTGGCCGCTCTGCACGCCGGAATCGCTGGTGCCGATCTATGCCGATCAGGGAATCCACGGACTGATCGAGTTCGGCAACCGGCTGATGACGGGAGTCGTCGGCATCATCGCGCTCGCGGTCGTGCTGCTGGTGCTGCATCGCGTGGGCGGTCGTCGCCGCGTCGTGTCTGCGCTGTGGTTCGCCGCGGGTGGGGTCGTCGCCGCGGCCGTCGCGTTCGGCGTCGCGACGCTGGTCGCGAGCCTCGTGGCCCCCGGTCAGGACACCCCGGTGTTCTCCGTCGCCACGGCGGTGCTGCTGCTGGCGGTGATCGTCGCGGCCGTGCGATTCACGCGCAACTCCCCGGAGCGCCGAGACCTCCTCGCCCTGGCCTGGATCGTCCTCATCGGCGTCGTCGCGCAGGCACTCGTGGGCGGCATCACCGTGCTGACGGGGCTCAACCCCTTCATCGTCGGATTCCACTACACCTCGTCGCTGCTGCTGGTGTGCGTCACGGCTGCATTCCTGGTGCGCCTCTACGCGGTGCCCGGTCCGCGCGAGCGCGCCGTGCCGCGCTGGTTCGCCGTCCTCAGCCACGTGACCGGCCTCGCTCTCGCCGTGACCATCGTCTTCGGCGTGCTCACCACGGGCTCGGGCCCGCACTCGGGTGATGCCGACGTGCTGCGTCACGGTTTCGACGCGACGGTCCTCGCGCACGTGCACTCCTGGCCGGGATACATCCTCGCGGTTCTCGTACTCGCCCTGACGGTATCGGCCTGGGTGCTGAAGCTCGAACCGCGGAAGTGGCTGCTCGTGCTCGTGATCGCGATCGCGGTACAGGTCGGCGTCGGAGTGTGGCAGGCGCGCGAGGGGCTCCCGCCGCTGCTCGTCGGCATCCACATGGTTCTGGCGTCGCTCTCAGCCGCGACGTACACGGTCGTCGTACTGCACCTGAAGAAGCCGGTCGCCGCCGAGGCCCCGATCAGCTGATCCGGTCCCGTTCTGCGGACCGAAGACGTCGATCCATCCGTCGATCGGGACACCCTCCGCTGATTGGGACGCCGGGATCCGGCCCGGGCACAGGTGATGCATAGCGCTCGCATCAGGGTCTCATCACGCCGTCCGGCACCGTGGCTGACATGAACAAGTCACTCACACGCAGCATCGGCTTCTGGCTCCTCCTCGTCCTCTCGCTCGCCTCGGCGGCGGTGGGCGGATGGCTCGTCGCCGGTCAGATCGGCTCGATGACCACGACGCTGCTCGCCAACACCGCGACGGGTGTCGACGTCTACGTGGGACAGTCGCTCGTCGTCGTGGGAGCGGTGCTTCTGGGCGCAGGCGTCATCGGCATCCTCATCGCGGTCGCACTCACCGCCGTGCAGTCGGTGCTTCCGTCAGCTGCTCCGGTCGCCGTCGAGGCCATCGACTGGACGGCTGAGGAGCCGTCGCCGGAGCCGTCGGAGGCCGCACCCGTCGCAGAGACCGGCGCGGAGACGTCAGAGGATGCCGTCGCGGAGACGACGGAGGACGACGAGCGTCAGAACGGCAGCAGCGGATCGACCGCGACGGCGACGAAGATCAGCGTCAAGTAGGTGATCGAGGCGTGGAACACCCGCATGGGCCGCGCCTCGTTCCCGCGTACGGCCTGGTTGTACAGGCGGTGCGACTCGTAGATGAACCATCCGCCGAAGACGAGGGCGGAGACGGTGTAGACGAGGCCCATGCTCGCGATCGGGATGAGCAGTAGCGAGCAGGCGACAGTCGCCCAGGCGTACAGGATGACCTGGAGGCCGACCTGCGACGCGTTGCGCGTGACGCCGAGCATGGGCACGTCGACGTCGTCGTAGTCGTCTTTGTACTTCATCGACAGCGGCCAGTAGTGCGGCGGCGTCCAGAGGAAGATGAGGGCGAAGAGGATGAAGGCCGGCCAGTCGAGCGAGCCCGTGACCGCAGCCCAGCCGATGAGCACGGGGAAGCATCCGGCGATACCGCCCCAGATGATGTTCTGCTCGGTGCGCCGCTTGAGGATCATCGTGTAGATCACGACGTAGAAGAAGATGGCGGATGCCGACAGCGTCGCCGCGAGCCAGTTCGTCGTGAACCACAGCCAGACCGTCGAGAGAACGGCGAGCGTCCACGAGAAGATCAACGCGCCGCGCGGGGTGATCTCCCCCGTCACGAGCGGGCGGTTCTCGGTGCGGTGCATGTGCGCGTCGATGTCGCGGTCGAGGTACATGTTGAACGCGGCAGCGGAGCCGGCGCTCATCGAGCCGCCGATCACGGTCCCGACGACCAGCCACATGTTCGGGAGTCCCCCCTGGGCGAGGAACATCACGGGGACGGTCGACACCAGCAGGAGTTCGAGGACGCGCGGCTTGGTGAGGGCTACGTACGCCTTCACCGTGCGACCGATGGACTTCTTCACAACGGTCTGATCAGACATCGTCGAGATCTCGATCGCCTCCTCCGCACGCGTCACGACAGCTTTTCCAGTCTAAGGCACGCGGATGCCGGTCCCGAGCGCCCTGCGGGCCCGCACGTGCCTGTGGATAACGCCGGCGAGCCGCACGGAGATCCGTCTACCGTGACCGGATGCCCCTCCGCTCCAACTCCTCGAGTCTCGCCCTCGGCGCCGTCGCCGTGCTCCTCGGAATGCTGTCCGCCTGCGCGCCTCCGCCCGGACCGACGCCGTCACCGACACCCGCATTCGCGACCGAGGAGGAAGCGTTCGCGGCCGCGGAGAAGGTGTACCGGGAGTATGTCGAGGCCGCCAACCGGGGCGGGAAAGACAGTGCATTCCTCGCCGGCAAGGCGCTAGAAAGCGAGATTGAGACCAACCGGTACCTCAAAGCAAACGATCTGGTGCTCGAAGGATCGCTTCTCATCAATGATGTGCACGGGGTGTCAGCTACTTTCGACACGCCGGTCGCGGAAGTTCTCTTGGAGATCTGCGTCGATGTCTCTCAATCGAGGGTGCTCAATTCCGCTGGAGCTGATGTGACGCCTCCATCCCGAGCGGGCACGTGGCTGCTCTTGGTGACGTTCGTGGGGACAAGGGATCATTTACTGGTTTCCGACTCGTCGCCAGTCGAGGATCGGTCGTGTTAGCGAGACTGGGGGTCATCGCCGCATCAGTGCTTGCGTCATTGGGGCCCGGCGTCCATGCCTCCGCATGCTCCGTAGACGCGCTGAAAGCTGGTGTTTGTGGTGCAGCGATCGGCGATTCTGCGATTACGGTTTCGGCGACTCAAAGGCAATCGCATCGCGACGTCGATCCGCCGTCGCTCTCTCCGGAGCACCAACGGGAGCCGGTCATTCCTCCGCTAATCTGCCAGCCAGGTGCGGCAATGACCACCACGTGCCGCGAAGTCGTGTTCCCTCCATCGGAGCCGACCCAGGCTCTCGCACGCGGGGTGATGCTATCCGACCTAGCGCGATTCGCCCCCGATCCGTCGTCGTTCAGTCTCGAGCCGGGCGGTGTGGGAGTCGCAGGGTTGCCAACGAACTTCGTCGTGCTAGCCGCGCCCCACACGCGCACTGAGTCAGTTCTAGACACTCCGGTGAGTATCCGCTTCACCCCCGTCGCGTACGAGTACACCTACGGCGACGGCACGTCCGCATCGATCACGACTCCCGGACGGACCTGGGCGGATCTCGGCCAAGCACAGTTCACGCCGACTCCCACCAGCCACGTGTACCGCCTGCGCGGCGTCTACTTCGCCGACGTGGACGTCCGCTACACGGCCGAGGTCGACCTCGGCGGCGGATGGATGCCCGTGACAGGAGAAGTCCGCACCGACGGCCCCCCGCAGCGCATCCGCGTTCTCGAAGCCCGCACCGCCCTCGTGGCCCACACCTGCACGGAGCGCCGCGATGCACCGGGCTGCTGAGAGAACCGGCCGGCGGATGCCGCACGTCACCGTCTTGACCACCGGCGCACTGTTCGCGCTCGCGTCCGCCCTGGCCGGATGCGGTACCTCTTCCGCACCCGCACCGACGCCGACCACCGCCTTCGCGAGTGAAGCGGAAGCGTTCGCGGAAGCCGAGAAGGTGTACCGGGCCTACAACGAAGCAGGAAACGCCCGTAACGCGGGCTTGACCGAGCCCGAGCCGCAGCAGTTCCTGGTCGGCGAGGCACTCGAGCGTGACATCGACGCGCAGAACACGTTCGCGGCCAATGGACTATCCGTGACGGGAGAGGTCGTCGTCGCTGGTTTCAATCCGGTCAGCGCCGACACCAACGACAGCCGAGCGTCAGTCATTGGCATCGTCTGCCTCGACGTCTCCCAGGTCGCGCTTCTCGACGCAAGCGGCGTTGACGTGACACCGGCGGATCGCCCTGATGTGGTCGCGCAACAAGTCACTTTCGTCGGCACCTCAGGACAGCTGACCATCACCCGCGAAGTCACAGAGGACGTCTCGTCGTGCTTACCTCTCTGATCGTCACAGCCGGACTGGCCCTCACTGGTATCTCGGCGACGGGCGCAGTGCACCCCCAAGCGACGTGCTCCAAGGCTGCCGAAGTTACAGGAATGTGCGGAGCTGTAAACGACGGCTCGTCTCTGACCATCTCCGGCACGAAGCAGCAGCCTGCCGCCTCTCCGGCCGCTCGGCGCTCGTCCGGCGGGGACCCCGAGGCTGAACCCGAGCCGCGCCAGGAGCGCGTGGGCTGTCTCGACGGGTGGGGCTTCGGTCGGTGCTACCCCGCTGCTCCCACCCCGAGCCCGGCCCCGAGCCCGGCGCCGATCCCGCCGCAGCCGGGTCGCCCCGCGGTGACGGTGTCCGACATCGCACGGTTCGCTCCGGCATCCATCCGCGCGCACACCGAACCCGGCGACATCGCTGTCGCAGGACTCCCGGCGAACTTCGTCGCCGCAGCCGAGCCCCACACGGTCACGGGAACGCTCTTCGGCGCCCCGTTGAGCGTCCGCTTCACTCCGACCTTCTACGACTACACGTACGGCGACGGGACCACCGCGACTCTCACGACCCCGGGATACTCCTGGGCGACGCTGGGCCAAGCGCAGTTCACGCCGACCCCCACCAGTCACGTCTACGAACGGCGCGGCGTCTTCTTCGCCGACGTCGACATCCACTACGACGCCGAAGTCGACCTCGGTGCCGGATGGACCCCCGTGACCGGCGACATCGTCACCGACGGACCCCCGCAGAGCATCCGCGTCCTCGAAGCCCGCACCGCCCTCGTCGCCCATACCTGCACCGAGAGACGCGACGCGCCCGGCTGCTGAGAGACCACGTTCCGAGGCCCCTGAACCGCAGTCCCAGCAGCGACACGCGGGGCCTGCCCGCGCGGGAATTACCCGCGTCATGCAGCGTTGTAAAGGGGGTAAGCGAGCCGACCCGCGGCGCTATGCTGGGGGGACTCGCGCGCCCGGCGCACATCCACCATCTCCGTGACGAAGCGGACCGCGATGCTGCGATCCAGGCGCTATCGAACTGTTGCAGAAGGGCTTCACCGTGTCGGAATTGCAGTGGGATGAAATCGATCGGCGCGCGGTGGACACCGCCCGTGTGCTGGCTGCGGATGCTGTGGAGAAGGTCGGCAACGGCCACCCCGGCACCGCGATGAGCCTGGCTCCCGCCGCGTACCTCCTGTACCAGCGGGTTCTCCGTCACGACCCGGCCGACACGCACTGGCTCGGCCGCGACCGTTTCATCCTCTCCGCGGGTCACTCGTCGCTCACGCAGTACGTGCAGCTGTACCTCGGTGGCTTCGGCCTGGAGCTCAGCGACCTCGAGGCGCTGCGCACGTGGGGCTCGCTCACCCCCGGCCACCCCGAGTACGGCCACACCAAGGGTGTCGAGATCACGACCGGCCCGCTCGGTCAGGGTCTCGCGTCGGCCGTCGGCTTCGCCTACGCGTCCCGCTACGAGCGCGGGCTGTTCGACCCCGAGGCCGCTACGGGCACCAGCCCCTTCGACCACTTCGTCTACGTGATCGCGGGCGACGGCGACCTACAGGAGGGCGTCACCAGCGAGGCCGGCTCGCTCGCCGGACACCAGCAGCTCGGCAACCTCATCGCGATCTACGACTCCAACCAGATCTCGATCGAGGACGACACGAACGTCGCCTTCACCGAAGACGTCGCGAAGCGCTACGAGGCCTACGGCTGGCACGTGCAGACGGTGGACTGGAAGAAGACCGGCGAGTACGTCGAGGATGTGGCCGAGCTGTACGCCGCGATCGAGGCGGCGAAGGGCGAGACCGACAAGCCGTCGCTGATCATCCTGAAGACGATCATCGGCTGGCCGTCGCCCGGCAAGCAGAACAGCGGCAAGATCCACGGCTCGGCGCTCGGCGCCGACGAGCTCGCCGCCACGAAGAAGGTCCTCGGTTTCGACCCCGAGCAGAACTTCGTCGTCGCCGACGACGTGATCGAGCACACCCGTGGTCTCGCCGCTCGCGCCGCCGAGGAGCGCGCCGAGTGGCAGAAGGCGTTCGATGCCTGGGCCGCCGCGAACCCCGAGCGCAAGGCTCTGCTCGACCGCCTCGAGGCCAAGGAGCTCCCCTCCGACATCACGTCGGCCCTCCCCGTGTTTGAGAGCGGCAAGGACGTCTCGACCCGCGCGGCATCCGGTCAGGTCATCAACGCGCTCGCCGCCGAGCTCCCCGAGCTCTGGGGCGGATCGGCCGACCTCGCCGAGTCGAACCTCACCACGATCAAGGACGCGAAGTCCTTCATCCCGGCCGAGTGGTCGACGCACGAGTGGTCGGGAAGCCCCTACGGCCGCGTGCTGCACTTCGGCATCCGCGAGCACGCCATGGGCGCCATCGTGAACGGCATCGTGCTGCACGGCCCGACGCGCGCCTTCGGCGGCACCTTCCTCATCTTCAGCGACTACATGCGCCCGCCCGTGCGTCTCGCCGCCCTGATGAACGTGCCCAGCATCTTCGTCTGGACGCACGACTCCGTCGCCCTCGGCGAGGACGGCCCGACCCACCAGCCGGTCGAGCAGCTCGCCACGCTGCGCGCCATCCCGAACTTCACGCTGGTGCGCCCCGCTGACGCGAACGAGACCGCCGCGGCGTGGCTCGAGATCCTCCGCCGCCACGAGGGCCCGGCCGGCATCGCGCTGACCCGCCAGAACATCCCGGTGTTCGAGCGCGGCGAGGGTGCAGCATCCGGCGATGTGCTCGCCTCCGCCGACAACGTCTCCAAGGGCGCCTACGTGCTCGCTGAGGCGCCGAACGGCACGCCCGACGTGATCATCGTGGCAACGGGCTCCGAGGTGCAGCTGGCGATCAACGCCCG
The DNA here is from genome assembly GCF_041954755.1 of Microbacterium sp. CR_7. Classification (NCBI taxonomy): domain Bacteria; kingdom Bacillati; phylum Actinomycetota; class Actinomycetes; order Micrococcales; family Microbacteriaceae; genus Microbacterium; species Microbacterium sp. CR_7. The sequence goes on from NZ_JAVAYF010000007.1 coordinate 119,044, forward strand.
CGCCGAGCTGGCGAAGGAGGGCGTGAACGTCCGCGTCGTCTCGGCTCCGTCGCTCGAGTGGTTCGACGAGCAGGACGAGGCGTACCGCGAGTCGGTCTTCCCGAAGAGCGTGACCGCTCGCGTGTCGGTCGAGGCCGGCTCCGTGCTGAGCTGGCGCGGCATCGTCGGCGACCGCGGCCGTTCGGTCGGTATCGACCACTTCGGCGCCTCCGCCGACTACAAGACCCTGTTCGAGAAGTTCGGGATCACCACCGAGGCGGTCGTCGCCGCCGCCCGCGAGACCCTGGCCGACAGCGCCAACTGATCTAGGAGCATTTCATGAGCACCCCCACCGCAGACCTCGCAGCCGCCGGCGTCAGCATCTGGCTCGACGACCTCTCCCGCACGCGCATCTCGTCGGGAAACCTGCAGGAACTGATCGACACGAAGAACGTCGTGGGCGTCACCACGAACCCGACCATCTTCGCCAACGCGATCACCAACAAGAACGACACCTCCTACGACGCGCAGCTCACCGAGCTGGCAGCATCGGGCACCACCGCCGAGGATGCCGTGTTCGCGGCCACCACGCAGGATGTCGCCGACGCGCTCGACGTGTTCCGCCCCGTGTGGGAGAAGTCCGGCCACGTCGACGGACGCGTCTCGATCGAGGTCTCCCCCGACCTCGCGCACGACACCGAGGGTACGGTCGCCTCGGCGAAGCAGCTGTGGTCGAAGATCGACCGCCCGAACCTGCTCGTCAAGATCCCCGCCACGAAGGCCGGCCTCCCCGCCATCACCGAGGCGATCGCAGCCGGGATCAGCGTCAACGTCACGCTGATCTTCAGCCTCGAGCGCTACGCCGAGGTCATCGACGCGTACCTCACGGGTCTCGAGAAGGCGAAGGCCGCCGGCACCGACCTGTCGACCATCCACTCGGTCGCGTCGTTCTTCGTGTCGCGTGTCGACACCGAGACCGACAAGCGTCTCGACGCCATCGGCTCCGACGAGGCCGCCGCGCTCAAGGGCAAGGCCGGACTCGCGAACGCCCGTCTCGCCTACGAGCTGTTCGAGAAGTCTTTCGCCGAGAAGCGCGCGCAGGACCTTCTCGCGGCCGGCGCGAACCTGCAGCGTCCGCTGTGGGCGTCGACCGGCGTCAAGGACCCGAGCCTGCCCGACACCCTCTACGTGACCGAGCTGGTCGCGAACGGCGTCGTGAACACGATGCCCGAGAAGACCCTCGACGCCACGTTCGACCACGGCGTCATCACGGGCGACACCATCACGAGCGGGTACGCCGAGGCGCACGAGGTCTTCGACCGGCTCGCCGCCGTCGGCATCGACCTCGTCGACGTCACCCAGGTGCTCGAGGACGAGGGCGTCGCCAAGTTCATCGACTCGTGGCACGACCTCCTCGGTCAGGTGACCGAGGCGCTGGAGGCCCAGCGATGACATTCGCGATCCACGCGTCGGGAGCGGCGCGTGTCGCGATCGACGAGACCGTCCCGGCTCTCGTCCGCGATCTCGTCGCCTCGCGGATCACGAGCGGCGACGCCACGCTCTGGGGTCCGACTGCAGAGGCGGAGGCCTCCGTACGCCTCGGGTGGGTGGAGGCCGTGTCGATCTCGCGGCCCCTGGTCGCAGAGATCGTCGCGCTGCGCGACGAGCTGCAGGCGAAGGGCGTGACCCGCGTGGTCCTCGCGGGCATGGGCGGATCGTCGCTGGCCCCCGAGGTCATCGCGCAGACCGCCGGCGTTCCGCTGATCATCCTCGACTCGACCGCGCCGGGCCAGGTTCTCGCCGCCCTCGACGACGGCCTGGAGCAGACGGCCCTCGTCGTCTCCTCTAAGTCGGGCTCGACCGTCGAGACCGACTCGCAGCGTCGCACTTTCGAAGCGGCCTTCCGCGATCTCGGCATCGACCCGACCGACCGCATCATCGTCGTCACCGACCCGGGCTCTCCGCTCGACTCCGCGGCGCGCGAGGCGGGCTACCGCGTGTTCAACGCCGACCCGAACGTCGGCGGACGCTACTCGGCGCTCACCGCGTTCGGACTGGTGCCCTCGGGTCTCGCCGGTGTCGACATCGACGAGCTGCTGAACGAGGCCGAGGCGTCGCTGCTCGAGGTCGCCGTCGACTCCGCCGAGAACCCCGCGCTGCGCCTCGGTGCCGCGATCGCCGCCACGTCACCCCGCCGCGACAAACTCGGCCTCGTCACAGACGGCACCCACATCAACGGTCTGCCGGACTGGATCGAGCAGCTGATCGCCGAATCGACCGGGAAGGACGCCACCGGCATCCTTCCCGTCGTCCTGCTGCCCGTCTCGCCCGAGCTCGAGACGCAGCCCGCCGATCTGCAGATCGTGCGGCTCGTCGACGACGCCGCCGAGTTCCACCTGCGTGAGCGTCACCAGGGCGAGATCCTGGTGAGCGGCACGCTGGGCGCGCAGTTCATCGTGTGGGAGTACGCGACGGCTATCGCCGGTCACCTGCTCGGGATCAACCCGTTCGACCAGCCCGACGTCGAGTCCGCGAAGGTGGCCGCCCGCGGTCTGCTCGACGCCCGCCCCGAGGCGACCGCTCCGGTGTTCGTCCAGGACGGCGTCGAGGTGCGCGTGTCCGACCCGGCACTCGCGACCTCCGGCAACGTCGAAGGAGTGCTCGACGCGCTCTGGGCGCGGCTCCCCGAGGACGGATACGTCTCGATCCAGGCCTACGTGAACCGCCTCGACCTGCCGCAGGTGCAGGGTCTCCGTGAGCTCGTGGCCGCCGACTCCGGTCGCCCGACCACGTTCGGCTGGGGCCCGCGCTTCCTGCACTCCACCGGCCAGTACCACAAGGGCGGTCCGGCTCAGGGCGTGTACCTGCAGATCCTGGAGCGCACCGACGTCGACCTCGAGATCCCCGGTCGACCGTTCACGTTCGGTCAGCTCATCGAGGCGCAGGCCGCTGGCGACGCCGGTGTCCTCGCCGAGCACGGTCGTCCGGTCGTCACCCTGACGATCACCGATTCGTCGGCCGACGTGCTCACCCTCTTCGAAGCAGCTCAGAAGTAACAGCCTGGAGAATCTCTCACCGATGTCCGTTCCCATCTCGCGCGCACACAATCCGCTGCGCGACCCCGACGACCGCCGCCTCAACCGGATCGCCGGGCCCAGTGCCCTCGTGATCTTCGGCGTCACGGGCGACCTGTCCCGCAAGAAGCTCATGCCGGCCGTGTACGACCTGGCCAACCGCGGTCTGCTGCCCCCCGGCTTCGCTCTCGTCGGGTTCGCTCGACGCGACTGGGAGGACCAAGACTTCGCGCAGGTCGTCTACGACGCCGTCAAGCAGCACGCACGCACGCCTTTCCGTGAGGAGACGTGGACCCAGCTGCTGCAGGGCATCCGCTTCGTGTCGGGTGAGTTCGACAACCCCGAGTCGTTCCGCAAGCTGCGCGAGACGGTCGAGAAGCTCGACGTCGAGCGCGGCACGATGGGCAACCACGCCTACTACCTGTCGATCCCGCCGAAGGACTTCCCGCTCGTCGCGAAGCAGCTCAAGGACTCCGGCCTGGTCGGAGCCGACGCCGACGACGCCGAGCACTGGCGCCGCGTGGTGATCGAGAAGCCGTTCGGGCACGACCTCGAGTCCGCGCGCGAGCTGAACGAGGCTCTCGAGGTGGCGTTCGCACCCGACTCGATCTTCCGGATCGACCACTACCTCGGCAAGGAGACAGTCCAGAACATCCTGGCGCTGCGCTTCGCCAACGAGCTGTACGAGCCCATCTGGAACCGCAACTACGTCGACCACGTGCAGATCACGATGGCCGAGGACATCGGCGTGGGGGGCCGGGCCGGCTACTACGACGGCGTCGGCGCGGCGCGTGACGTCATCCAGAATCACCTCCTGCAGCTGCTCGCGCTCACGGCGATGGAGGAGCCGATCAGCCTCTCCGCCGAGCACCTCCGCGCTGAGAAGGAGAAGGTGCTGGCTGCGGTCCACGTGCCGGACGACCTCTCGCTCGCCACGGCGCGCGGTCAGTACGCCGGCGGATGGCAGGGCGGTGAGCAGGTCACCGGCTTCCTCGACGAGGAGGGCATGGACCCGAAGTCGGCCACCGAGACCTACGCCGCGATCAAGCTCGAGATCGACACGCGCCGGTGGGCGGGAGTTCCGTTCTACCTGCGGACCGGCAAGCGTCTCGGACGCCGTGTGACCGAGGTCGCCGTCGTGTTCAAGCGTGCTCCCGAGCACCTGTTCGGCCGCTCCAACGCCTCGGAGCTCGGCCAGAACGCGCTCGTGATCCGCGTGCAGCCCGACGAGGGTGTGACGATCCGCTTCGGTTCGAAGGTTCCGGGCAACGGCACCAACGTCCGCGACGTCACGATGGACTTCGGCTACGGCCACGCGTTCACCGAGGCGAGTCCCGAAGCCTACGAGCGTCTCATCCTCGACGTGCTGCTCGGCGACCCGCCCCTGTTCCCCCGCCACGAAGAGGTCGAGCTCTCCTGGAAGATCCTCGACCCCGTGGAGAAGTACTGGGCCTCCACCGGCGGGCCCGTTGACCAGTACGCACCCGGATCGTGGGGCCCGAAGTCGGCCGACGATCTTCTTGCCCGCGACGGACGAGTCTGGAGACGACCGTGATCATCGACCTTCCCGACACGACCGTCAGCCAGGTCGCCAAGCAGCTCGTCAAGGTGCGCGAGGAGGGCGGCGCTGTCGCTCTCGGCCGCGTCCTGACGCTGGTGATCTCGGCCCGCAACGGCATCGCCGAGGCCGCGATCGACGCGGCGAACGACGCCTCCCGCGAGCACCCCATGCGGGTGATCGTGCTCACCACCGGCGAGGGCGAGGCGCACCTCGACGCGCAGATCCGCGTCGGCGGTGACGCAGGAGCCAGCGAGGTCGTGGTGCTGCGCGCCTACGGCGCCGCCGCCAGCAACCAGGAGAGCCTCGTCACCGGTCTGCTGCTGCCCGACGCTCCCGTGGTCGCCTGGTGGCCCGAGGAGGCCCCGACATCGCCCGCGACCTCGCCCCTCGGCAAGATCGCGGCGCGCCGGATCACGGATGCCGCGACCTCGCCCGATGTGCGCGACCGATTGGCCCTGCTGAGCAAGACGCACGAACCGGGTGACACCGATCTCGCCTGGACGCGCCTCACGCACTGGCGCGAGCAGCTCGCCGCCGTGCTCGACCAGCCGCCGTTCGAGGAGGTCACCGGCGTCGAGGTGCGCGGCGCCTCCGCCTCCCCCTCGACCGCTCTGCTGGCGGCGTGGCTGCAGATGGCTCTCGACGTGCCGGTGAAGTGGTCGTACGAGAACCCCGACGCGTGGCAGGAGGGCATCAAGTCGGTGCGTCTCACCCGCGCATCGGGCGACATCCTGCTTGAGCGTCCGAATCCCGGCGACGCCGTGCTCACGCAGCCCGGTCAGCCGGATCACGACCTGCACCTCCCGCGCCGCACGCTGCGTGAGTGCCTCGCCGAGGAGCTGCGTCGCCTCGACCCCGACCTCCTGTACGGTCGAGTCATCACCGAGGGCTGGGAGAAGCTGGGTCCGCCCGAGACAGGAGCATGATGTCGATGCAGACAACGCCCGCGGAGAAGCGGGTCGTGGTCGAGACCACTCCGGGGGCCGTCGCCGAGCGCGTCGCCGACCGGTTCCTCACGCGGCTCCGGGCTCGAACCCGCAACGGTCGCATCGCCCATGTCGCCCTCACGGGCGGATCGATGGGCGGTGCGGTGCTGCGGGCGACGCTCGAGCACCCGCGCGCCGCGAGCATCGACTGGTCGCTCGTGCACTTCTGGTGGGGCGACGAGCGGTGGGTCGCCCGTGGCGACGCCGACCGGAACGCGGTGCAGTCCCGAGCCGCGCTCCTCGACCACATCCCGGTCCCCCCGGAGAACATCCACGAGACGGCGGCCGCCGGCGAGGGTCTGACTCTCGACGAAGCCGCCGAGGCCTACGCCGCCGAACTCGCGCGGTTCGGCACCGACGAGAACCCGTGGCCGTCGTTCGCCGTGTGCTTCCTCGGAGTGGGCCCCGACGGTCACATCGCCTCGCTGTTCCCGGATCGCCCCGAGGTGACCGTGACGGATGCAGCCGTGCTGCCGGTGCGCAACTCGCCCAAGCCGCCGCCCGAGCGGATCACCCTCACCCGTCCGGTTCTCAACGCCTCGAAGCGCGTGTGGCTCGTGCTAACCGGTGCGGACAAGGCGTCGGCCCTCGGTCTCGCCCTCGCGGGCGCGAGCTACACGAGCGTTCCCGCTGCCGGCGCCAAGGGCCGCAAGCGCACGGTGTTCTTCGTCGACGACGCCGCGGCATCCGAGGTCTCCCCCGACCTCATCGATCCCGCGTACTGACGATCCTGCGCGTCAGGACTCCGGGTCGCTCGCCGACCCGGAGGCCTGAGTCCCGGGGTGCTGAGGTGCACCGGAGCCGTCGCTGCCGCGCGTGATGCCCAGCTCCTGGCTGTCGCTGATCACCTGCGGGTGGTAGCGCGCGAGACCCACGACACCCCAGACCGCGATCGCACCGGCGACTCCGAAGATCACGAGCACCCACGGCGGAGCTGCAGCGGCCTCGCCGAGCACGATCATTCCGATCAGCACGGCGATGAGCGGGTCGACGACCGTGAGTCCGGCGATCACGAGGTCCGGAGGACCGGAGCTGTACGCGGTCTGCACGAAGTAGGCGCCCACGGCGGCTGCCGCGATCAGCGCGATCACGCAGACGATCGTGATCCACTCGAAGTCGCCCGCCTGCACGCGCTTGATGACGACCTTCGCCAGCGTCGCGACGAATCCGTAGAGGATCCCGGCGCCGATCACGTAGAAGAGAGCGCGCATGCGGTGGCGGAGGATGAGCCAGCAGGCGCCCAGCACGATGATCACGACGAGCAGGATCGCGAGGATCGTGAACAGCTCGGTGTCGGTGACGTCCTTCTCGGTGGCGAAGATCGCCGCGAAGAAGACGAAGAGGAAGATTCCGCCCACGCAGGCGACGATCGCCGTGATCGACTGTCTCGTCGGCGAGTGACCCGAGATCCGGGCGTTCAGCAGTGTCGTCATCACGAGCGCGATCGCGCCGAGCGGCTGCACGACGATCAGCGGCGCCTGCACCAGAGCGGCGAGCTGGCACACGATCGCGAGACCGAGCATGAGCGTCCCGGCTATCCACGACGGTCGGGTGAGGAGGCCGCGCACCTGAGCGAGACTGAGTCCGCTCGTGCCGGTCGCGCCGCTGAGCCGCTCGACCTTCTCCACGCCGCGGTGCTGATACTGCGCGCCGAGCGACATGAAGACGGCTCCGGCGAGGGCGAGGGGGATGCCGAGGAGCAGTCCGGGGTTCTGGAAGGCGCCCACCAGCTGCTCGGTGACGTCGTCCGCCCCAGCCATCCATACGGAGATGCTCACACTACGACCCTACCCGCCGATCCTCGCCGGATAGGGTTATGGCGTGGCTGTACTTCCGATTCGCATCATGGGCGATCCCGTCCTGCACTCCCCCGCCTCGCCCGTCGAGGAGATCACCGACGAGGTGCGAACCCTCGTCGCCGACATGTTCGAGACGATGGATGCGGCGCCGGGAGTGGGCCTCGCGGCCCCCCAGGTCGGAGTGCCGCTGCGCATCTACACCTACACCTACGTCGATGACGACGATCAGCCGTGGCGCGGCGTCATCATCAATCCCGAGCTGTGGATGGTGCCGCTGGAGCCCGGCGAGCCGGACGAGGACCTCGAGTCGGAGGGATGCCTCTCGTTCCCCGGCGAGCGGTTCGCGCTGCGCCGGTCGGAGCGTGTGAGGGTCACCGGAACCGACCTCGAGGGAACGCCGGTGGAGATCTCGGTGGACGGATGGCGTGCCCGCATCATGCAACATGAGTTCGACCACCTGGACGGCATCCTCTACATCGACCGCCTCTCCGACCGCGACTGGAAGACCGTGCAGAAGATCGCCAGGAAGCGCGGTTGGGGGCGCCCTGGTGCCGCGTGGATGCCGGGAGTGGACGACCTGGAAGGCTGACCTTACCTTTCAGCCCGTTCACAGGCTTCGTGGAGTTGCATCACAGACTCCGACCCCTATAGCGTTCTCGGGGCGGGATACCGATATTCCGCGCCACCAAGAGGCTCTGGGAGGGGTAGTCATGATGAAACTGCGCACACGACGCGCACTCGCGCTCGCCGGCTCGGCTGTAGCGCTGTCCGTCGCACTGACGGGTTGTAGCGCACTGAACGGGATCCTCGGCGGGGGTTCCGGCGACGCCGACCGCGACGAGGAGACCGGCCAGGTCACCGAGAGCGCGAACATCGACATCTTCTCGCTCAAGCTGGGCGACTGCAAGATGGCGAGCGCCACCGGCCTCATCGAGGACGCGGATGTCGTGCCGTGCGACGAGCCGCACGACGAAGAGGTCTACTACGAGATCACGATGGACGATGGCGAGTTCTCAGAGGATGCCATCGACACGGCGTCGCAGGAGTGCATCGGCGACGCGTACACGAACTTCGTCGGCATCGCTTTCCAGGAGTCGACCCTCGAGGTCTACCCGATCACGCCGACCCAGCAGACCTGGGATGAGCTGAACGACCGCGTCGTGCAGTGCGTCATCTCCGACCCCGCCGGGCAGACGACGGGCTCGCTGAAGGGCGCTGCTCGCTGAGCCGACCCGCAGTCGCAGAAAGGGCCTCGCCGATCGGCGAGGCCCTTTCTGCGTCTCGGGTGCGCGAGACACGGTCCGGAAAAAGGAGAACCCCTGGCCTTCAGACGAAGGCCAGGGGTCGTGGCTCCCCGGCTTGGACTCGAACCAAGAACCTGCCGGTTAACAGCCGGCTGCTCTGCCAATTGAGCTACCGAGGAATGTGCTCCGCTGCGCGGGCAACTCGTCAATCCTAGCAAACTCCGACGCGTGCTCGTGACACGGGCCGCACATCGGGCGTGTCGACGCCGGGCGGTCTCATCGCTGCGAATCCGCCTCCGCGTTGGGCACCCAGAGCAGGTCCTTGCCCACTCCCCTGGCGACCACGTGTCCGCTCCGGAGCATCAGCGTCTCGGCGTTGAGCTCACGGATGAAGGCCGCATCGTTGGTGACCAGCAGCGCGCCCATCCCCTCCTCTTTGCGGCGTCGGGTGATGGCGTCGAACACGACCGGGCGCACCTCGAGATCGAGGTTGGCGAGGATCTCGTCGGCGATCAGCACGCGGGGCTCGAGCACGAACGATCGGGCGATCGCGACCCGCTGCCGCATCCCGGCGCTGAGCTCGTAGGGGAACTTCGCGGCGGTGCCGAGCGGCAGGTGCAGTTCGTCGAGCAGTGTGGCGACCCGGATCGACAGGGCCTTTGCGTTGACGCGCTTCTCTCGGATGAGAATCGGCTCGGCGATCACCTCGTTCACCGTGAGCCGCGGCGGCAGGTCGGCGCCCGCGCCCTGCGGCACGAACCCGGTCCGGTAGGTCAGCAGCCGGTGCTTGCGCCCTGGTCGACGGACGTCGACTCCGCACACCTGGGCGCTGCCGCCGACGACGCGTACCGAGGGATCGGTCGAGCCGGCGAGAGCGGCGACGAGGGTCGACTTGCCAGACCCGGTGGGCCCGGCGACGCAGATGAGCTCTCCCGGCCGCAGCGTGAAGCTCACGCCATCGACGGCGCGGGTCGGAGCGCTGTGCCCGATGCGATCGATCACCAGATCAGAGCAGTCGATCGCGTTGGTCGATTCGGGCCGAGAGAACATGACTCCATCCTGCCGTGCCGGCGGGTGCGAGCCCCTCTACGACTCGGCGAAGCGCTGGCGTTCCGCATCGATGTCGCGAAGACGCATCCGCAGCGCTCGGCCACCGTCGGAGTCGGCGGGCACCCGCTGCACGGCACCCAGCAGCTCCTGCTTCTCGTGCTCGAGTCCGCGCATGATGAGCCGACGCGCAAGGTCGGTGGCCGAGGCGACCGCACCTTCTTCGTCGCGGGCGGGGAACGGCGTCATCAGCAACTCGCCCGCCAGGGAGCGGTAGGGCTCGCGCACCGCGTTGACGGCCTCGGTGACCCATCCGGCCCTGGTGCGGTCGGGTGCCGCTGCCACGGCCTCACGCACGGCCTCGAGACCGGGCGTGCGGAACGGGCCTTGGAGCGCACGTGAGAGCAGCGGCTGGTCGAGCTGGTGGCCGTACTGCAGAACGCCCATCAGCGCGTCGCGCTCGACCGCGACGTCGGCGGTGCGGGGCAGGCTCCCGAGCGTCACCGGCGTGAAGCCCTGACCGGGCGCGGCATCCCCGGACGGCGCGTCATCGCGGCGCTGGGACTCGGGGCGGGCGGACGCACCGCCGCGGCGGGCCACCCGTTCGACCTCGTTGTGCACCTCGGTGGGGTCCATGCCGAGTCGCCGCGCCAGGACGCGCTCGTACCCCGGCCGCAGGAGCTGGTCCCTGATCTCCGCGACGATAGGGGCCGCCGCTCGCAGCGCGCCCACCCGGCCCTCGACGGTGGCGAGGTCGAAGCCGCCGAGCTTGCGATCGATCGCGAACTCGAACATCGGCTGCTTGGAGTCCATCAGCCCGCGCACGGCCGCATCGCCGCGCTGCAGTCGCAGGTCGCAGGGATCGAGGCCGTCCGGCGCCACTGCGACGAACGTCTGCGCGTTGAAGCGGTCGTCCTCGGTGAAGGCGCGGAGAGCCGCCTTCTGCCCGGCCTCGTCCCCGTCGAACGTGAACACGACCTCACCCGACGCGTTGTCATCGCCCATCACGCGACGCAGCACCTTGATGTGCTCGGTGCCGAACGCCGTGCCACACGTGGCGATGGCCGTGGTGAGCCCGGCCAGGTGGCAGGCCATGACGTCGGTGTACCCCTCCACCACGACGACCCGGCGAGGGTCGCCCCGCGAGATGTCGCGCTTGGCGAGGTCGAGGCCGTACAGCACCTGCGCCTTCTTGTAGATCGGCGTCTCGGGGGTGTTGAGGTACTTCGGGCCCTGATCGTCGTCGAAGAGCTTGCGCGCGCCGAAGCCGATCGTCTGCCCTGACACGTCGCGGATCGGCCACACCAGCCGTCCTCGGAAGCGGTCGTAGACGCCGCGCTGTCCCTGCGACACGAGTCCTGCCGTGAGGAGCTCCTCGCGAGTGAAACCCTGAGCGCTCAGCGCCTTGAGCATCCCGTCCCAGCCGCGCGGAGCGAAGCCCACGCCGAAGTGCGCCGCGGCACCGGCGTCGAAGCCCCGCTCGCCGAGGAAGCGGCGTCCCGTCTCGGCATCCGCTGTCAGCAGTTGCGAGCGGAAGAACTCCGCCGCCGCCGTGTTCGCGGCGTAGAGACGGCTGCGTCCGCTCGTCTCGGGTGCCGCTCCCCCGTCTTCGTAATGGAGCGTGTAGCCGATGCGGACGGCGAGGCGCTCGACCGCCTCCGTGAAGCTGACGTGGTCCATCTCGCGGAGGAACGAGTACACGTCGCCCGATTCGCCGCAGCCGAAGCAGTGGTAGTAGCCCACCTGCGGGCGCACGTGGAAGCTGGGGCTCTTCTCGTCGTGGAACGGGCAGAGGCCCTTGAGCGACCCCACGCCCGCGGACTTGAGCGCCACCCGCTCGCCGACGATGTCGGCGATGTTGGTGCGGGCCTTGACCTCGTCGACGTCGGCCTGACGGATGCGGGGCATCAGCGCACCCCTTCGATCACCGCCGCGGGCGGAGTGTGCGTCCGTCCGCCCGGTCGCGCGTGCCGCGGCGTCCAGATGCCGACCTCGGCCGGGTCGATCTCGCCCACGAGCCGGTTGTGCCAGTCGATCGCGCTCTGGTCGGTGAGACTCGCGATCTGGTCGACGACGACCCTGGCGCGCTCCGCGTCGCTGGTGGCGGCGAGGAAGTCGGCCGAGAACGCCGGCTCCAGAACGTCGGCGCCGGCCGACCACAGCGCGTCGGTCGACCAGAGCGCGTCTGCGAGGCGCTTCAGCACGCGTCGCTGCTCCTTGTAGACGCCCTTGCGCGCCTCGATGGTGACGATGGCCTGCCCCATGATCCCCTTGAGCACCGCGATCTCGGCCTCGACCACACGCGGCACGACGACGTGCGCGTTGTAGCGCACCAGCACGGACCCCGCATACGCCTCTCGCGTCGCCGAGACCGCCGCCCTCGCGAACCGTCCGATCAGGTCGCTGGTGAGGTTCTTGAGCCGAGCGAGGTCGCGTCGCGAGCGGTCGAACGACGACAGCCACATCGACTGCGACGAGAGCCGGTAGAGCGCGTCGGCCAGCTCATCGCGGGTGAAGTCGTAGCCCACCCACTGCTGGATGCGGTCGATCAGCGCGTCGTGCGCGAGGGGGTCGGAGAGCTGGGCGACGTCGACATAGCCGTTGACGATCGCGTCCTCGAAGTCGTGCACCGAGTACCCGATGTCGTCGGACAGGTCCATGATCTCGGCCTCGATGCAGCGCAGCCGACCGGTGGCGCCCTCGCGCATCCAGCGGAACACGGCTTCGTCCTCGGGATAGACGCCGAACTTGAGACGCCCGCCGGGATCGGGCACGGGGCTGTCGACCGTCCACGGGTACTTGCAGGTCGCGTCGAGACTCGCGCGGGTGAGGTTCAGCCCGACGGAGTGACCGTCGTCGTCGATCACCTTCGCCTCGAGACGGGTGAGGATGCGCAGCGACTGCGCGTTGCCCTCGAAGCCGCCGATCGGCTCCGCCCACTCGTTGAGAGCGCGTTCGCCGTTGTGCCCGAACGGCGGGTGACCGAGGTCGTGGCTGAGGCAGGCGGTGTCCACGACATCGGCCGAGACGCCGAGCGCCGAGGCCAGTTCTCGGCCGACCTGTGCGACCTCCAGCGAGTGGGTGAGTCGGTTGCGGGCGAAATCCGCGGTGCTGGCCGGGCTCAGCACCTGGGTCTTGGCCGCGAGGCGCCGCAGTGCCGCCGAGTGGAGCACACGGGCGCGGTCGCGCGCGAAGTCGTCGCGCTCCGAGCGATGGGTCTCGGCGAAGAACCGCTCGGCGTCGCGGGGGTCGTAGCCATCCGCTCGGGCCGACGCCACGACCTCATCCGCCACTGTTCTCGATCTCCGCACCTCGCATCATCTCGGAGGCCGTCGCCGCGAGCTCGCGCGACTCCAGCCACTTGTCGGGCAGCGCCGGACGCTTCGGCCGACCGGAACGGCCGCGCTGGCCCTCGGCATCCGCACCGGGGTACGGCGCCGAGTGGTCGAGCTGCCCGAGCAGATCGTCGATCTCCTGGAGGCTGGATGCCGTGGCGAGTCCGGTGCGGATGTCGCCGCCCACCGGATAGCCCTTGAAGTACCAGGCGACGTGCTTGCGGACGTCGCGGCATCCGCGGTCCTCGTCTTCGAAGAACTCGACGAGCAGTTCCGCGTGCCGTTTGAACGCGTCGGCGACGAAGCCGAGGTTCGCGTCGACCGTCTTGCCCTCGCCGCCGAACGCGTTGGCGAGTTCGCCGAACAGCCAGGGACGACCGAGGCACCCGCGGCCGACGACGACGCCGTCGCAGTCGGTCTGCTCCATCATGCGCACGGCGTCGTCGGCCGACCAGATATCGCCGTTGCCGAGCACCGGGATGCTGGTCACCGCCTGCTTGAGCTCGCCGATGGCGTTCCAGTCGGCGAAGCCGGAGTAGAACTCGCTCGCCGTGCGGGCGTGCAGCGCGACGGCGGCCGCCCCTGCGTCCTCCGCTGCGCGCCCGGCGTCCAGGAACGTGAGGTGGTCGGGGTCGATGCCCTTGCGCATCTTGACCGTGAGCGGGATGTCGCCGGCGGCCTTGACGGCCTGGGTGACGATGTCGGCGAAGAGCGACGACTTCCACGGCAGCGCGGCACCGCCGCCCTTGCGCGTGACCTTGGGCACCGGGCAGCCGAAGTTGAGGTCGATGTGGTCGGCGTGGTCCTCGGCGACGATGATGCGCACGGCATCCGCGATCGTCTTCGGGTCGACGCCGTACAGCTGGATCGAGCGCGGCGTCTCCGACTCGTGATGGCGGATGAGGCGCATCGTCGTCTCGTTGCGTTCCACGAGGGCGCGGGACGTGATCATCTCGCTGACGTAGAGCCCGGCGCCATACTCGCGGCACAGCCGACGGAAGGCCGTGTTCGTGATCCCCGCCATGGGCGCGAGCACGACGGGCACGTCGAGTGCGATCGGGCCGATGCGGAGGGTGGGAACGGGGGCGGTTGCGACAGTCATGACCTCTCCATTCTCCCAGACACGGGGCCGGTCGCGGCGCATCGACCTAAGCTGTGAACATGAGCGATCCCGCAGTCCGTTCCATCCCCTTCCGCGACGCCGACGGCAACGAGAAGAACCTCGACGATCTGGGCGAGGTGGTGCTCGTCGTCAACGTCGCATCGAAGTGCGGACTCACCCCGCAGTACGAGCAGCTGGAGCAGCTGCAGCGTCTCTACGGCGACCGCGGATTCAGCGTCGTGGGCTTCCCCTGCAACCAGTTCTTCGGCCAGGAACCCGGGTCGATGGAACAGATCCTCGACTTCTGCTCGACCACGTACGGGGTCACCTTCCCGATCAACGACAAGGTCAAGGTCAACGGCAAGAACGCCGCCGACCTCTACAAGACGCTGAAGCAGACCGAGGATGCCGCGGGCAAGGCCGGCCGCGTGGAGTGGAACTTCGAGAAGTTCCTCGTGCTCCCCGACGGCGAGGTCATCCGCTTCCGCCCGAAGCAGAAGCCGGACGACCCCGCGATCGTCGGTGCGATCGAAGCCGCACTCACTCGCTGATCCTTCCCGCGCCTCGCAGAGTTCACCCGCGCGTCACCCGCGCATCCGCCCTGCGCAGGCCTGTCGGGCGCTCTCCGTTCACCTGCTGGTCGGCTCGCCGCCATCCATCGTCCCTAGTCTCGCCGCGGCGAAGTTCGCTCGAGACGAAGGAGACCGACCATGCCCGACCACGTGCCGATCAGCCGGCGCACCGTCCTCACCGCGGGGGCGCTCGGCGCGCTCACCAGCGCCCTGCCGCTCGGTGCCGCCTCGGCGCACGCCTCATCCGCAGAAGCGACGTCGTCATCGCGACCGGCGAAACCCGGCAAGATCCCGCGTCTGCAGTTCCGAGCCGACGGCACGTTCAAAGTCCTGCAGTTCAACGACACGCAGGACGACGAGCTCACCGACCGCCGCACGGTGGAGTTGATCGAGAAGGTCCTGGATCAGGAGATGCCGGACTTCGTGGTCATCAACGGCGACGTCATCACGGGCGGATGCGAGACCCGGCTCGCCGTCAAGCAGGCGATCAACAACGTCGTCTGGCCGATGGAGTCCCGGCAGATCCCCTGGGCGGTCACGTTCGGCAATCACGACGAGGACTCCCTGCCGCAATCGGGCGTCGACGAAGCGGGGATGCTGGCGATCTACCGCTCGTACGACTACAACCTCAACGCCGACAACACCCAGGGCGTGACGGGCACGAGCAACACGATCGCGACGGTCGCGTCGTCGCGGAAGAAGAACCGCGAGGCCTTCGCGCTGTGGCTCATGGACTCCGGCCGCTACGCCCCCGAGGCGCTGAACGGGCAGGACTTCACCGGGTACCCCACGTGGGACTGGGTGCGCATGGACCAGGTCGCCTGGTACCGCCAGCAGTCGCAGGAGCTGGAGAAGCGCCGAGGCGCGAAAGTGCCGGGCCTCATGTTCCTGCACATCGCCCTGTGGGAGCACCGCTTCATGTGGTGGGGCGGCGTGGACACCCGGACGGAGGCCGACGCGGCGCGGGGCCGGGTGCGCCACAACATCGTCGGCGAACGGAACGAGGACGAGTGCCCTGGACCCTTCAACTCGGGGATGTTCAACGCGATCCTGGAACGCGGAGACGTCAAGGGCGTCTTCGTCGGACACGACCACATCAACGACTACGTCGGTGACTACTACGGCGTGAAACTCGGCTACGCGCCGGGCACCGGCTTCGGCGCCTACGGTCTCGACGGCGCCGACCGCAACCGCATGCGTGGTGGTCGTGTGTTCGAACTCACCGAAACGGGCGAGGAGGTGTCGATCGCGACGCGTGTCGTCTACGCCCGCGATCTCGGCATCGACCTCACCGCGAACGACCAGCCGATGGAACCGCTCCCGCTGGCGCCCGCGCAGCAGCGCCTCTGACCTGCGCAA
>NZ_JAVAYF010000008.1:0-127612 GCF_041954755.1 Microbacterium sp. CR_7
TGTGTCTTTCCGGCTGTCAAATCGACACGCCGTGAAGCTCAGGAGCAGTTCCGTGCCAGGCGCTGATCGCGCCGAGGCAACTTCACTAGTTTATCCGTTCCGTTCTGGCTGTCAAATCGACCGCCGTCCCGTTCGGGAAGCTCCCACGTCGGACAGAAGTGTGTCCGCGACCCGCTCCGAGGAGCTGATCTGAGGGAGGTGGTTCTCCGCTTGAGGGGGGTGAAGCTCTTCGGCCTCTCCGCTTCCCTGTGGGGCGAACAGGTAATAACTTACGTGGGATCCGCGAGTCCGGCAAATCGCGCTGATCCGCCGGGCGTGTCGAGGCGGATCAGGCACGTGCGTTCAGCCGCGACCGCTGCCCGGGTGCCAGAGCACCACGTCGGTGGATCGGCGAAGGCGACGCCCGCTGGGCATCGGCACGACACCCGACGAGCCCGCGGCGAAGACCCTGACCCCCGGGCGGCTCTCCCGCTCCGCGCGCAGGGCGGCATCGAGCTCGGACACACGGCGGCGCAGCATCCGATTCTCGTCTTCCAGATCGAGCAGTCGGGCGATGGCAGGAAGGCTCATGCCCTCCGACGAGAGCTGCGCGACCTCGCGGAGCTGCTCGATGTTGCGGGTCGAGTAGCGGCGAGAGCCGCCGGAGGTCCGGCCCGGCACCACGAGCCCGATCCGGTCGTACTGCCGCAGGGTCTGCGGGTGCATCCCGGCCAGTTCGGCCGCGACGGCGATCGCGAACACCGGGGTGTCGGCGTCCATCTGCATGTCAGCCATGGAGTGTCACCTTCTTCCGTCCGGTGTTCGTGATCGTCGTCATGGTCATCGCCGCGCCTTGGCCATGAGGTCGGCGCGGGGGTTCTCCGTGGGTTCGAGGGCCTGGAACTTCTGCAGCGCCTCCTTGGCCTCCTCGTCGAGGTGCGACGGCACCGCGATCTGGAGTTCGGCGAGCAGGTCCCCGGTGCCCTTGGATGTGGTGACACCCCGACCCTTGACGCGCAGGACGCGACCGGAGGGTGTGCCGGGCGCGACGCGCAGCTTCACCGTGTCGCCACCAAGGGCCGGAACCTCGATCGTCGCACCGAGCGCGGCCTCGGTGAACGTGACCGGAACCACGATCCGCAGGTTGAGGCCGTCACGGGTGAAGACGGGATGCGGTCGCACGGTGATCTGCACCACGATGTCGCCGCTCTCGCCGCCGTCCGGCGACGGGCGCCCCCGGCCGCGCAGGCGGATCTTCTGTCCGTCGGAGACGCCGGCGGGGATCTTCACCTTGAACGGCTTGCCGTCTTCGCCCTGCAGGGTGATGGTTTCGCCCTGCACGGCGGTGACGAAGTCGAGCGTGGTGCGCGCGGTGACATCGGCGCCCCGCTGGGGGCCGCCGAAGCCGCGGAACCCACCGGAGGTCTGACCGAACCGGCCGGAGCCGAACGAACCGCCCTGCCCCTGGTTGAACATCGCGAAGATGTCCTCGAAGTCGGCGGACTGTCCGCGCCCCTGCTGGCCGAACCGGCTGAAGACGTCTTCGAAGCCGCCGCCGGACTGGCCGCCCGCCGTGAAGCGGGCGCCCGAGCCCATGGCGCGGATCTCGTCGTACTCCTTGCGCTGCTCGGAGTCGGAGAGCACCGAGTACGCCTCGCTGATCTCCTTGAACTTCGCCTCCGCCTTCTCGTCACCCTGATTGGAGTCGGGGTGGTACTTGCGTGCGAGCTTGCGGTACGTCTTCTTGAGATCGGCGTCGCTGACGTCCTTCGAGACCCCGAGGGTCTTGTAGAAGTCCTTGTCGAACCAGTCCTGGCTAGCCATTCATCACCTACTCGGCAGGTACGGCGACGACGACCTTCGCTGGCCGCAGCTCGACGTCGCCGAGGCGGTATCCGACCTCCACCACCTCGAGGATCGTGGGGGTCGTGGCGCCGGGGGTGGGCTGCTGGAAGATGGCCTCGTGGCGCTGCGGGTCGAACTCCTCACCCTTCTCGCCGTACGAGACCACACCGAGGCGATCGACCACGGCGCGCACCTTGTCGGCGATCACGGCGAAGGGCGTGCCCTCGACGAGGTCGCCGTGCTGGGCCGCGCGGGCGAGATCGTCGAGCACGGGGATGAGCCCCTTGGCGGCCTCGCCCTTCGCGCGCTCGATCTCGACCTGACGCTGCTCCTCGGTGCGGCGGCGGTAATTGGCGTACTCGGCCTGCAGGCGCTTGAGATCGTGCAGCAGCGCGTCCTCGGCATCCGCCAGCGCGGCGTCGCCTGCCGCGGCCTCCTCGGTCTGTCCCGCATTGAGGATGTCGTCGACCGTGAGGTCGTCGGGGGCGCCGTCGACCGGCGTCTCGTCCGACCCCTCGGCGGCCATCGCCTCGCGGGAGTCCTGGTTCTGCGGCTCGGGGCCGGATGCCTGAGCATCCGACCCCTCGCTGCGAACCTCGTCGTCGTCGAAGTTCTTGTCCGTCATGATTACTTCTTCTCGTCCTCGTCGTCGACGACCTCGGCGTCGATGACGTCCTCGTCGGAGGAGGAGCCGTCGCCGGCCGGGGCGTCGCCCTCGGCGCCGGCGCTCGGAGCGCCCTCCGCCTGCGAGGAGGCGTACAGGGCCTCGCCGATCTTCGACTGCGACTGGTTGAGCTTGTCGAACGCCGTCTTCACGGCCTCGTCGTCGTCGCCGGCGAGCGCCGTCTTGAGCGCGTCGACGTCGGCCTTGACCTCGGTCTTCACGTCCTCGGGCAGCTTGTCGTCGTTCTCGGTCAGCAGCTTGTCGATCGAGTACGCGAGCGTCTCGGCCTGGTTGCGGACCTCGGCGGCCTCGCGGCGCTGCTTGTCTTCAGCGGCGTGCTCCTCGGCCTCGCGCACCATGCGCTCGATGTCCTCCTTCGACAGCGACGAGCCGCCGGAGATGACGATCGACTTCTCGGTGCCGGTGCCCTTGTCCTTCGCGGACACGTGCACGATGCCGTTGGCGTCGATGTCGAACGTGACCTCGATCTGCGGGATGCCGCGGGGAGCCGGCGCGATGCCGGTCAGCTCGAACGTGCCGAGCGGCTTGTTGTCACGCGTGAAGTCGCGCTCGCCCTGGAAGACCTGGATCGCGACGGACGGCTGATTGTCGTCGGCCGTGGTGAAGGTCTCGCTGCGCTTGGTCGGGATGGCCGTGTTGCGCTCGATGAGCTTGGTCATCATGCCGCCCTTGGTCTCGATGCCGAGGCTCAGGGGGGTGACGTCGATCAGCAGCACGTCCTTGCGCTCGCCCTTGAGGACACCGGCCTGCAGGGCTGCGCCCACGGCCACGACCTCGTCGGGGTTGACGCCCTTGTTGGCCTCCTTGCCGGTCTCGCGCTTGACGAGCTCGGCCACGGCGGGCATACGGGTCGATCCACCGACCAGCACGATGTGGTCGATGTCGGCGACCTTGATGCCGGCCTCGCGGATGACGTCCTCGAAGGGCTTCTTGGTGCGGTCGAGCAGGTCCTTCGTGAGGTCCTCGAACTTCGCGCGGGTGATGGTCTCGCTCAGCGACACCGGGCCCGACTCGGTCAGCGACAGGTACGGCAGGTTGATGCTGGTCGAGGTCGAGGAGGAGAGCTCCTTCTTCGCCTGCTCCGCTGCCTCCTTGAGGCGCTGCAGGGCGATCTTGTCACCCGAGACGTCGACGCCCGTGGTCTCCTTGAACTGCTTGATCAGGTAGTCGACCAGGCGCTGGTCCCAGTCGTCGCCGCCGAGGCGGTTGTCACCGGCGGTCGCGCGCACCTGGATGGTCGAGAAGTCGTCGTCCTTGCCCACCTCGAGGAGGGAGACGTCGAAGGTTCCGCCACCGAGGTCGAAGACGAGGATGAGCTCGTCCTCCTTGCCCTTGTCGAGGCCGTAGGCCAGAGCGGCGGCGGTCGGCTCGTTGATGATGCGCAGGACGTTGAGGCCCGAGATCTCGCCGGCCTCCTTGGTGGCCTGACGCTCGGCGTCGTTGAAGTACGCGGGGACCGTGATGACGGCATCCGTCACCGTGTCGCCGAGGTAGGACTCGGCGTCGCGCTTCAGCTTCTGGAGGATGCGCGCGGAGATCTCCTGCGGCGTCCACTTCTTGCCGTCGACGTCGAACGACCAGTCGGTGCCGATGTGACGCTTGACCGACGCGATGGTGCGGTCGACGTTGGTGACGGCCTGGCGCTTCGCGGTCTCGCCGACGAGCACCTCGCCGTCCTTCGTGAACGCGACGACCGAGGGGGTCGTGCGGAAGCCCTCGGCGTTGGCGATGACCTTCGGCTCGCCGCCCTCGAGGACGCTGACGACGGAGTTCGTCGTACCGAGGTCGATTCCTACAGCACGTGCCATGTTCTTCTCCTTTGTGTTGCTGAGTCTGATGGCCGGAAAGTCCGGGGCGATCAGGGAAACCTGAGTCGCGATGGCTCAACTGTACTCCGGAGGTCGGATGCTGTCAAACAAACTTGATATGAATCGGCTCAACTTTGATCGGGTGGAGCGGCTAGAGGTTCTCACCTCCGCGGTACCGCGCGGCAGGATGCCGGTCCGGAACGCGCGGACCCTCGCCGAAGATCCGTTCCCGCAGCGTCTCCCCCGGCTCGTACCGCTCACGCATCCGCCCGCGCCGCCGCAGCTCGGGCACGACCAGCTCACCGAAGTCGCGCGCCGTGTCGAACGAGTGGTACTGGCGCAGGTTGATGCCGTCGATCCCATCGTCGTCGAGCCAGCCCTCGATGACGTCGGCGACCTGCTGCGGGTCGCCGACCGCGAAGAACCGCGAGTCCCAGGCCTCGTCGACCGCCGCGGCGAACTGCCCCACCGTGAGGTGCAGGGGCAGGCCGCCGGCCTCGATCACGTCGTGCCGCCCCTCCCGCTCGAGGGCCTCGCGCACGGTGATGTCGGCCGGGTGATCCAGCGGATGGAACGGCACGCTCATGTGGATGAAAGGCCCCTCGGAGTCGCGGAACGAGCGATAGCGTTCGAGCTTCTCGCGGGCCTCCGCCTCGGTGCGCCCCACGATCACGGTCGCCATCACCAGGAACCGCGTGTCGTCGGGCCGACGGCCGCGCCGAACGCTCTCGTCGCGGATCGCGGCGATGTTGCGCTCGAGCGCACCCGGCGGGCGATCGGCGGTGAACAGCACCTCGGCGTGCTGCGCGGCGAACGCGATCCCGGCCTTCGACGCGGATGCCTGGAACAGCACCGGCACCCGTTGGCGCGAGGGCTCGCTGAGATGAGGGCCTGCGACACGGAAGTGCTCGCCGTCGTGGTCGATCGCACGCACGGATCCCGGCCGGCTGTACACCCCGGCGTCCTTGTCGACGACGACCGCGTGGTCGTCCCACGAGCCCTCCCACAGCTTGTAGAGGACCTCGACGTACTCGGCCGCGATCTCATAGCGGGTGTCGTGCTCGATCTGGTCGGCGAGACCGAAGTTGCGCGCGGCGTTCGGCAGGTACGAGGTGACGATGTTCCAGCCCACCCGACCGCCGGTCAGATGATCGAGGGTGGCCATGCGCCGCGCGAACGCGAACGGGGGCTCGTACGTCGTCGAGAACGTGACGCCGAAGCCGATGTGGTCGGTGACCGCCGCCATCGCCGCCACGAGCAGCAGCGGGTCGAGATTGGGTATCTGCAGTCCGCGCTCCAGCGCCGGCTCGAAGCTGTCGTCGTACACGTCGTACGCCCCGACGACGTCGGCGAGGAAGATCGCGTCGAAGCCGGCGTCCTCCGCGATCCGCGCCAGTTCGGTCCAGTACGCGATGTCGGCGTAGCGCTCGCGCTGGTTGTCGGGCTGCCGCCACAGACCGTGGGTGATGTGCCCCGGGGTCGCCATCTCGAACAGATTGACGATCAGGCGCTTCGTCATGAGGCCGTGACCGGACGGGTGGACGGCTGAGGCTGATTGAAGGCGGGCACCACCCCATTCAACTCCCAGTCGCCGAGAGCGCGCTGCCGCTGCACCGACGGGTTGTGCGTGGCGATCGTGCGCGCGTTGCGCCAGTGCCGATCGAGGCCGCGGCCGGTATCGACCGACGACGCCCCGCCCACCTCGAAGAGCTCGGCGGTCGCTGCGATCACCGTGGGCAGCACGGTCTGCTGCGCGCGGTAGACGTCGAGCTGGGCGCGGGTGAAGGCCGCGGCATCCGGGTCTCCGGCGCGATACCCGTCGAGGGCCGCATCGAGAGAGCGGGCGGCCTCCAGCACCGTCGCACGGGCGGCGAACGCCGCCGACGACAGCCGCCCGACGACCGCCTGCACCAGGGGATCCTCGCGCGGGAACGCCTCGCCCCCGTAGCCGAAGATGCGCCGACGCGGCTGCACGAACGCCACCGCGTCGTCGACCGCGGCCCGTCCGATGCCGGCGACGACCGCGAGCAGCACGAGCTGGAAGAACCCCATCAGATACGGATGCCGGAACCCGTCGTCATCGAGCGCATAGGGTCGCACGAGCGCCGGGTCGACGACGACGTCGGTGAACGTCGTCGTGCCGCTGCCGGTGAGGCGCTGCCCGAACCCGGCCCAGTCGTCGACCGACTCCACACCCTCGACGTGCGTCGAGACGATCACCTGATGGTCTTCGCCGCGGTAGCGGGCGGAGAGGTCGATCCAGTCGGCGTAGAGGCTGCCCGTCGTGTAGTACTTGCGCCCGTCGAGGCGCAAGATGCCGTCGCGCTCGGTGAGCGTCGTCGCGATGTCGGACGTCGCGGTCTGCTCGGACTGCGCGTTGCCGACCAGGTCGCCGGCGAGCACTCGCTCGTACCAAGCGCTGCGGCGCGCGGCATCCGGCTCGAACCACTGCTGCTCGACGACGGCGAGGTGACCTCGGAACACGTGCGCGACGTTCGAATCGGCCGCGGCGAGATCGATCAGCCGTGCGAACAGGATCGCCGCGCTCACTCCCTCGCCCCCGGCGGATGCGGGCACCCGCGCGCTGCCGAAACCCGAGTCGAGCACTTCCCGGATCTCGGCGCGTGGCAGCTCGCGCACCTGATCGCGCGTGGCGGCGCCCTTGCGCAGGCGCTGGAGGAACTCCGGGGACAGGTCAGGCATGATCTCTCATCTCACACGGTCATTTCACGGCGCCGAGCGAGAGCCCGGCGATCAGGCGTCGCTGCGACACGACGAACAACAGCAACAGGGGCAGGGAGGTGATGACGGCGAGCGCCATGAGGCTGTTCCACTCGGCCGAGTACGTCGAGTTCTGCTGTGCGAGCAGTCCGCTCACCGGGAGCACCACGCCCTGCGGCAGGAAGTTGATCGCGTACACGAACTCCCCCCAGGCCGAGATGAACACGATGCACACGACGGTGAGGATGCCGTTGCCCAGCAGCGGCACGGTGAGCGAGCGGAAGGTGCGCCAGCGCCCGGCGCCGTCGAGCTCGGCGGCCTCGTAGAGCGCCCCCGGGATGGCGAGCGCGAACGGCCGCAGCAGCATGATCGCGAACGGCAGCAGCAGAGCAATGTCGGCGACGATCACTCCGCCGAGCGAGCCCAGCAGCTTCCACGACGCCAGCACGCTGTACAGCGGGATCACCGTCATGGGCTGCGGCACCATCTGCAGCACCAGAAGGGCCGCGAGGAACACCGTGATGACGCGATTCCAGCCGCGCGACACCCGACGGGCGAGCGCCGCGGCCGCGGGGACCGCGATGAGAAGCGTGACCGCGGTGACCCCGATGCCGATCTGCACCGAGGTGAGGATGGCGCCGAGCCCGTCGCCGATCACGTTCGCGTAGGTGTCGAGAGTGGGCGTGAAGATCACACCGTTGGGCTCTTCGAGCACCTGCTGCTTCGTCTTGAGCGAGGTCAGCACGATCCAGAGCAGGGGCAGCAGGTACGCCAGGCCCAGGACGACGGCGAGCGCGCGGAACAGTGTGCGGGCGGGGCGGCTGATCATGCGTGCTCCTCCCGCCGCACGGCGCGGATGTACGGCACGGCGAAGATCGCGACCGCGAGCATCGACACCAGCGCGATCGTGGCGCCGGTGCTCATCTCGAACCCGGAGAACGCCGTGTTGTACGCCAGCACGGGCAGCGTGTTGGTCGTCGTCCCCGGACCGCCCTGTGTGGTCACGTAGAAGAAGTCGAAGCTCTTGAACGCGTACAGCACGGTGAGGATCGCGAGGATGCCGAGCGTCGGGCGCACCTGCGGCAGCACGATGCGCGCCTGGGTGCGCCAGTAGCCCGCGCCGTCGAGAGCGGCGGCCTCGACGAGGTCGACCGGCACGGCGAGGAGGGCGCCCCGGATGACCAGCACGGAGAACGGAAGCGCCGCCCACGCGATGATGCCGGTGACCGACCACAGCGCGAGATCCGGCGAGCTCAGCCACGACACCGGGGGGATGCCGAGGGCGCCCAGCGCGTCGTTGATCGGGCCGCGATCGTCGAGCAGGAACGAGAAGGCGCTTCCCGACACGATCGGAGGCAGCGCCCAGACGAACACCATCACCGCGAGCACGGTCTCGGTCACGCGACCGCCCACCGAGAGGATCGATGCGCCCACGAAGCCCAGCACGAAGTTCGAGACGAGCAGCACCGCTGCGACGCCGATCGTGCGCAGCAGCGCGAGCCAGATCTCGTCGTCGCCCAGCACCGCGGCGAAGTTCTCGAGCCCGGTGAACGGCCACTCCCCCACGATGTTGCTCGGCCCCACATCGCTGAGCGCCATGCGCACGAGCACGATGAGCGGGTACACCGCGAAGCCCCCGAGCAGACCGATCGCGGGCACGAGGAACCAGATCGGCGTGCGGGAGAGCGCGCGCGCGAAAGCGGAGCGCCCGGTCGGGCGCCCCGCATCCGTCAGGGAGAGGGAGGAGCTCACGAGCAGCCGCCGCCGCCGTCCTCGATCGCGGCCTTGATGTCGGCGATCGCCGCCGCGCTGGCCTCCGCCGCCGATGTCTGGCCGGAGATCACGCTCGACACGGCCTCGCCGAGTACGGTCTGGATGTTGGCGGTGTTCTCGTTCCTGGGCCACGAGCCCGAGGTCTGCGCCGCGGCGACGAACGGCTGCACGGCGACGTTCTCCTTGATGGCGGGAAGCTCGGCGACGTCCGCGCGCACCGGGATCGACCCCGCGATCTCGAAGATCGACTCGCCCGCCTCGGGTGTCAGCACCGCCTCTTCGAGGAACTTCCAGGCGAGGTCCTTCTTGTCGGAGTTCGCGCCGATGCCGAAGCCCTCACCGCCCGGGTAGACGATGCTCTCGCCTCCCGCCGGCGCGGGGTACTGCGTCGTGCCCCACTCGAACGACGCCTCCGCCGCATTGCCGAGCTGCCAGTTGCCGTTGATGCCGAAGGCGTAGTCGCCGGTCGCGAACTGCTGCCACGAGTCGTTCTGGTCCCACGTCGCGGTCGCCTGCGGGGTGTAGCCGGCCTTCGCCCAGGTCTCGGCGCGCTGGAACGCGGCCTCCACCTCGGGTCCCTCGAAGTTGCAGTAGTCGATGCCGAGGCCCAGCAGCTCGGGAGCGAACAGCCAGGCCCCCTCGACCGTCGGCGCACCCGACAGTGCGATGCCCTGGTACTGCCCGTGGGCCTTGACGGCCTCGAGGTCGGTCTGCAGCTCGTCGAGCGTGGTCGGAGGGGCGTCGATGCCGACCTCGGTCAGGATGTCCTGGTTGTAGTACAGCCCGATCAGGTTGGTGAAGGGCAGGAGGTTGTAGACCTTGTCGTCGGTCGACCAGGCGGCCGACTCCGCGAACTGGTCCTTGTCGGCGAAGCCCTCCCAGTACTCGGTGAGGTCGGCCGTGACGCCGCCGGCGACGAGGGTCGGGTAGTCGACGACGATGTTGTTGATGAACAGATCGGGGGTGTCGCCGGTCGCGACCGAGGCGAGCAGCTTCTGATCCTGCTGGTCGCCGACCGTCTCGACGATGTCGACCGTGACCCCGGGGTTGTTCTTCTCGAACTCGTCGGCCTGCGCCTGCAGCCAGTCGGCCTGGGTGCCCTGGTAGTAGCTCCAGAACGTCAGCGTCTGGTCGTCGGACGAACCGCCGCCCGCGCTGCCGTCGGAGATCGCGCAGGCGCTGAGACCGAAAGCCAGACCTGCCGTGATGATGAGCGCACCGCTGCGCCGTGCTCGGGATGAGTGCATGGGGGATCCTCGGATGCGGGGACGGATGCCGGTCGAACGACCGCGTCAGAACGCTAGGGGAACCCTCGATCACCGGCGACACGCCCGACGCAATTCGTCACGGGGCGTCATACGGGGCGTCACACAGCGCTATATACCGTGCGGTGCGCGCAGGTGTGCAAGCGGAGTGCGCTGTTACTTGCCGCCGGGAGGACCCACGAGCAGCAGGATCACGTACAGCGCCACGATCGCGACCACGAGCAGGATCGCCAGCACCCACGGCCGCTGCAGGAACCAGCGCATCAGACGGTCGTACCAGCGGGCGTCGCGCGGGTCGTCGGTCGCGGCGAGGCGCCACTCCCCGGTCAGCCGACCGGTGCGGTGCAGCCAGATCTCGGCGGGGATCGTCGCGTACGGCACGACGGCGCTCGCGATCGCGACGACCGCGACTCCGACGTGCCAGCGCTGGTTGAGGGCGACCAGCACGGCGGTCGCGCCGTAGGCGAGGAACACGAACCCGTGGATGCCGCCGCCCACCGTCACCACGATGCCGGGAGCGCCGAGCGCGCGGGCGATGATCGCCGCGATGAGGATGGTCCAGGTGATCGCCTCCGCGATCGCCAGAACACGGAACAGACGGCCGGGTGAGCGGAACACGGAACTCCTCGGATGGGTGTCCTGCCAGCGTAACCGGGGGCGCGTCGACGCTCGAATCGGAATACCGGTCGCCGCGCAGACGTTGCCGAAGGCATGGTGACGACCGTTCCCTCCGCCCTCACCCGGGTGCTCGACGGCGTCGACCTCACGGTCGGCGTCGCCCGCCGCGCCGCGTTGCGCCCCGGTGACCGGCTCCCGCTCCCAGCGGGGGCGGCGACCCTCGTCTACATCGCGGAGGGCACGGTGCACGGACACCCGCCGCTGAACACGGGATGCCGTCTCGACGTCGACCGCGTCTCGACACTCATCGAGGTCGACGACCGCCCGGCGGACACGGCCCTCACCGTCGGCGACGCATTCCTCACGCTGGGGCGCACCGCGTTCGCGCTCGAGGCCGACGAGCAGGCCGACCTGGTCGTCTTCGATCTCGAGTTCTCCGACGCTGCACGGACGCTCGTCGCCGGCATGCCGGATCCGATCACCGTGACCGCGTTCGACGCACTCGAGCCCGCGGCCGCCGCGCTCGCCGGCAGCATGGGGCCGACCGACCCTCCCGGCTCCCCCGCGCGCCAGGGCGATCCGCTGATCTGCCGCATGATGGCGAAGACCGTGCTCCTCTCGGTCATCCGGGCGTGGGCGTCGAACGGCTGCGCGCCGGAGGGCTGGCCCTCGGCATCCCCCGATCCGTTCCTCGACCGCGTCGTCGCGGCGATCCACGAGCAGCCCGGTCGCGAGTGGACCGTGGAGAGCCTCGCGACCGTGGGCGCGATGTCGCGGTCGGCGTTCGCCGAGCGCTTCCGCCACGCGATCGGCCGCTCGCCCGCCGACTACGTCACCGAGGTGCGCATCGACGTGGCCAAGGGAATGCTGTCCGCCGGCCGGTCCGTGTCGGAGACCTCACGCGAGCTGGGCTATGCGTCGGACGAGGGATTCAGCCGGGCGTTCCGTCGCCGCACGGGGCTGACGCCGTCGGCCTGGCGGGCGTCGCGCGCGGCCGTCCCTGTCTGAGCCCGCCGTCCCTGTCTGAGCCCCCCGGTCCGTGCCTGACCCCGCCCGGAGAACCCGGGTCCCCGGCGCGGAACGCGGCGTGTCGGCCCGCGACACGCCGTCGTGACACCCTGCGGTCTGCGTTTCCCGGGCCCCTCAGCCGAGCGCCCCGAGCGCCGCGCGCGAACTGACCCGGTTCGACGCCCCGAACAGCACCGCACCCAGCACGAGCACGACGGCGCCGATCACGTAGACAGCCTCGACGCTCAGGGTGTCGACGAGCAGTCCGCCGACGCCGGCCGCGAGCGTGATGGCGCCCTGGAACCCGACGACGACCAGGCTGCCGCCCGCCTCGAGCCGGTCCGGCATGCGGTGTCCGACCCAGGTGTTCGCGACGAGCAGCCACGACGAGAAGAAGAAGCCCCACACGAGCACGACGATCCCGACCCCGATGACGGTGCGGGAGAGCAGGATCATCGACAGCACCGACACCGCGATCACGGCGGGTGCGAACACGGCGAAGAACGCGAAGCGGCGGTCGATGATGAACCCGATCGACAGGTTGCCCGCGAGACCGCCGAGACCGAACAACGCGAGCAGCACCACGATCGTGGAGGCGTCGACGTCGGGGATCCGCTCGAGCGCGAGTCGCACGTACGTGTAGGCGAGGAAGTGCCCGAGCACGACGAACACGTGGCCGACCATGCCGAGCCCGATGCCCGGTCGGCGCAAGGTGTCGACGAGGAGTCGGATGCTGGACGCCTGCTCGGCCGGCACCGACGGCAGCGCGAACCGCAGCGCCACGGCCAGCAGCACCATGAGCACGCCGGCGATCGCGAACACCGTCTGCCAGTTCACGAACTCGCTGAGCATGACGCCGAGCGGCACGCCGGCGACCGTCGCGAGCGAGACCCCCGCCGAGGTGAACATGACCCCGCGGCCGAGGTGCTCGGGCCCGGCGAGACGCACCGCCACCGTGATCGACATGGCCCAGAAGGCGCTGATCGCGGCCCCGAGCAGGAACCGTGCGAGGAGCACGATCACGAGGTTCGGCGCGATCGCGACCACGAGGTTCGACACCGCCGCGGCGAGCGCCATCCACACGAGCAGCGACCGCCGATCGAGCCGCGGGAAGATCAGGCCGACCGTGGGGGCGACCACGAGGCCGACCAGCGCGGTGACCGTCACGGTCTGCCCCGCCTGACCGGGCGTGACGCCGAGCGCGTCTGCCATCTCGGTGAGCACGCCGTTGGGAAGGAACTCGGCCGTGACGAGCAGGAAGCCCATCAGCATCAGCACGACGAGTCCGCCGTAGCGGATGCCGTCGGCGCGGGAGGTCGTCACGGGAACGGGGGCGGTCGTGGTCATTCCTCCAGCATCGTCGGGCTGCGGCGCGCCCGCCCGACGGGGCGTCCACGGCATCCGACCGTTCGTCCGGACAGCTGGGCCCGGACAGCGGGGCCCGGACAGCGGGGTCCGGACAGCGGGTCTGGACAGCATCCGTCTCGCGCTCTAGGCTCGACGACGCACCGGGACCCGCCCGGAAGGCCACAGGAGAGGAGCCGCTGAGATGAACACCGTCTTCGTCGCGCCCCTCGCCGACATCCTTCCCGAGGCCGCCCGCTCCTGATCCGCGCGTGGCCTCCCTCTCCCCGGAGCCACACCGTGTCTGATCACTCCGCTTCCTCCGAAGCATCCTTCGTCTTCGACGCCTCTCCCTTCGAGGCCGTTCCCGTGTTCGCCGACGTCGAGCCCGGCGTCAACCAGAGATGGACGACCTGGCCGTCCGTCACTCCTTCCGAGCGAGGCCCTGAGCCGAGACCCGGATGGGTCGTGACCAGCGCCGGCGCTCTCGACACAGAACTCGGCATTCTCAAGACCGGCAAGGAGGCCGACGTCTTCCTCATCGAACGAGCAGTGCCCGGCGATCCGCGTCGGCGCACGCTGCTCGCGGCCAAGCGGTACCGCGACAGCGACCGCAGCGGTTTCCACCGGTCGGCGATCTACACCGAGGGCCGTGCGACGCGGAACACCCGCGACACCCGGGCGTTGGCGAAGAAGTCCACCCACGGTCGCGAGGTCGCCGCAGCCCAGTGGTCGTTCGCCGAGTTCGCGGCGCTGAGCCGGATGCACCAGCTCGGAGCTCCTGTCCCGTACCCCGTGCAGGTGAACGGGACGGAGGTGCTCATGGAGTTCCTGGGGGATGCCGACGGCGCTGCCGCCCCGCGCCTCTCCCAGGTGCGCTCGAGCCACACTGAGCTCACCGAGTACTTCTCGCAGGTCGTCGACCTCATGCGCGTGTTCGCCGCCGCGGGCTTCGCGCACGGCGACCTCTCGGCGTACAACCTGCTCGTGCACGAGGACCGCGTGCGAGTCATCGACCTGCCGCAGATCGTCGACGTCATCGCGAACCCACAGGGTCTCGACCTTCTGCACCGCGACTGCGTCAACGTGTGCGACTGGTTCGCCCGCCGTCGCGTCGATTGCGACGCCGAGGAGCTGTTCGCCGAGCTGGTGGCGGTGTCGTTCGGGTGAGTGCGGGTGCGGTCATTCGCTCCCGTCGCAGTTCGGGCCGCCTCGGAGGCGGACCCGTTCGCTCCCGTCGCAGTTCGTGCCGTCGCGGAGGCTCACGGGCGGCGCGAAGTGCGACCGGAACGAGTTGACTGCCCAGCCCGGCGGCACGAGGTGCGACAGGAACGGGATGCAGGCCCGGAGTTCCGGGTCAGTCCCGTGCCAGGCGCGCGGCGAGCAGGGTCACGAGCTCGTAGACGACGTGACTCGCCGCGATCCCGGTCATCTGCGCGTGGTCGTACGCGGGCGACACCTCGACGACGTCGGCGCCGACGATGTCGTGGTCGCGCAGCGCCCGGAGGATGCGCAGCAGCTCGCGGCTCGTGAGACCGCCGGCCTCGGGGGTTCCGGTACCGGGCGCGTGCGCGGGGTCGAGCACGTCGATGTCGATCGACACGTACAGCGGCCGGTCGCCGACGCGCTGCAGGATGCGCTGGATGCCGGCCTCGACGCCGTGCTCCTCGATGTACTCGCTCGACACGATCGAGAAGCCGAGGCGGGCGTCGTCCTCGAGGTCCTGCTTCGAGTACAGCGGCCCCCGCGTGCCGACGTGGCAGCTGGTGGTCAGGTCGATCAGCCCCTCCTCGCTCGCCCGGCGGAACGGCGTGCCGTGCGTGATCGGGGCGCCGAAGTACGTGTCCCACGTGTCGAGGTGGGCGTCGAAGTGCAGCACGGCGACCGGCCCGTGCTTCGCTGCGACCGCCCGCAGCAGCGGCAGCGCGACCGTGTGGTCGCCGCCGATCGTGACGATGCGCTGCACCTGCTCGCCCAGGGCGCGCGCTGCCGTCTCGACCTCGGTGACCGCCTCGGTCAGGTCGAACGGGTTGACCGGGATGTCGCCGGCATCCACCACCTGGGCCAGCTCGAACGGAGACACGTCCTGCGCGGGGTTGTACGGCCGCAGCAGTCGCGACGACTCGCGCACGTGCGAAGGACCGAAGCGCGTGCCGGGGCGGTAGCTCACCCCGGAGTCGAAGGGGATGCCGACGACCGCGATGTCGGCGCGCTCGACGTCTTCGATCCGAGGCAGCCGCGCGAAGGTCGCGATGCCGGAGTAACGGGGGTTCGCGGAGGCGTCGATGGGGCCGATGGGGTCGGTCATGGTCGTTCCTGTTCGTCTCGGAAGCGGGGGTGTGATCAGTCGAGGAGGTGCTGCGGGAGATGCACGAGCTGCACCCCGCCGGCCGCGATCGCGTCGCGGATGCCGGGCACGACGTCGTCGCGACGCTCGATACGACGCCCCTGCGCGCCGAAGGCGGCGGCGAGCGCGGCCCAGTCCGGCTGCACGAGGTCGACCCCGACGGGCTCCATGCCACGGTCGACCTCGTTCTGGCGGATCTCGGCGTACCCGCCGTTGTCGACGCACACGACGGTCACGTCGAGGCGCTGCTCGACCGCGGTGACGAGCTCGTTGACGCAGAACATGAGCGCGCCGTCGCCGATCACCGTGACGACCGGATGCTCGGTCTGCGCCACGCGCGCGCCGATCGCGGCCGGGAGTCCGTAGCCGAGGGTCGCGTAGGTCGGCGTGTACAGCAGTGCGTGCGGTCGGGATGAGGGCAACACGCTGCCGAGCGCCATGTACACGATCTGCGAGGAGTCGCCGGCGACGATCGCGTCGTCGGGCAGGGCCTCTGCGATGAGCTCGGCGAGGGCGACGGCCTCGGGAGCCGTCTCACGGGACTCCCGCTCGATCGCCGCACGCTCGGCGGTCATATCGCGTGCGGTCCGCTGACCGGCCGGCAGCAGGCGCAGCAGCTCGCCGGTCACGGCGGCGGCGTCTCCGACGAGGCCGACCGTCGCGGCGAGGTTCTTGTCGAGCTGCGCCGGGGAGATGTCGACCCGCACGACCGAGCCCGTGGCCTCGAGCCGCGGGGCCCACAGCTCGGCCTCGCCGAGCTTCGACCCGACCACGAGCAGCACGTCAGCGTCCTCGGCGACCGCGCGGGCGGCGGCCAGGCGCAGGTTCGACCCGAGGGAGAGCGGATGCCGTTCGTCGACGACGCCCTTGCCGTTCAGGGTCGTCAGCACCGGTGCTCCGAGGCGTTCGGCGAGCGCGGTGAGCTCGTGCGCGGCATCCGTCGATCCGCCGCCGGCGACGATGACCGGACGCTCGGCGCCGCCGAGGAGTCGGGCCGCCTCGGCGAGCGCTGCGGGGTCGCCCGACGCACGCGGCGGGAGGGGCCGCGGACGACGCGCTTCGGCGGGCACGCCGGCCGGCGCCTCGAGGACGTCGAGCGGGATCTCGATGTGCACGGGGCGCGGACGGCCGGTGCGGAACAGAGCGAACGCGTCGTGCACGGCATCCACCGCCTCCGCCGCGCTCGTGACCCGGCGCGACCACTCGGCGATCGCACTGACCATGGCCGTGGCGTCCTTCGTCTCGTGCAGCGTGCCGACGTCGGCGAACTCGGCGCCGAGTGCCACTCCCGGCGAGACGACGAGGAGCGGACGCGACTCGCAGAAGGCCGTGCCGATCGCGCTCATGGCGTTCTGCAGGCCGGGCCCCGAGGTGGTGATGACGACGCCGGGCAGGCCGGTCTGCTGAGCCCAGCCGTCGGCGCCGTAGCCCGAACCCTGCTCGTGACGGTTCGTCACGACGCGGATGCCGAGGTCGGCGAGCGGTCGGTACAGCTCGAGGTTGTGCGTGCCGGGGATGCCGAACACGGCGTCGACGCCGTACCCGCGGATGGTCTCGAGCACCGCCCGCCCCGCGGTGTCGGAGTGGTCGGGAGCGGCTGCGGAGACGGCGTTCACCTCAGGCACGGTACCGCCGCTCGCCGTCGACCCAGGTCTCGCGCACGGCGATCTGCGCGATGTCCACACCGGCCACCGAGAGCGGGTCGTCCGACAGCACGACGAAGTCGGCGTACTTGCCGACCTCGAGCGAGCCCAGGTCGTCTTCGCGGCCGATCGACACCGCTCCCTCGTACGTGTGCGCGCGGAGCGCGGCTGCGGCCGAGATGCGCAGATCATCCGAGCCGAGCTTGTGACCGCGCCGCGTGACCCGCGTGACGGCGGTCTGGATGGCCTCGAGCGGGATCGGCTCGGCGACCGGCGCGTCCGACGAGATCGTCATCGGCACGCCGGCGCGCTCGAACTCGCCGAGCGGGTTGAAGCGCTCGCCGGGGGTGCCGATGGCCTCCTCGACGCCCTCACCCCAGTTGAAGTAGTGCTGAGTCTGGTTCACGGGACGGATGCCCGACGCGGCCATCCGCTCGATCTGCTCGGGGGTCGGCAGGCCGCAGTGCTCGATGCGGTGACGGGCGTCGGCATCAGGATGCGCGGCGAGTGCCGCCTCGATCGCCGACACGACCATCTCGATCGCCGTGGGCGACTGGGCGTGCGTGGCGGTCTGCAGTCCGGCCGCGTGCGCCTTCGCGATGAGCGCCGCGTAGTCGGCGGGCTCGTGGTAGAGCTGCCCCGTGCGGCACGGGTCGCCGACGTAGCCGTCGGGGAAGTACGCCGTCCACCCGCCGAGCGTGCCGTCGGCGTAGAACTTGATGCCCGCGAAGCTCAGGTGCGCGTTGCCGAACTGTCCGACCAGGCCCATCTCGAGCGCCTCGTCGAGCAGGTGCGACAGCAGGTACATCGACACGCGCAGTTCGAGGCGTCCGGCCTCGGCGAGCCGCAGGTACATGTCGAACTCGCGCCGGGTGACCTGACAGTCGCCGATCGACGTGACCCCGCCGGCGAGGAAGCGCTGCGTCGCGGCATCCAGCTGCCTGAGGTGCTCCTCCGGTTCGTCGGCGAGATGGAAGTTGGGACCGTGATGGCCGATCTTCACGCCGTGCACGCCGGTGAGGATGTTGCACGCGGCATCCGACAGCTCTCCCGTCAGCTCGCCGCCGGCGTCGCGGAAGAACTCGCCGCCGTCGGGGTTCGGGGTGTCGCGGTCGACGCCGTTCAGGTCGAGCGTGTACGAGTTCACGACGCCGCCGTGACCCGAGGCGTTCATGAGGTACACCTCGCGGTCGCGGGCGACCTCGTCGAGCTCGAACCGGGTGGGGTGCCGCTTCTCGGCGAGGTTGCGCTGCTCGTAGCCGTACCCGCGCACCGGTCGTCCGGCCGGGGCCTCGGCCGCCGCGGCCGACAGCAGCGCCACGATCTCGGGGATGCTGCCGGCCTTCTCGGGCCCGCAGTCCACCCACGTCATCATCTGGCCGAACATCAGCGGGTGCGCGTGCGCGTCGACGAAGCCCGGCACCACGACCGCATCGCCCAGGTCTACCCGCTCGGGGCGCAGTCCCGCCCGCTCCGCCGCCTGTTCGCACTCCGCGAGGGAGCCGATCGCGACGATCCGACCGCGGTCGGTGAGCAGGGCCGTCGCGGTGGTGGCGTCGGCATCCACCGTGTGGATCGCTCGGGCCGTGATCAGTCGCGGCGTCGTCTGGGCGGAGCGGTCGAAGGGGGTGAGCTTTCTCATGGGCCTGTTCGCTGTCGATGCGGTCGGGGTGGGGCGGGAGCGGCGCGGGTCAGGGGAGCCGGTTCGCCGTCGTGTCGGTGCGGGCGGTGAACGATGCCGTGACCGGCGCCTCGTCGGAGTGCTGCGGCGCGAGACGCGTGCAGATGCCCGCGATGATCGCCATGCCGATGAACATCGCGATCACCGACCAGACGCTGCCGGTCCAGGCGATGAGCTGCGTCGCGAACCAGGGCGAGAAGCCGGCCCACACCGCGGCGCCGACGCCGTACGACAGAGCGATCGACGTATAGCGGGCCTGCGGCCGGAACATCTGCGCGAGGATCGCGGCGATCGGCGCGTAGGTCGCGCTCATCGCGATGCGCACGAGCGAGGCGAACAGGAAGATGAGCGGTTCGACGCGGCCCGGCATGATCAGCAGGAAAGGCACGAACGTGAGCACCGAGGTCACGAGGCCGATGTACATGACGTTCTTGCGGCCCCACTTGTCGCCCAGCCAGGCGACCGGGAGGGTCACGAGGAACTCGACGAACGAGGCGATCGTCATGGCGTCGAGGATGACCTGCTCGCTGATCGCAATGGGCTCGCCGGTGGCGTACGCGGTCGCGAACGTCGTGGCCAGGTAGTAGCCGCCGGTGGAGATGGGCAGGATGCCGATGCCGAGCAGGATCGGCTTCCAGTTGGCGCGCAGCGCGAAGGCGAGGGGCATGGACTGCTTGCGGCCCTCGATCTTCTTCTCGAAGACCGGCGACTCCTCGACGCGGTACCGCACCCAGAGGCCGACGCCCACGAGCACGATCGAGAGGAGGAACGGGATGCGCCAGCCGCCGTCGATGATGAAGTCCTCGCCGCCGCGCGACATGATCGCGAAGATGCCCGAGGCGAGCAGCGCACCGGCCGGATTGCCGAGCTGGGTGAACCCGCCGTAGAACGTCTTCGACTTCTCGGGCGCGTGCTCGACGCTCATGAGCACGGCACCGCCCCACTCGCCGCCCACCGCGAGACCCTGGATCGCACGGAGCAGGATGAGGAGGATCGGCGCGAGGATGCCGATGTTCTCGTAGGTGGGCAGGCAGCCGACCAGCACCGTCGCGACGCCCATCAGCAGCAGCGTGATGACGAGCGAGACGCGGCGGCCGAGCTTGTCGCCGATGTGGCCGAAGATGATGCCGCCGAGGGGACGCACGAGGAACGCGACGGCGAAGGTCGCGAACGCGGCGGCGGTCTCGGCGAGACGGTCGCCGCTCGGGAAGAACAGCGGGCCGAAGACGAGCGCCGCGGCGGTCGCGTAGACGTAGAAGTCGTACCACTCGATGGTGGTGCCGACGAAGGCGGCGATGCCCGCGCGCCGCGCCTTGCTGTGGGTGGAAGCCATGAGGCCCGCTCCTTTGCGGAAGTGTTCGGATAGCGAAGGATGCTACGGACGGGACCGGGTCTGCGACAAGACCAGAACTCCAGCGTGACAGACGATTCACTGGACTTCTGACTGCCAGGTGACGCATCTCTCGCCTTCCCGCCCGTGGTGAGTGCGCTTACACTGCAGATGTGTGCGCGCATCCGCGCGTTCGCGGGAAACTGACGAATGTGGGCTGACCCATGGATTTCGACGCCGAACTGATCCGCGCCCTGCAGGAGGACGGTCGCGCCAGCATCCGTTCGCTGTCGGTGCGACTCGGTCAGTCGCGCGCGGCCGTGGCGGCGCGGCTGCGGACGATGCTCGACGACCGCACGGTGCGGGTGGTCGCCGCGGTCGACCCGGTGTTCCTGGGGCAGCACGTGCTCGCGCACGTGTCGATCCGCACCGACGGATCGGTGGAGGTGGTCGCCGAGCACCTGCGTGACATGAGCGAGACCGTGCTCGTGTCGGCGGTCGGCGGAGCGCACGACCTGGTCACGGAGGTGCGCCTCGGGTCGATGGCGGAGCTGCACGACCTGCTCGCGCAGATCCGCGCGATCGGGGGCGTGCTCGACATCAACACGATCATCTACTCGACGGTCGTGAAGGGGTTCTTCGTGTCGGAATACCACGGCGACGTGACGCTCGACACGATCGACGAGGACCTCATCGAGCACCTGCAGTCGGACGGGCGGATGAGCTTTCGCGCACTCGGCGAGGCGGTGCGGCTCTCGCCGTCGGCAGTGGCGACCCGGGTGCAGCGGCTCATCGACGGCGGCGTGATCAAGATCAGCGCGGTCGAGGCGCGCGGTCTCGCGCACCGGCAGCTGTCGATGGGCGTGGGCCTGAACCTCAACCACGACGACGATGCGGTGATCGAGGAGCTGCGCACCGGGCGGGGCATCGACTTCGCGGCGCGCACCCTCGGCCGCTTCGACGCGGTGGCGACCCTCGTCGAGCCGTCGGCGGGGGCGCTGTACGCGAGCCTGGAGCGACTGCGGTCGCTTCCCGGCGTCACGCGCATCGAGGCGTGGCTGCATCTGGCGGTGCTTAAGGAGGATTACGCCCGCACCCTGCATGCGCCCGCGCTCACCCGGCTGGTCGGGCAGGGCTGAACGGCGCGCCGTCACCGTCCGTTCACCGCGCGCCGCCAGACTGCGAGGATGAGCGAATCCCCGCAGAGCGGCGCGGTACCCGACCCCGCCGCGACGGCGAACAGCGGCGCGGTCGGCGTCATCGGCCTCGATCTGCGCGGCGACACCCCCGCACCCAAGAAGCAGGTGTTCTCATGGGCGCTGTGGGATTGGGCGACGCAGCCGTTCAACACCGTCATCCTCACGTTCATCTTCACGGCGCTGTACCTGACGACCGAGGCGTTCCTGCCCGCCGACGTCGCAGCCCTCGGCGACAAGGATCCGGTACGACTGGCGGCCGAGGCCGACCTCGCCTCGGGCCTCGGTCTCGGTTCGACCATCGCGGGGATCGCGATCCTGCTCATCGCGCCCGTGTTGGGTCAGCGCGCTGACGCGGCCGGCAGGCAGAAGCTGTGGCTCGGGATCGGCACAGGTGCGCTCATCGCGTGCATGTTCGGCCTGTGGTTCGTCGAGCCGACGCCTGCCCTGTTCTGGCTCGGGGTGGCGCTGATCTCGGCGGGATCGGTGTTCGGCGAGATCGCCGCCGTGAACTCGAACGCGATGCTCATCGGCATCGCGAACCCGAAGACGGTGGGCCGCATCTCGGGTCTCGGCTGGGGATTCGGCTACATCGGCGGCATCCTCGCCCTCGTGCTGGTGGTCGTGTTCTACATGCTCGACTGGTTCGGGCTGCCCGAGGACGGCGGGCTGCCGTTCCGGATCATCGCGGTGGGGTGCGCGATCTGGGCGATCGTGTTCTCGATCCCGATCTTCCTCAACGTGCCCGAGCCGTCGCTCGGGCGTCCCGACCGCAAGGTCGGCTTCTTCGCGTCGTACGGGCTGCTGGTGAAGGACGTCGTCGGCCTGTACCGCAATCCGGAGACGCGCAACACGTTCTGGTTCCTGCTGTCGAGCGCGGTGTTCCGTGACGGGCTGGGCGGCGTCTTCGCGTTCGGTGCGATCATCGCGGGGCAGGTGTTCGGGTTCGGGTTCCTGGAGCTCGTGATCTTCGGTATCGCGGCGAACCTCATCGCGGGCGTCTCGACGATCATCGCCGGGCGTTTCGACGACACGTACGGCCCGAAGCGCATCATCCTCGTGTCGCTCGCCTCGATGATCGTCGCCGGTCTCGCCGTGTTCTTCCTCGTGGATGCCGGGACGGTCGTCTTCTGGATCGGCGGTCTGATCCTCTGCGCGTTCGTCGGGCCCGCGCAGGCGGCGGCGCGCTCGTTCCTCGCCCGAGTCACGCCCGCTGGCCGGGAGGGTGAGATCTTCGGCCTGTACGCGACGACGGGTCGCGCGGCGAGCTGGATGTCGTCAGGTGCGTGGACGGTGCTGATCGTTCTGACCGGCGCGACGGCGTTCGGCATCGTCGGGATCGTGATCGTGCTCATCGCCGGGTTCCTCCTGCTTCTGCCGGTCAGGGCCACGGCGCGCTGAGCCGCGCCCACCCCGCGTGGACGGGAGTAGCCTGACCGCGTGACGGTCATCATCGCGTTCCTCGCCAACGTCCTCGTGGCGATCGCCAAGACGGTGGCGGCCGTGCTCACGTCGTCGGCGTCGATGGTCGCCGAGGCCGCGCACTCGTGGGCGGATGCCGGGAACGAGATCTTCTTGCTCATCGCCGACCGGCACGGCGCGAAGGCGAAGGACGAGCGGCATCCGCTCGGGTACGGTCGCGCGGCGTTCGTGTGGTCGCTGGTCGCCGCGTTCGGCATCTTCACCGCCGGATCGATCGTGTCGATCATGCACGGCGTGCAGGAGCTGTCGGACTCCGGCCCGGTGGAGAGCCCCGGCATCGCCTACGCGATCCTCGGCATCGCGTTCGTGCTCGAGGGGGCGTCGTTCACACAGGCGCTCGTGCGGTCGCGCAAGCTCGCCCGCGAGCGGGGTTCGTCGACGTGGGACTACGTGCTCGAGACGAGCGACACCACCCTGCGGGCGGTGTTCTTCGAGGACGCCGCCGCCTTGATCGGCCTGGCGATCGCGGGCGGCGCGATCGCGATGCATCAGATCACGGGGGTCGCGGCCTGGGATGCCGTCGGCTCGATCCTCGTCGGCGTGCTGCTCGGTGTCGTGGCGCTCATCCTGATCCGGCGGAACATCGCGTTCCTCATCGGGTCGAACGCGTCGCCGGCTCTGCGGGAGCGGGTGGGGCGCGCGCTGCTGACGTCG
This sequence comes from Microbacterium sp. CR_7, assembly GCF_041954755.1. Taxonomy (NCBI): domain Bacteria; kingdom Bacillati; phylum Actinomycetota; class Actinomycetes; order Micrococcales; family Microbacteriaceae; genus Microbacterium; species Microbacterium sp. CR_7. The sequence goes on from NZ_JAVAYF010000008.1 coordinate 23,380, forward strand.
CCGCAGATCCAACGGCTCACGTATCTGCACATCGAGTACGTCGGTCCGAACCGGCTGTTCATCGTCGCGGAGGTCGACCTCGCGGGTGATGCGCGCGAGCACGACGTCGCTCGCCGCCTGCGGAAGGTCGAACGGCAGATCGAGTCGCACCCGGTGGTCGAGACGGTCGTGCTGTCGCTGTCGGTCGACGACGAGACGTCGCTGGACTTCGGGACGAGCGCGGACGCACGAGCGAACGCCGACGCACGAGCGAACGCAGATGCAGGAGAGAACGCAGGATCGAGTGCCAGCACGGGCACCGCCACCGGCACCCACACCGAAACCGGCACCGGCACCGGCACCGGCACCGGCACCGATTAGCCCGCCCGAACGAGCCGAGGCGGCGCGCTGAGCCGAGGCGTTCGCCATCGTTGCTCGCGGTCCCACCACGCCGGACCTCGTACCCGGGGAACGCCGTCGTTCATGCGGATCTCCCACCCGGAGCCGTCAAGCGATCTGTGATGCCACCAGCACAGCGGCACTCCGTTGTCGGTGGTCGTCGGTCCGCCGCGGGCATGCTCGGTGACGTGATGGATCTCGCACCAGGCTGCCGGGACATGGCATCCCGGAATGAGGCATTCCTTGTCGCGAGCGACGATCGCGCGTCGCTGATGCGCGGTGAACACCCTGTCGGTGCTGTCGATGCCGACGATCCGCCCCTCGCGCATCGTGACGCGCTGGATCGTTCCGGAGCACCCCGCCTGCGCGGCGACCCTGACCGGCACCTGACCATGCGGATCGCCGTGGGCACCGGGCAGGCTCGCCCATCCCGCGCCCGCTTCGAGATCCCGCACGTCGACGGTGACGACGAGTGTCGGCGCCGCACCGCCCAGGGTCGGCATGTCTCGGTGGCGCGCGGCGATGCCGAGCGCGGCAGCGAACGCATCGTGACGCTTCTGCGTCGCCGTCGATCACCGCACGCGAATCGGAGTTGAAGGGGTCGGAGTCGAACGGATCGGAGTCGAGCGGATCGGAGCCGGACAGGTCTGGATCGTCGGCCTCGGCCCCGTCTGATCGCTCGGACGGGACGAACGCCACTCGCGACGCCGACCTCTCCCCCGCCGGATTGTTGACCGCATCCATCACGGCCTCGAGCTGCGCGGCGACCTCGGGCGAGAGCCATCCGCGGATCGATCGCAGGCCGTCACGAAGCCGCCCCAGCGTGATGCCGCGGCGATGCTGCGCATTGCGGTCGTCGGGCTCAGCGCCGTCCGGATCGAGCACGGCGACGATCGTGTGCGCGAGATACGCCAGGTCATCGGGAGTCGGCACCGGCCCCGCCGCGCCGGCCGGGCCGTCGGTGCCAGTGAGCTCGCCAGTGCTCTCATCGGCTTCAGCGCCGGTCTCGATGTCGGCGCCGCTCGCACCCGCACGAGCCGCCTCCGCGAGGCATTCGTCGGCACCCGCTCGCTCGTCGACGGTGAGGCGCTCCCACGCCTTCTCCACCGGCGCGGTCGCCGCGAGCATCCCCGCGATCCCGACCCGTCCGGCGAGCAGAGCATCTCGGAGCGCAGGCCATCGCGCCGGCATCCGCTCTCCGGACAGCAGATTGACGTCGCGTCGCACGAGGTCGACGACCCGGCCGAACCGTGTCGCGGCGGACGACTCGACGGCGAGAGCGCGCTGCAGCAGCTCGTTCTGCGAGCGGCACCCGGCGAGGTGCGGCAGGTCGACGGCGTCTCCGGTGGCGAGCGCCTCGACGACGACCGCCTCAGCGCGCCGCATGACCGCACCCGCCGCCGCGATGATCGCGATGCGCTCCTCGTCGGTTACTCCGGCGAGCGCGTCGTCGCCGAGCGCACGATCGAGGTCGGAGACGACCTGATCGAGGAGTTCGCGGGTGCGGGATGACATGCCCTCATCCAACCCGCGGCCACCGACATTCAGACGCGAAAACCGGTCGATTTATCCCAGTTCACAGCAGTATTCCGAAACACGCGACCATCGTTCCGGCATATCCCCGTAATCGCCGGGGGCGCACCTACGAGCCCCAGTTGTCGGCCAGCTTGCCCAGCAACCGAGCCAGCTCCGCCCGCTCCTCCTCGGTGAACGCGGCCAGAGCATTCCCCAACATCTCCCGCCGCTCGCCGCGCATCCCCTTCGCGAGCGCACGACCCTCGTCGGTCAGAGCGATCCGCGTCCGCCGGGCGTCGTCGGGGTCCGCCTCGCGCCGCACCCAGCCGTGCGCGACGCCCTGCTGGACCAGGCGGGAAGCCCGCGGCTGATCGACGCCGATCGCGGCACCGAGATCACTCACACTCAAGGGAGAGGATGCCGCGGCGAGCGCCTCCAGCATCCGCATCCGCGCCGGTCCGCCGAATCGCCCCGACGGGTCGGCCATCCAGGGCGGCATCCCGGGACGACCCGGGTCACCCGGGTGACCCGGGTGACCAGGATGTGCGTGCTCGACGTGGTCGGAATGCGGTCCGCCGTGCCACCCGTGCCGCCCATGCCCGCCCGGACCCCGCTCCCGCTCGCCCGGGCGTCTGCTACGCAACCGCGCGAGTGCGCGGGCGATCGCCTCGGTGGGGTCGTCATCTGAAGTCGTCACAGCTCGATTTTACATGCGACTTGACATGTAATCGGACTGCATGTCACACTACATATACATGCCCTATGACAAGCACATGCACACTGACATCTAAGGACTCACCCCATGAACACCACCGACACACAGAACACCGAGCAGACCCCTGACCGCCCCTTCGGCTACTGGTTGAAGGCGATCGACCGCCTGATGGCCGCGCAGTTCGAGGCCGCTTTCGCCGGCGAGCACGCGACGCGCCGCGACTGGCGGCTGCTGAACGTCGTCGACGGCACTGCCCCCGCCCGCCGCCCGCTCACGGCGCACAAGCTGAACGATCTCGTCGACCGCGGCTGGGTCGTCGCCGACGGCGACGGCTGGGCGCTCACCGACGAAGGACGCGCCACCAAGGAACGGCTCGGCGCCCTCGTCGACGGCATCCGCGCGACGGTCACCGACGCCGTCTCCCCTGACGACCTCGCCACGACGATGGCCTCCCTCGAGAGCATCGCCCGCGCATTCGGCTGGGACGAGGAGACGCCGCTCCCCCGCGGACGCGGACGGCACCACCGGCACGGACGCGGCCACCGCTTCGGCGGCCCTCGCGCCTTCGGTCACGTCCGCGGCTTCGGGCACCGGCACGGCTTCGACCCGCGTGACGGCTTCGACCCGCGTCTCGGCGTCGATCCGCGTCGCGGATACGACCACGAGCAGGGGCACGACTGCGGCCACCGCGGTCACCCCGCCCACGACCGCACGGCCCACCACCGGGGCCAGCACGACCGGGGCGAGCACGGCACGCGCGAGCACGAGCACGGCTTCGAGCCCGGCCGCGGCTACGGCTTCGGCCCCCAGCGCGGCCACGGTCGCCACCGCGCCGCCCGCCTCACCCACGCGTTCGAGCGTGGTTTCGACGCCGGTTTCCGTCGCGGTCGCGACGCCTGACCACGGCATCCCCTGGAGCCCCACCCTCACGCAGGGTGGGGCTCTCCGCGTCTCCGCGGATTTCTCCCGAGCCGACGACGCCGCACGGCGACCCACCCCGGCGACTACCGCAAGGCCGGCAGCACCACCTGGTCGATGAGCTCCGCGACCGTCTCCGGATCGAGCGCCCGTCGCCGCAGGCTCACGCTGCCGAACGCCGCCGTCGGCACGATCCCGGCGATGAGCGCGACGGGCGCATCGGCGCGCACCTCGCCGCGGTCCTTCCACCGCTCGATCACGGTCGTCAGCACGGCGACGGGCGGTCCGCCGATCACCCGATAGGCGACGGTTCTGAGCTCGTCGTCGCGGCCGATCTCGCTGAGGATGCCGGCGAGCACCGTCGCGGTCCGCTCGTCGGCGTCGGCGAAATGCAGCGCGGCGGCGAGCAGGTCACCGCGCAGGGTGCCGGTGTCGGGAGCCTCGGCCGTGACCTGCAGAGCGCGGACCGCCGCGACCACGAGCTCGGCCTTGGTCTCCCAGCGGCGGTAGATCGCCGACCGGCCGCACCGGGCCCGCTCCGCCACCGCCGCGATGGTCGTGCCGTCGTAGCCCTCTTCGATGAGCAGGTCCTGCACCGCCGAGAGGATCGCCGCCTCGACTCCGGGGTCGCGCGGGCGACCAGCCGCCCTGCTCGCCTCGTCCGCTCCCACGTGGCCATTGTACATTCCGGGATCGAGCAGTACCGTATATAGCGGTACTGGTCAGTACCGTATTCCTCGAGCAAGGAGTCGTCATGGTCACCACCACGTCCGCAGAGCCCACCGCGACCCGTTCACGGGCCGGCGCGGCGCTGATCCTCACCGCCGCCGTCGCCATCGCGATCGCACTCAATGCCGTGGTCGCCGCCGTCGCGATCGCGACCGGCGCACCCGCCGCCTACGGCCCCCTCACCCCGCCCGCGTTCGGACTCTTCACGGCGCTCGGAGTCGCCGCCGGGTGGGTCGGCTGGTCGCTCGTGACCCGGCGCGCGAAGGATCCGCGCCGGATGCTGTCGATACTCGTCCCGCTGGTGACGGTCGCCTCGTTCGTCCCCGACGTGCTGCTGCTGGCGCTGGGGTTCATCCCCGGCACGACCACCGGCGCCGTGATCGCGCTCATGGTCATGCACGTCGTCGTCGTGGCCGTCGCCGTCCCCGCGTTCGCGCTCGCCTCGCGAACGCGCTGAACGAGCCGCGCGAACGCGCTGAAAGAGCCGCGCAAACGCGCTGAAGGCGCCTCGCGAAGGCGCTGAAAGAGGGAGGGTGGCGGCGCGACCCCGTCAGCCCAGGAGCGCGGATGCCGTCGAGGTCGGCGGGGCGACGGCATCCGCCGCGAACGGCAGCCCGACCGACGTCGCGAGGTAGGCCGCGCCCGCGATCGCGCCGATCAGCAGCAACACGAGCACTGCGAAGACCGCGACCGCGAGGCCGCGATACGACCCGGGGTCCGGATCCTGCGGTGCCACCGACGGGCGGGCCCAGTCGTCGGCGACAGCCGACGGAGCGTCGTCCGCGAGCACGGCCGGACGGCGGCGAGCGCTGCGGGTCGCCGGCAGCTCGGCATCCGCCGGCGGAGGGGGGATCACGGCGCCCGCGGGTGCGATGTCGGCGGGCGGAGGCGTCAGCAGCCCCTCGGGCACGGGGGCGTCGGATGCCGGGGGCGGCGTCAGCAGCCCCTCCGGGACGGGGGTGGCGGATGCCGGGGGCGCGGCGAGCAGCTCGTCGGGATCCGGCGTCGCGGGCGGTGGCGCGACAGCATCCGCCGAGTCGTCCTGCGGGCGCGTGCTGTCGTCGCTCATGTCAGCCTCCGAGGGCTCCGACGTCGGTGACCCCGACGTCCGTGCGGTGGAAATTCTGGAACGACCGGGATGCCGTCGGCCCCCGCTGCCCCTGGTAACGGTTGCCGTAGGGACCCGATCCGTACGGGTTCTCGGCCGGGGACGTCAGGCGGAAGAAGCACAGCTGCCCGATCTTCATGCCCGGCCACAGCTTGATCGGCAGCGTCGCGACGTTCGCGAGCTCGAGCGTCACGTGCCCCGTGAAGCCGGGGTCGATGAAGCCGGCGGTCGAGTGGGTGATGAGCCCGAGGCGCCCCAGTGACGACTTGCCCTCGAGACGCGCAGCCACGTCTTCCGCGAGCGTGACCTGCTCGAACGTCGCCCCGAGCGCGAACTCCCCCGGGTGCAGGATGAACGGCTCGTCGGGGTCGACCTCGATCAGCCGCGTGAGCTCCGGCTGATCGACCGACGGATCGATGAACGGGTACTTGTGGTTGTCGAACAGCCGGAAGTAGCGGTCCAGACGCACGTCGACGCTCGACGGCTGGATCATCTCCGGCTCGTGCGGCTGCAGGCCGATCCGGCCCGATGCGAGTTCTGCCCTGATGTCGCGATCGCTGAGAAGCACGGCACCAGCCTAGTTGCCGTGTCGGCGCGACGCTTTGGTCGTGACGTGCCTGGCGGGTAGGCTTGCGATCACCCGGTCTTCGGAACGGGTACGGGGCTGTAGTTCAATGGCAGAACTTCTGCTTCCCAAGCAGACAGCGCGGGTTCGATTCCCGTCAGCCCCTCCACAAGCTCGCTGCAGCCTCTCCGTGCAGAACAGCGCGTAGACCGCGTCAGCGAAGAGGCCGCCTCCGAACAGAAGGAAGCCTCTTCGCTGTGCCCGTGGCTCCGGCCGGCACCGGAGTTGCGGGTCAGCCCTTCAGACCGGTGTGGGCGAGCCCCTGCACGAACTGCTTCTGCGCGAACAGGAACACGACCAGCACGGGCACGACCGTGAGCGTCGTGGCGGCGAGCTGCACGTTCCACATCGGCCCGCCGTAGGCGTCGACGTACTGCGTCAGCGCCTGCGGCAGCGTGAACATGTCCTTGCTCGACAGGTACACGATCGGCTCGAGGTACAGGTTCCACGACTTCAGGAACGTGAAGATCGCGACCGCGGCGAGCGCGGGTCGAGCCAGCGGGAACGCGATGCGCCAGAAGATGCCCCAGCGGCCGAGACCGTCCATGCGCCCGGCTTCCTCCAGCTCCGTCGGCAGCCCGAGGAAGAACTGGCGCATGATGAACACCGCGAGCACCGCCGGCGCCCCGAGCACGGGGATGACGATCAGCGGCCAGTGCGTGTTGATCAGCCCCAGGGAGTTCACGAAGCGGAACAGCGGGACGATCGTCACCTCGCTGGGCACCAGCAGCCCCACGAGCACCACGAGGAAGAGCGCGTTCGCGCCGGGGAAGCGGATGCGGGCGAACGCGTACCCGGCCATGGCGGCGACGAGCATCGTGCCCACCGTGACGAGCGCGGCGATGTAGAGGCTGTTCCCGTACTGCTGCGCGAACGGCTGCAGGCGGAACACCTCGCCGTACGCCTCGGCCGTCGGGTTCGCCGGCCACAGGGTCGGGACCTTCTGGAGGATCTCGCTCATCGGCTTGAAGCTGCTCGTGATCATCCACAGCGTCGGGAAGACGAAGGGGATGCTGAGCACGGCCATCAGCGCGATGAGGCCTCCCGCGAACCAGCGCCGGCGGCGGGTGGCGGCGCCCGGCCGCTCGCGCCGCTCCGGCGATCCGGTCGTGACGGCACGGGTGCTGAGGGACTCCGGCCGGTCGATGACGTCAGTTCTCATTGAAGACCCACCTCTTCCTGGTCTGCCATTGCACGAGCGTCAGCACGAGCACGATGAGGAACATCAGCACGGCGATGGCGCTCGCGTAGCCGAAGTCGTTGAAGCGGAACGCCTGTTGATACAGGTAGTACACGAGCACGGTCGTGGAGTTGCCAGGGCCGCCTCCGGTGAGCACCGCGATCTGCGCGAACACCTCGAGCGAGCCGACGATGGTGAGAATCATCACGAGCAGGATCGTCGGGCTGATCATCGGCAGCGTGATCGAGCGGAAGCGACGCCAGGCGCCGGCTCCGTCGATCTTCGCGGCCTCGCCGATCTCCTCGGGTACGCCCTGGAGCGCGGCGAGGAACAGGATCATGTTGAGGCCGACGTTCTTGAACACCTGGACGACGATCACGGCCAGCATCGCCGTGACGTCGTTGCGCAGCCAGTTCGGCCCCTCGATTCCCACGGTGGCGAGGAAGCCGTTGATGCCGCCGTCGGACTGCAGCAGGAAGCTCCAGACGATGGTCCACGCGACGAGCGAGACGACGACCGGCGAGAAGAAGAACGTGCGGAAGGTCGTCGTCCCCGGCAGCTTCTGGTTGAGCAGCACCGCGAGGAAGAGGGCGAGCGTGACGTTGAGCACGACCAGCCCGATCGAGAACCACAGGCTCGCGAGCAGCGAGTCCCTGAGTCCGGGGTCGGCCAGCATCCGCTCGTAGTTGTCGGCTCCTGCGAACACGAAGGTGTTGGCGAGCACGTTCCAGTCGTGCAGCGAGAACCAGATCACGGCGACGAGCGGGACGATGACGAAGGCGACGGCGCCGAGCACGACCGGAGCGACCATCGTGTACCCGACGATCCAGTCCTGCCGCGTCGCCGCGGAGCGGCGGGGGCGTGCGGGACGCCCCTTCCGCTCCGCGGTGTCGGCCGCCGCGAGGACGGCGGAGGATGTCATGCGATCAGCCCTCCAGAAGCGGAGCGATCGTCTCGCAGGTGCTGCCGAGCACGGACTCCACGTCGGCGTCCGCGGTCCACAGGGCGTCGAGCTGCGCACGCACCGTGTCCTGGATCTTGGCGAAGTTCGGGTGCGCCGGCTTCGTCACGGCATCCTGGATCCCGTCGACGACCACGGCCTGCAGCTGCTCCTCGGTCAGGCGCGGGTTGCCGGCGGCGAGGGTCTCGGCGTTCAGCAGCGACTCGCGGGGCGGCGGGAAGTACGCCGCGAGCTTCTCGGCGTTCTCCGGCGCCGTGAAGTAGGCGAGGAAGTCGGCGGCGACGCCGGGGTTCTCGGCGTTCGCGAACACGCCGATGCCGGCCTGTCCGATCACGTTCTGGCGCCCCTCCGGTCCGTCCGGCAGCGGCACGACGTCCCACCCGAACGAGTCGTCGAGAGCCGACGCACGACTGATCTGCGTGATCGTCATCGCGGCGTCCCCGGCGAAGAAGTCGGCGGTGACCCCCGGTCCGGGCATCGCCTTGTCGACGAAGATCGCGTCGTGGATCCACGTCATCGCGTCGACCATCTCGGGGTCGGTCAGCGTGCAGCTGGCGCCGTCCTCGCTCCACGGCGAGGCGCCGAACGACGACCAGATGGTGGCGAGGTTCTCCCACACCTTGTAGTCGAAGTCGCGCACCACGAGGCCCTGCTTGCCCGAGGTCGCGGCGGAGGCGGCGGAGATGTCGCGGGCCGCGTCGAACGTCCAGTCGCCCGAGGCCACGAGGTCGGCCGGGTTCGGCTGACCGGCCGCGGCGATCTGGTCGGTGTTCACGAACACGGCGAACGGGCTGTTCGAGAACGGGTACGCGAAGAGCTTGTCGTCCTGCTGCCACAGCGCGAGCGAGGAGTCGAGCAGGTCGTCGTACTCGTACCCTTCGTGGTCCTGCAGCGTGTCGGTGATGTCGTAGAGGGCGCCCGAGGAGACGAACTCCGGGGCGTAGCTCTCGAGGATCCAGCCGAGGTCGGGGGCGTTGCCTCCCGCGAGCTGGGTGGTGAGCGTCGTCGTGTAGTCGTCGAACGGGATCGGCTCGAAGGTGACCTTCGAGACCAGCTCCGGGTTCTCGGCGACGTACTCGTCGGCGATCTCCTGGAACAGGCCGAGCTGCGTCTCGTCGGCCGTCCAGACCGTCATGCGGAGCTCGACGGGCTCGTCGGGGGTGGCGGCGCCCTCGGGGCTCCCGCTGCATCCGGCGAGCACGAGGGCGACGGCGGCGATGCCGGCCCCGGCCGTCAGCGGCAGACGCCGACGACGCGATGCGGATGTGCTCATGGTTGTCTTCTCCTTGCTGTGCTGTGATTCGGGTGGGTAGTGGTGGGTGGTCAGTAGGCGTAGACGCGGCCCTCCGGCCAGTGCAGCTCGACGCCGGCGGCCTCCAGCTCGCGCTGGTAGTCGGAGCGGATGCCGGCGTCGCCGTGCACCTCGTGCGGAGTGGTGTCCGTCGCGGCGCAGAAGGCGGCGAGGTGGCCGGCCGCCTCTCCGACGTTCCACTCCACGGGGTGCAGCCGGTAGCAGCCGTTCGTGATGTGCGTCGTGCCGATGTTCTTGTTCGCGGCGAGCAGGTTGGCGGTGCGCTGCGGGATGAGCGCGCCGAGCGGGATCTCGAAGGGCGTGGAGGCCACGTCGATGTAGGTGTCGCCGCCCGTGGAGGGGTGCAGGTCGATGCGGTACATGCCGACGCCGACGGACTCCTCGTACCTGGTCGCGCCCTCGTCGCCGCGCACGTCGTACGACACATCGTTCTCGGTGACCGTGGTGAGCGCCCTGATGCGCCGCGACTCGCGGTGGTACGGGGCCTGGGCGAGCCCGTCGTCCGACCCCATCACGTCGGGGCGCAGCCGCAGACCGGGGTATCCGGTGCCGCCGTCGGCGCGCGGCGCCTCGGTCTGCATCCAGTACATCATCGACAACGAGAGCTGCCGTGCCCGCCGGTAGTGCTCGAGCTCCTCGTCGCGCGACACATCGAGCACCGGGGCGAGGAAGTAGTCGATGCTGGGCCAGTTCACGAGGCAGATGTCGCTCTCGTAGAAGCCCTGCTCGAACTGGTCGCGCGCGGCGATGCGGCGGAACGTCCACAGGTTCGCGTCGCCCGCATTGCGCGACTGGTCGGCGTCGACCTCGGCGACGTCGTCGCCCGGGTTGGGGTCGAACGCGCGCGTGCCCATCTCGAGGGTGCGGGGGTTCGGGGCCTCCCACGACAGCATCCGGCTGCCCTGCCAGGCCTCGGGCAGGTAGTCGCGCCAGAAGTCGTAGTCGGCTGGGCGCTCGATCGTGTGGTCGCCGTCGACGTGCTCGATCGCGAAGCACACGCTGAGCGCCTGCACGTTGTCGGGCTGGGCCTCGTCGGGGGCGCTGGGCTCGCCGGTCTCGGCGCGCGACTCGAAGCCGGTCACGTACTCGGTGCCCGACAGCGGCAGCAGCTCGCCCGTCTCGGTCGCGTCGAGCACGTACTGCGCGGTGACCGAGACGGTCTCGCCGTCGACCTCGGACTGCAGCGTGACGCGGGTGATGCGGTCTCCGTCGACGTCGGCCGAGACAGGGCGCACGCGTTCCAGCAGGCGGACGCGGCCCGTCGACCGGTGCGGGGCGAGCATCTCCTCCAGCACGCCGACCGCGATCCGCGGCTCGTGGCACAGCTTCGACACCCAGCCCGCACCGGGGTTGAGGTCGGCGCGGCCCTTCGCGGCATCCGTCAGCGGGTAGCGGCGACGGTAGACCTCGCGGATGCCGTCGCGCAGCTGCCGGTAGCGGGCGGTGATGCCGAACTCCTCCACCCAGGGGTGCTCGTCGGGCGGCACCGCCTGCGAGGTGAGCTGGCCGCCGATCCACGGGTACTCCTCGGTGAGGATCACGTGGGCACCTCGGTCGGCGGCGGCGAGGGCGGCGGCCACGCCGCCGAGTCCGGCGCCCACGACGAGGATGTCGGTGGTCAGTTCTCGCGTTGTCACGAAGGGTTCCTTTCGAAGGGTCGGGTGAGGGAGGGCGCCAGCGCGACGGTGTCGCCCTCGACGTCCGGACAGTCGATGATCTGGTGGTAGTCGGCGTCCGTGAGCCGCAGGGCGGCGGACGGGCGGACCGAGGAGCGGCGGTTCGGCTCGGCATCCTGATGCACGATCCGCGAGAGCAGCACGAGGGCGCGGGCGCCCATCTCCTCCCGCGGGACGGAGAAGCCCGACCACCGGCGCCCGCGGCGCAGCGGCAGGTGCGGCTGACCCAGCAGCACGACCGAGAGATCGCGTGGCACGGCGAGCCCCCTCGCCTCGAGCGCGTCGGCGATCTCGTCCGGGTCGTTCTCGGGGGCGAGCAGCAGGGCGGTGATGCCGCGCTCGACGATCTCGTCGATGCCGCGGGCGCCGTCTCGCAGGTCGAGGAAGCGGGGCGCGAGCCCCTTGGCCTTCATCGCGTCGCGGTAGCCGTCGACGCGGTCGCGGGTGGACTGGTCGTCGCTGCGCGCGCCCGCATAGGCGATCTGGGTGTGCCCGAGAGCGACGAGCCGATCAATCTGTCGGGCGGTGGCCGTGACGTAGTCGGCCCCGACGTACGGCAGCAGGTGCTTGTCGGTCTCGCGCTTGCCGATGAAGACGAACGGGTAGTTCGTGTCGAGCAGGTGCTGCAGCTCTTCGCGGTCCTCCTGCTGGCCGAGCAGCAGGCATCCGTCGGCGATGCCCAACCGCTGCCACCCGTCGCCCGCGAGCCGGCGTCGTCCGTCGACCACCCGGGCCGAGGTGAACAGCAGCATGTCGACGCCGAGCTGCTCGGCCGCCTCCTCGATGCCGTTCAGGAAAGCCCCGTAGAAGTCACGGCCTCCGCGCGGGAACGTCTTCTCGTAGGTGAAGACGCCGAGCAGCTGGTTCTTGCCGCCGGCGAGGCGCTGCGCCACCGGGTTGGCCGAGTACCCCGTGATGCGGAGCGCCTCGAGCACCCGGTTGCGCGTGGCCTCCGAGATGCGCACGCCCTTCGGCGTGTGCCCGCTCAGCACGATGCTGACCGTCGCCTGGCTGACGCCGGCGAGAGCCGCGACATCGGCCTGCGTCGAGCGGTGGTGCGGCATCGATCCTCCTTGATCGCCTGCGGGGTGTTCCCTCACTCTGGCGACAGAGGACCGAGATGGTCAACGTGATAATACGCATTATTAGCGCGGATGCTCAGGGCGTCCGCACCTGGCGCGTCAGGCGGCGAGCGCGAGCCACGCCCTCGGACTGCATCCGAGCCGCTGGGAGAACGCGCGCGAGAACGCCGAGGCGCTGGCATAGCCGAGCTCCGCCGCGATCGTGCCTACCGGGGTGCCGGCGCGCAGGTGCTCCTGCGCGATCGTGAGGCGCCATTCCGAGGTGCGCGAGCGCGTCCGATCCGCCTACGCCGAGGACTTCGGAGCGCTCATCGCCATCTCCCAGGTCGTCGCGACCAACTTCCAGACGGTGGCGGCGGCGAACGGACAATGGCGGGTCTGATCCGGGCGACCGGATACCACCTTTCCCGGCCCGTTTCAAGCAGGCGCGCGACGTCGTGCCGCGTGCGACGATCATGGCATGGACGCTCCCGCCCCGCTCTCCTCCTCCGGCGAGGATGCTGCGCGGGGTGCGGAGCGCCGGCTGATGGCCGAAGCCGCCGCAGGCGGCCAGGCCGCACTCGCCCAGGTGTACGACCTCACCTCCGCGCAGGTGTTCGGCCTGATCCTCGGCGTCGTCCGCGACAGGACCGCCGCCGAGGAGGCGCTGCAGGAGACCTATCTGCACGCGTGGCGGTACGCCGCCGACTTCGACGCCTCTCGTGACACGGTCGCCGTGTGGCTGTGCGGCATCGCGCACCGGTACGCCGTCGCGCGCACTCTCTCCCACTTCGCCGGTCTGACCCCGTACGAGATCGCCGCTCGCACGGCGCAGACCGTCGCGGCCGTGCGGTCGCACACGCGTGCGGGGCTCTCCGGACTGCACGACCACTCGCAGCGTTCCCGCTCTGAGCCCTCCGACACCAGAGCCCCCGAGCCCGCCTGAGGTCAGTCCTTCGGGTGCCTTACGCCGGCCCGGTACGCCCGCCAGAGGATGTGCGCGTGGTCCTCCTTCGCGTCCGCGACACCCGCCTCATCGCCGCGCAGCGCGCTCACCCACTCGCGCACCCGCGCCGCGACCGCACCGACGATCATCGCGAGATCGGTGCGGAGGGGCGGAGGCGTCAGCGCCTCCTCGTCGGACATCCGCCCCCGCCGCGGCAGCTCGTCGTCGACGTGCCGCATCGTGAGCTTCGCGACCCCCACGGCATGCGCGTTGATGATCGAGTGCGCCGCGCCCTTGATCTCCCAGCGAGACGCCGCGGGGCAGGCGGCGATCAGGCGCGAGTGGAATCGCCGCGACGAGGTCGCATCGTGCTCGCCGCGGATGAACAGCATCCGCGTGGAGAGCCCGCCGACGGCATCCGTGATCCGGTAGCGCAGCATGTGCGGGAGCACCCGGAGGAAGTACACCGGTCCGCAGAGGATGTAGGCCGAGACGGCGATCATGGCCAGATGCAGCGACTCCCGCAGCGATGACTGCAGGAACAGCACGGCCTGTCGGAACACCGTGGCCTCCTGCTCGTCGACCACGGGACTCACGAGCACGGCGTGCCGCAGGTCGGACCTGCGCGTCAGCACCTCGGTGACGATCTGCGACCCCATCGAGTGGCCGATGAGCACGGGCGTCGACAGTCCGTAGTGGTCCAGGACCGCCTCGACCTGGTCGGCGAAGAAGGAGATCGTCGGCGTGCGGCCGCGGGGTTTCGCGACGCCGGCGAATCCGGCGAGGTCGAGGGCGTACACGTCTCCCCGCTGCGCGAGCGTCGGCGCGAGGAACTCGAAGTAGCTCGCCGAGACGCCGATGCCCGCGACCAGCACGAACGGCTCTCGACCAGCCGCCGCGGTCGTCGTCACCCGCGTGACACGCGTGGTCGCCGACGGCGAGGTCACGTGCTCGACGATCACCTCTGGCCTGTCGGATCCGCTGGTCACCCCTCCACCCTGCCAGTCCGAGCCGTGCATGCCGCGCCACCGGCCGTCCGCGGGAGGCGATGTCGGTGGCCCGGAGTAGACAGGAGGCATGCGTGCGCCGTCTCCCCTGCTCGACGTCAGGCGGATCTATGCGGAACCGGACGCGGCGCGGTCGCCCCGTGGGCAGGAGATCATCGCCCGGTGGCCGGACGCGACGATCGTGCCCGTCGAATCTCACTGGCAGATACCGGAGGTGCACGGCGACGAGAGCAACGTCGCCCGCTGGGTGCGCATCAAGACCGAGGCGCTCGTGCTCGGCGAGAAGAAGAGCGTGGCCACGCGCCTCAACGGCCGCTCGGCGGACTTCATCGCCCCCTCGCTCGCGAACGGCTGCGCCATGGCCTGCGCCTACTGCTATGTGCCGCGGCGCAAGGGATACAGCAACCCGGTGACCGTGTTCACCAACATCGACCGCATCACCGCCCACCTCGCCAGGCACGTCAGCAAGCAGGGGCCGAAGACCGAGCCGAACCAGTGCGACCCCGACGCGTGGGTCTACGACATCGGCGAGAACAGCGACTGCTCGGTCGACGCGATGATCAGCGAGAACGTGCGCGACGTCTGCGACCTGTTCCGCATGCTGCCCACCGCGAAGGCGTCGTTCGCGACGAAGTACGTCAACCGCGATCTGCTCGACTGGGATCCGCTCGGGCGCACCCGCATCCGCTTCTCGCTGATGCCGGCATCCGTCGCGAAGGTCACCGACATCCGCACCTCGCCGATCGCCGAGCGCATCGCGGCGATCAACGACTTCGTCGAGGCCGGCTACGAGGTGCACCTCAACTTCTCGCCGATCATCGTCACGCCCACCTGGATCGAGGACTGGACCGAGCTGCTCGTCCACCTCGACGACGTGCTGTCCCCGGCCGCGAAGCAGCAGCTGGCGGCCGAGGTGATCTTCCTCACCCACAACGAGCGGCTGCACGAGGTCAACCTCGGCTGGCATCCGAAAGCCGAGGAGCTGCTGTGGACTCCGGCGACGCAGGAGACGAAGGTGTCGCAGAACGGCGCCGTCAACGTGCGGTACCGCGCCGACCTCAAGCGCGCGCACGTCGATGCGTTCACCCGGCTGGTCGCCCGACACCTGCCCTCGTGCCGCATCCGCTACGCGTTCTAGCGGCCCCGCCCCGGAAACACCACCCAGCCGTCTCGGCGACCGGCGACCGAGAGCGGATGCCGTGCGCCACCGGCATCCCGATGTCAACCCTCGCGCACGTTCCGGATCGCGGACTTACCGTCGCTGTCATGAGCTCTTCCGTCACGTCTCCCGCTTCCGTCGACGACATCGCCCGCGACGGATTCGGGTGGGAGGAGCTGCTGCCCGGGCAGCGCGAGGCCATCACCTCGGCGGCCGCCGGGCGCGACACCCTGCTCGTGCTGGCGACCGGAGGCGGGAAGTCGGCGGTCTACCAGGTCGCCGGCGCGCGGCGCGGCGGTGTGGTGCTCGTCGTCTCGCCCCTCCTGGCGCTGCAGGCCGACCAGCTGGCCTCGATCCGCGAGGCTCCGGCCGCCCCGCCCGCCGTCGCGCTCAACGGCTCGACCTCCGCCGCCGACACCGCTCGCGCCTGGGAGCTGATCGACCAGGGCGGCCCGGTGTACGTGCTGCTCGCCCCCGAGCAGCTGGCGAAGGAAGACACGGTGGCTCGCCTCGCGACGGCCGGCGTCTCGCTGTTCGTCGTCGACGAGGCGCACTGCGTGTCGTCGTGGGGGCACGACTTCCGGCCCGACTACGCCCGGCTCGGCGATGTGCGCCGCGACCTCGGCGACCCGCCCGTGCTCGCGATGACCGCGACGGCGTCGGAGCCGGTCCGCGCCGAGATCATCGAGAAGCTGTCGATGACCGACGTCGATGTGCAGGTGCACGGCGTCGACCGTCCGGAGATCCGTCTCGTCGTGCACCGGCACGAGAGCGACGCCGAGAAGAAGGCCGCGGTCGTGCAGGAGGCCCGCACGTGGACCGCGCCGGGCATCGTGTACGTCGCGACCCGGAAGGAGGCCGAGAGCTACGCCGCGGAGATCGCCTCGGACGACCGCCGCGTCGCCGCCTACCACGCGGGACTCAAGGCCGCGGAGCGGCGTGACGTGCAGGACCGCTGGCGCGACGGCACGCTCGACATCGTCGTGGCCACCTCGGCGTTCGGCATGGGCATCGACCGCGCCGACGTGCGCTTCGTGCTGCACGCGACCGTCACCGAGTCGCTGGACGCGTACTATCAGGAGGTCGGACGCGCCGGTCGCGACGGGGAGCCCGCGACCACCGCGCTGCACTACCGGCCCGAGGACCTCGGGCTGCGACGCTTCTTCACGAGACGCTCGGTGCAGACGGCTGACATCCGCGCGCTGCGCACCGCGATCGTCGCGAAGCCCGGCGCGCACCTGCGCGCTCTGGCGGATGCCGTCGGCAAGCCCCCGCGCACGGTGACCCGTCTCGTGAACGACCTCGTCGATGCGGGTCTCGTCGACACGACCGACGGGGTGCGCCTGGTCCGCCCGGTCACCGCCGCCCAGGCGGCGAAGGCCGTGCGGGAGACCCTGGAGTCTCGCGAGCGGATCGCCGACTCGCGTCTAGCGATGATGCGTGCGTACGCCGAGACCATGCAGTGCCGGCGCCGGGTGCTGCTCGAGTACTTCGGAGTCGACGGCCCGGCCTGGTGCGACAACTGCGACCGCTGCGAGCAGCGCGACAGCTCGGCCGCAGCCGACGACGAGGCCGCGATCGCCGAGGCGCCCGTCGCGATGGACCAGAATGTCCGCCACCGGGACTGGGGCGCCGGTACCGTCACGGGTGTCGAGGCGGATCGGGCGACGATCTACTTCGAGTCCGAGGGCTACAAGGTGCTGTCGTTCTCCGCGATCGACAGCGGTGTGCTGCTCGTCGAGGACGCCCTGGTCTGACCGGCGCCGACGGCCGTCCCCTGCGCCAGTCGGTACGACGGCCGGCGCAGCGCCCGCGCCCAGCCGTAGCTGTCGGCGCCGGGCAGCGGGTTGCGATCGATGTCGAAGCGCAGGTCCGGGTCGTCGCCCGCGCGCGGGTCACGCAGACGCAGCTCCCCGATCGGATGCCACTTTCCCCTCGGCGACGCGCAGTAGAGCCGCAGGACCCACGGATGCCGCGCGACGGCCTCGCGCAGCGCGTCGAGGTCGGCGGGCAGAGATCGTGGCGGCATCGTCCGGGCGGCGAGGAGGACCGGACCCTGCGGCGATCGGTACGGGAAGATGCTGCTCATCGTGGCGCGCGACGGCGACCGGCGGGGCAGGAGGAAGTGCCGACCGGGCACTCCGACGCCGGTCGACGCGAGCTCCAGGTCGACGTCGCGACCGTCGTGCGTCCACCGCACCCCCAGTCCCCACACGTCGGGCAGCCACGGCGGAAGCCCCACCGATCGCGACACGCGCACCACGACGGGTACGGCCGCTGCCGGCGGCGCGTCGAACCAGCGGATGCCGGAGGCCCTCCGTCCCTCGAGGAGCACGAGGTCGCCCTCGAAGACGACACCGTGCGCGTGGATGGGCCGCGGGCGCCGGAGCAGCAGGACGACGGCCATGACAGCGCGCAGCGCGCGGCCGCCGAGACGGAAGACGGTGGTCGGCATAGCGCCAGTGTGGAGGGCCGCGAGGGATGCGGGACCCCGGTGGCGCGCAGAACCGACGCGCGCTACCCTGCGGGAGCCGCGGGGCTCAGCCCTCGCGTCCGATCAGGTCGTTCATCGATCGCAGCACCAGACGGTCCGAGAACGCCGCGACGTCGGCATCCGTTGCTCCGCGCACGGTGAACCGGGCAGTCTCGCCGGGGAGCAGCGTGATGAGCGCCTCGTCGGTCTCGGCCGCCGGGTCGATCCGGTCGACGAGCAGAGTGAGATCGCGCACGAGCGTGCCGGCCGTGACCTCGACCGTCCACCCGTGCTCGGTGCGCTCCGCGGAGACCTCTGTCGACGCCGCCGGCAGCGACGAGTCGCGCGGTTCGGCGAAGAACCACTCCGCGGTCGCCTCGCCGGCGTCGGAGGTCGCGCGGATCAGTTCACCCGCGGCATCCTGCGCCGTGGCGACGTCGGCGTCGAGGTCGATCCGCTCGATGCCGCGCGGGGGCACGGCGACCGACCAGGTCTGCTCGGCGAGCGCCGCCCCGTCGAACGACCGCCGGGCGATCGCGAACTCGGCCCGCCACTCCTCGTCGGTGTCGTTCGTAACGGTGAGGGTCAGCCCCTCGGCGCCGGGCTGGATCGTCGTCAGGCGCGCAGCGTTCGCCGCACGCATCGCGAAGAGCAGCGGCTTGCGACGGCCGTCGCCGTCGACCGCGGCCCAGGAGGTCACCGGCCAGCAGTCGTTGAGCTGCCAGGTGATTGTGCCGGTGTTGTACGGGGCGAGCGACCGCCACCACTCGATCGCGGTGCGCACGGCCACCGCCTGATTGAGCGACATCGCCCAGTGCCAGTCGTCCATGTCGTTCGGCAGCGGCAGGTGCGGCGCGAGGCCGTCGGTGAGCTTGTCGTTGCCGGTCATCGCCTTCTGGTGCACGATCATCCCCGGCGACTCGGGGGTGAGCGGGTCGTCGCCGATGGCTCTGGTGAGCGTGCTCCACGTGGGCGGCCCCTGCCACCCGAACTCCGCGACGAACCGCGGACGGTGGTCGCGGTAGTGCGTCCAGTCCTTCTGGTTCCAGGTGTCCCAGACATGCATGGTGCCGCGCTCCGCGGCGTTCTGCCGATCGTCGCGGTCGGGGCTGAACGGGCTGCCCGGCGTGTAGGGCACGTGCGGGGCGAGCTCGGCGACGATCGCCGGCAGCAGCTCGTAGTAGTAGCCGGCGCCCCAGGTGCGGCCGTCGAGGCGACCCTCCCAGCGCCACTCCTGCCGGCCCCAGATGTTCTCGTTGTTGCCGTTGAGGATCACGAGCGACGGATGCGAGGCGAGGCGGACGACTGCCGCTCGCGCCTCGAGTTCGACCTCGGTCCGCAGCGGCTCGTCCTCCGAGTACGCCGCGCACGCGAACAGGAAGTCCTGCCAGGTCAGCAGGCCTCGTTCGTCGCACTCGGCGTAGAAGTCGTCGGACTCGTAGATGCCGCCGCCCCAGACGCGGATGAGGTTGAGGCCCGCGAACTCCGCCTGTGCGAGCCGCTCGGCGTACCGTGCGCGGTCGACGCGGTGCGGGAACGCGTCGTCAGGGATCCAGTTCGCCCCGCGGATCTCGATGACCCGGTCGTTCACGACGATGGCGAAGCCGACGCCGTGCTCGTCCTCGTCCAGTCGCGCCGCGACCGAGCGGAACCCGACGCGCCGCTCGTGCTCGTCGATCTCCTCGCCGTCGCGCAGCAGCACCAGCCTGGCCTCGTACAGCGGCTGTTCGCCGTGGCCGCGCGGCCACCAGAGCCCGGCCGACGGCACATCGCCCTCGACGAGCACCGCGCCGTCGCGCACCTCGGCCTCGAACTCGGCCTCGAAATCCGCGCCCGCGATGACGAGCCGTGCACGCAGACCCTCGACGACTCCGTCGACGGATGCCGTGGCCCGCACCCGCGGCACGCCGTCCACGACGTGACCCGCGATCAGCGCATCCACGAGTCGTGCGCCCGACCAGCTCTCGATGGCTACGGGACGCCAGATGCCGGAGGTCGCGGTGTCGATGCCCCAGTCCCACCCGAAGCTGCACGCCATCTTGCGGATCGAGTTGTACGGGTGGTGGTTCGCGTGCGGCCGGGCGCCGAGCGCGAGGCTCGCGGCGTCCGCGGCGCGGATCGGCGACCGGAACGCCACCTCCAGGTCGTTCTCGCCCGCGCGCAGCGCCGACGTGACGTCGATGCGGTGCGGACGGTGCATGTTCTGCACGCTCGCGAGCTCGACGCCGTTCAGACGGATCGTCGCGACGGTGTCCACGCCGGCGAACACGAGGTCGTGCCGCTCATCGGCATCCGACCCCGCCCAGTCGAACGCGGTGCGGTAGGTCCAGTCGACCAGCCCTACCCACGACAGCGTCTTCTCGTTCTCGTCGAGGTACGGGTCGGGGATGAGCCCGGCCGCCAGCAGGTCGGTGAGGATGCTGCCCGGCACCTGCGCCGGGATGGCACCGGCCTCGGCGATCTCGCGGGGCACGGGGCCGCGCTCCGGGGATACGGTCCATCCGTCGTGCAGGGGTCGTCGGGAGACGGTCACGGGGTGCCTTTCCTTCGCGCCATCACGAGTGCGCGTCGTCGCGGTCGGGGGTGGGGTCGTGGGAAGACGCCGGAGCATCATGGGCCCGCGCCACATCGTACTTGCGCGGCCGCGTCCACGGCATCCGACGAACCGGCGCACACCTCGCCCGATCACGCAACCCCCGTGTGACGCGCCCCCTCCCGGTCGTAGGACGTAAGACCCGGCGGACGCCCGTCCGACGGGCGGACGTCGAGGAGGCATCATGGCGGAGGACAGGACGGATCGGGGCGGGACGCGCACCGCGCCCGATCCCGAGCGGGAGGACAAGCCGGACAGCCCCGGCGATCTGCAGAAGCGCTCGTGGAAGTACGTGCTCGTCAAGAGCGTGCGCGAGTTCTCCGCCGATCAGTGCATGGACAGCGCGGCGGCTCTCACCTACTACGCCGTGCTGTCGATCTTCCCCGGCATGATCGCGGTGTTCTCGCTCCTCGGCGTCTTCGGTCAGGACGGAGCCGCCTCCGACGCCGTGCTGGGCATCCTCGGCGATATCGCCCCGAAGGAGACCGTCGACGCCCTGCGCGGACCGATCGAGCAGATCTCCCGGGCACCGGGCGCCGGTCTGGCTCTCGTCTCCGGCATCGTGCTCGCCCTGTGGTCGGCCTCGGGGTACGTCGGGGCGTTCAGCCGGGCCATGAACCGCATCTATGAGATCGAGGAGGGTCGGCCGTTCTGGAAGCTGCGGCCGATGCAGCTGCTGGTGACCGTCATCACCGTGGTGTCTCTCACGATCGTGGGCATCGTGCTCGTGCTCTCCGGTGACGTCGTGTCGGCGCTGGGTTCCGCCATCGGCGCGAGCGAGGCCGTGCAGATCGGGTGGAGCATCGCGAAGTGGCCGCTGCTGCTGTTCGTCGTCGTCTTCCTGGTCGCGGTGCTCTACTACGCGACCCCGAATGCGAAGCAGCCGCGGTTCCGCTGGATCAGCGTCGGCGCGGTCGTCGCGATCGTCGTGCTGGCGATCGCCACGCTCGGTTTCGTGCTCTACGTCACGACCTTCGCGAACTACCAGCGCACCTACGGGTCGATGGCCGGCGTGATCGTGTTCCTGCTCTGGCTGTGGATCGCCAATCTCGCCTTGCTCTTCGGTGCGGAGTTCGACGCCGAGCTCGAACGCGGCAGACAGCTGCAGGGCGGGATAGCGGCCGAGCGCGACATCCAGCTCCCCGCGCGGGACACGCGGCAGAGCGACAAGCGCGCCGAGAAGGAGCGGAAGGACGTCGAGGAGGGCCGTCGTATCCGATTGGAGAACGACGACGAGGGCGCGGACTCGGGCACCGGACGCGGCGCTGACGACCGGCACGGGGGAGATCGAGACGCGGAGAACGGGCGACCCTGGCACCGCGATCGGGACGGGTCAACCCCCTGACCGGTGAGACGGAGGGCGACCTACGGTCGTCGAACACGATCGACCACGAGCAGAGGAGGACGACATGAGCGATCCGTCGAACACGCAGGGCACCCCCGGTTCCGACGAGGAGGCCGACACGGCCTCGGGCGGCGCGCCCGACGACACGGGCGACAAGCGCTACACGGGCGAGACCGACGGCCCCGACGCCTCCGACGAGACTCTCGACGCCGAAACGACCGACGACGACGGCACTCCCGTCGAGAACCCCTCCGGCGGCTGAACGAGGCACGCAGACGAAGAGCCCGCGTCATCGACGCGGGCTCTTCGTCTGTCATCGCCGCGGGCTCTTCCCCGACCTCGGCGCAGTCGTCAGCCGAGGCGGGCGGTGCGCAGCGTGGCGGTCGCGCTGTGCGCGGCCATGCCCTCCGAGTCCGAGATCACCTGCACGGCATCCGCGAGCGCGGGCGTCGCCTCCCGGCTGATGCGCTGGTAGGTGAGCGGCTTGAGGAAGCGCGACACCGAGAGGCCGGCGCTGTGCTTGGCTCCGCCGGCCGTGGGGAGCACGTGGTTCGTGCCCGCCATGCCCTTGTCGGAGTACGCCACCGTGCTCCACGGGCCGAGGAAGATCGAGCCGTAGTTGCGCAGGTTCTCGTGGTACCAGTCGTCGTCGGCCGTCAGGATCTCCAGGTGCTCCGGAGCGAGGTCGTCCATGAGGGCGACGGCCGTCTCGCGGTCCTTCGCAACCGTCACGACGCCGTAGTCGCGCCACGCGGCGCCGGCGATCTCGGCGGTCGCGAGGGTCTCGAGCTGTCGATCGATCTCGGCGATCACCGCACGACCGTGCTCCTCCGACGTCGTGATGAGCGCGGCCGGGGAGTTGGGCCCGTGCTCGGCCTGCCCCAGCAGGTCGGCGGCGACGAGCTCGGGGTCGGCCGTCTCGTCGGAGATGACCGCGACCTCGCTCGGACCCGCGAGCAGGTCGATCGCGACCGTGCCGAAGAGCTGACGCTTGGCCTCGGCGACGAAGGCGTTGCCGGCGCCGACGAGCATGTCGACGGGCAGCTCGCCCAGCAGACCGTAGGCCATGGCCGCGAGGGCCTGCACCCCGCCGATCACGAAGACGCGGTCGACGCCGGAGAGATGCGCGGCGTACACGACGGCGTCGTTGGCTCCGCCGTCGGGCTGCGGCGGCGTGCAGGCGATCACGGTCGGCACGCCGGCGGCCTTCGCGACGCCCACGGTCATGAACGCGCTCGCGGTGAGGGGGAAGCGTCCGGCGGGCAGGTAGGCGCCGACGCGGGAGACCGGGATGTACTTCGCCCCGGTCACGAGGCCGGGCACCAGCTCGGTCTCGAAGTCGGACAGGTGCGAGCGCTGCTCGCGGGCGAAGGCCTGCGTGCGCTCGGCCCCGAGTTCGATCGCCTCACGCAGAGCGGGGTCGAGACGCTCGCCGCTGCTCGCGATCTGCTCGGGCGTGAGCTCGATGGCGGCGCCCTGGTAGTTGTCGAGCTTCTTCGCGTAGTCGAGCACGGCGTCCATGCCGCGCTCGCGGATGTCGGCGAGCATCGACGTGACGGTGTCGATCACGGCAGGGTCGCGCTGTGCGGCCGGAGCGTCGACGCCCGGGGTCTTGAGGTGGTGGAAGGCGCCCTCGTGGCGCGCGAGGACTGCAGGAGAGTAACGCATGCAGGAAGGCTAGATGCGCGGCATCCATCCGACAAGCCTGATGATCCGTACGCACGCATCGGGTTTACCATTGGGCTGTGACCATCACCCAGCTCACCGCCTTCCTCGCGGCTCTCGAACACGGCTCGTTCACCGCGGCGGCGGCGAGCCTGGGTATGACGCAGGCCTCCGTGTCGGAGCTCGTGGCCCGACTCGAGCGCGAGCTCGACGCGACGCTCTTCGTGCGCGGCAGCCGCCGTCTCGTGCCGACGGCCGCCGCGCAGGAGCTGCGCCCGCACGCCGCCCAAGCAGTCAGCGCCGTGCAGAACGGCATCGACACCATCCAGTCGCTGGCCTCGCTCGACCGCGGCATCTGCACCTTCGGCGTGCTGCGCAACGCGGCGTACTACGCGCTGGCCGACCTGGCGGAGACGTTCCACCACCGGCATCCGAACGTGCGTCTGCGGCTGGTCGGCATCAACTCGGCGCACGTCGCGCGGTCCATCGCGCGCGGAGAGCTCGAGGCCGGCCTGCTCGTGCTGCCCATCGACGAGGACGGCCTCGAGGTCAAGCCGTTGTTCCGCGACGAAGTGCTCTACGCCTCCTCCACCCGCCCGGCTGACGGGGGGCCGGTGACGATCTCCGAGGTCGTCGACGCGAAGCTCGTGCTGTACGACGCCTTCGCCGGGTGGGACGATCCCACGCGCAGGCAGTTGCTGGAGCGCGCCCGCCTGCAGGGCCTCACGATCGAGCCGTCGGTCGAGGTCGAGCACGTCGAGACAGCGCTGAGCCTCGTCGCCGCCGGCACGGCCGACACCATCGTGTCGCGGTCGATCGCCGAGTCCGAGGCATTCCCCTCCGGCATCCGCACGTTCCCGTTCGCGGAGCCCATGCACGACACGATCGCGCTCGTGCAGCGCGAGGGGATGCTGCTGTCACCCGCGACCCGTAAGCTCGCGGAGCTCGCCGAGCGGATGCTGAGCGAGGCCCTTCCCGAGCACGCGGGGCGCACGCCCCTGCAGTGAAGCGCAGACGAGACGGGGCACGAGGAGCCTCAGCTCCCCGCGCCCCGTCTTCGTGCGTTGCGGCTCAGTCGTCTTCCGTGGCCGTGACCATCACGCCGAGCGGCGCGAGGTAGCCGTTGGGGTCGATCGTCCAGTCGGCGGCCGCTGCGGCCTCGACGACCTCGGGGGCCCACTCGAGGTAGACGCGGTCGTCGCCGCCGTTGATGACGAGCACCGTGCCGGAGCCGGTCTCGTCGCCCTCGACGCAGCGGTACTCCCGCCACGCACCCTCGGGGACGGAGAAGGTGTCGCCGGCGCCCAGGTTCACGGTCGTCGTCGGGTCGCCGTTGAGGGTGACCTCCCAGCGGCCGGTCTTGAACAGCAGCGCCTGCGTCTTGTCGTGACGGTGGCGCAGCACGCCCTGGCCGGGCTCGGCCTTGACCCACGCGAGGTTGAACGAGTGGGGCTCGTGCACGTTCGGCACCTGACGACGGTTCTCGCTCATGCCGTAGCCGATCGCGGTGGCGAGCTCGACGCGGCCGCCGTCGACCGCCGCGCACAGCAGCGCCGCGGCGGAGTACTTGCGGTCGCCGGGCTGGATGACCCGCGAGCGCATGTCCTCGACCGAGTACTCCGTGAGCTCGTCGATGTAGTGCTGCTTCATCGGCTTGATGAGCGCCACGTCGTCGGGCAGCACGTCGCCCGCGACCGTGTCGATCAGCTTGTTGTCGGCCGTGAGGTGCAGGCCGTAGGACTCCGCCTCGCGCAGCACCGACGGACCCCAGATGATGCCGCCGTTGTCGTCGCGGCCCAGCACCGTGTAGAGGATGCCGTCGTCCGGTCCCTCGTTGGTGAAGCCGCGGAAGATCCAGGTGGGGATCGTCACGATGTCGCCGTCGTGGCTGATGTACTCGCCCTGCTTGCCGTCGACGCCCCAGCGCAGCCGGAACTCGCCGCCGAGGTTGATGAAGACCTCGGCCGTGAAGTGCAGGTGCAGGTTGTTCGAGATGCCGTTCGGCATGCCCGCGGCGCCCGTGTTGAACCCGTGGTTGACCTCGAGGTTCACGTACTGGCTCGCGTTCTGCGAGACGCCGGCGCCGATGAAGGAGTAGTTCTCCTTGCGGTCGGACCCCGGGGTGCGGCAGTCGATGAACGCCGAGTTGCACGGCACCCAGTCCGAACGGCGGATGGTCCGCCGCTGGATCTCCTCGGTGTCGACGACGACGTCCGTCGTGCCCTCGATGACGGTACTCATTTCTTCTTCTCCCTTGTCGATCAGTGAATGATCAGTAGATGTTGGCGAAGGGCACCGGCTCGTCGCCCCGTGACCCTGCGATCTGCGCGCGGAGCGCGATGTCGTCCCACAGGCGCACCTCCTTGACGATGGCGCCGTTGTGGAAGGTGAACTGCGAGATGCCGATGAGATCGATCGGCTTCCCGGTCAGCGGGCCGTAGTTCGGCACGCCGTTGTAGTCGCCGACGAACTTCCAGACGACGGCGACGCGAAGGCCCGCGTAGCGCACGTCGTAGTTGGTCTGGATGTCGCGGATCTCGAACTGCCCGCCGGGGAACGACTCGAGAAGACGCAGGAGCGCACGGCGGTACCCCTCGGGGCGGATGACGGTGCGGTCGCCGACCGTGTGCAGCGTGAGGTCGCGGTCGAAGTACTTCTCGACCTTCTGCAGATCGCGGTCGTTCCAGACGGTCTGGATCATGTCGAGGACCGTCTCGACCTCGGCGCGGTACTCGTCGGGGCGGACGCCCGAGTCGCCCTTCGCGATCGGGTCGGCCGGGGCGGGCTCGGTCCACGAGCCGGAGAAGCCGCGGAACGCCTGCGCCCGCGCCAGCTCGTCGAGGTCGTCGCCGCGACGGAGCGCGCCGGCGAGCGTGTCGCGCACGACCCACTCCTCGACCATGCGGCCGCGGCGGTAGAGGCAGTTCGCGATCGTGCGGCTCACGTACGGCGAGTGCAGGTCTCCCGAGAGCACGAGGTGGGAGCTGAGGAAGGCGTCGTCGCCGCGGGCCTCCCAGATGACATCCTCCGCCTGACCTGTGCGGTCCGGCGTCGCCGAGATCCGCATGAGCGACCCCTCGATGACCTCCTGTCGCGTGGTGGAGGTGCCGAGCGCGCCGTGCACGATCGAGTCGGGCTCGTAGTTGTCACGGATGAAACTGATCGACCGATCGACCCAGATGAGGTCGGTGACCTCGCGGATGAAGTCGTCGGGGTCTTTGTACGGCAGGTAGGCGACCGGGTCGAGAGACACGCTTTTCCACTCCTTCGAGATGCACGACTGCGGTTCATCGGTGATCGCACGTCGTGTTGTGGTCAGTGTATGCGTATGCACAACACAGCGCAAGAGAGTGTCGAGCGCACACGGTGGACATTCGTCGGGGACGGTGATCGAACGCCCGCCCGCATGCGGGTGCCGACCCTCGACGGGATGCGGGAGGAACCGTTGACGCCGGAGCGGAGATGCCCGCGGAGTCAGCGCGCCGGCGCGGGTGCCAGTGTGCGGCGCGCGATGAAGGTCGATGCGAACCCGGACATCCGGATCTCGGCATCCGGATCCTCGATGCGCCGGACGATGAGGTCGGCCGCCGCGCGCGCCATACCGACGATGTCGTAGCCCACGGTGGCGAGGTCGATGATGGGCCAGGCCGCCTCGGGAAGGTCGTCGAAGCCGATGACCGAGAGGTCGTCCGGCACGCGCAGGCCGGCGCGATGGGCGGCGTTGAGCGCGCCGTACGCGACGACGTCGTTGCCGCAGAAGAGAACCGTGGGGCGGTCGGGGCCGGCGAGCAGCTCGGCCGCGGCGGCCTCGCCCTCCGCCGCACCGTAGGGCGTGCGGCGCACGTCGCGCTCGTCGAGCTGCAGCCCCTCGGCGCCGAGCGCGTCGCGGAGCGACGCCTCCCGACCCTGCGCCGTGCTGGTGTTGCTCGGTCCCAGCACCGCTCCCACACGCCGATGCCCGAGGGCGACGGCCGCGCGGACGGCCTCGCGATAGCCCGGCACGGAGTTCACGACCGCGGAGTCCGCCTCGACGAAGGACCCGATGCGGTTGAAGTAGACGAAGGGCAGCCCGCGATCGCGCAGCCGCACGGGGGCGACGGAGTCGACGGTGGTGGTCGCCAGGATGACCCCGTCGAGGCCGTTGGCGAGGAGCCTTTCGACGATCGTGTCGTTGTCGGCGGTCTCGGTGTGCAGCATCAGTTGATAACCGAGGGCCTCGAGCTCGCGGTGCACCGGGGCGATGATGTGCGAGTAGAACTGGTTGTCGAGATCGGTGAGCAGCAGCCCGATGCGGCGGGTGCGCCCGGAGGAGAGCGCGCGACCGGCCTCGCTGGGCACGTACCCGAGCAGCTGCGCCGCCTCCCGCACGCGGAGCTTGGTGGCATCCGACACCCGCGCGTCGTCGCGCAGCGCCCGCGACACCGTGGGCTGCGACACCCCGGCCAAGCGAGCGACGTCCCGGCTCGTGACGACCATGTCAGGCCTCCCCCTCGATCTGTCGAATTCTACTGCCCTTGACGCTGGAATGCATACGCGGTCATAATCGGAGCATACGTATGCAACGAAAGGATGGGCCATGCCCCTGCATCTGAAGTCCGCGCCGACGAAGACGTTCGCGGACACCGCTCAGCAGGACGTCGCCGAACGGGTCCGGGGGATCATCGGCGACATCCGCGAGAACGGCGACGCCGCCGTCCGCCGCTACGCCGAGCAGTTCGACAAGTGGAGCCCCGAGTCGTACCGACTCTCCGACGCCCAGATCGACGAGATCATCGCGACCCTGCCCGACCAGGTCATCCGGGACATCGAGTTCGTGCAGAGCCAGGTGCGTCGGTTCGCCCAGGCGCAGCGCGACTCGCTCGTCGACATCGAGGTCGAGACCCTCCCCGGTGTCTTCCTCGGCCAGAAGCACGTGCCGGTGCAGGCCGCCGGCGCGTACATCCCCGGCGGCAAGTACCCGCTCACCGCCTCGGCCCACATGACGATCATCACCGCGAAGGTGGCCGGCGTACCCCGCGTGGTCGCCTGCACCCCGCCGATCCGCGGCGAGATCCCCGCCGCCACGGTGGCCGCCATGAAGATGGCCGGCGCCGACGAGATCTACATCCTCGGCGGCGTGCAGGCCGTGGCCGCCATGGCCGTCGGCACCGACACCATCGCGCCCGTCAACATGATCGCCGGCCCCGGCAACGCCTACGTCGCCGAGGCCAAGCGCCAGCTGTTCGGCGAGGTCGGCATCGACCTGTTCGCCGGGCCCACCGAGATCCTCATCGTCGCCGACGAGCACGCCGACCCGTTCTTCACCGCCGTCGACCTGCTCTCGCAGGCCGAGCACGGGCCCGACTCCCCCGCCGTGCTGGTCACCACCTCTCAGAAGCTCGCAGAGGAGGTCATCGACTGGATCGAGAAGATCCTGCCCGGCATGTCGACGCGCGACTACGCCGGCCCCGCCTGGCGCGACTGGGGTCAGGTGATCGTCGCCGACGACCTCGACGAGGCGTACCGCATCGCCGACGACTTCGCGTTCGAGCACGTGCAGATCTTCACCGAGAACCCGCGCGAGGCGCTGACGAAGATGCACGACTACGGCGCGCTCTTCCTCGGCGAGAACACCTGCGTCTCCTACGGCGACAAGGTCATCGGCACGAACCACGTGCTCCCGACGCTCGGCGCAGCCCGCTACACCGGCGGTCTCTGGGTGGGCAAATACCTCCGCACGGTGACCTACCAGGAGGTTCAGAACACCGAGTCCTCCGCCGAGCTCGGCGCCGTCTGCGGCCGCGCCGCCCGCGTCGAGCTGTTCGAGGGCCACGCCCGCTCGGGCGATGCGCGCGCGTGGCGTCACGCCGGCACGCGGTTCGACTGGATCGACGAGAGCCACGCCGCGGTCGACGCGGCCGCACGATGACCGACCTCTCCGGCCGCACGGCCGTGGTCACCGGCGGCGGCAGCGGACTCGGAGCGGCGATCGCCCGAGCCATGCACGCCGCCGGCGCCGCAGTGGTCGTGGTGGGTCGCGACACGGCGAAGCTCGATGCGGTGGTCGCCGAGCTCGGCGATCGCGGCCGAGCCCTCTCGTGCGACGTCGCGGACCCGGCATCCGTCGACGCGCTGCGCGACGCTCTCTCCGGCACCGAGGTGTCGATCCTCGTCAACAACGCCGGCATTCCCGGTCCAGTGGCGGCGCTCACCGACATCGACGTCGACGACTGGGACGAGGTCTTCGACGTCAACGTGCGCGGCACGTTCCTGCTGTGCAAGGCGCTGCTCCCGGGCATGGTCGAGCGCGGTGTCGGCGACGTCATCAACGTGGCATCGGTCTCGGGCAAGCGCCCGCTCGCCCATCGCACGCCCTACTGCGCCTCGAAGATGGCGGTCATCGGACTCACCTCGACCCTCGCGTTCGAGGTCGGACCGGCCGGCGTGCGCGTCAACACCCTCTCCCCCGGACCGGTGCAGGGCCCGCGCATGGCCCGCAACTTCCGCCTCGAGGCTGAGCGGTCCGGAACATCCGTCGACGACGCCGAGCAGGCGTTCGTCTCGCGGGCGGCGCTGGGACGCATGGTGACCGAGGAGGAGGTCGGCGCGGCCGTCGTCGCGATGCTCGGGATGCCGGGCATGTGCGGCGCAGACGTCGACCTCTCGGCGGGAATGGTCGCATGAGCCCTTCGCTGCGGCAGCGCACGAGCGCCGGTGAGAAGCTCATCGGCGCTCTGCTGCGCATGCCGGCGGAGGAGACCGTCGAGATGCTGGCCGTCGCCGGGTTCGACTTCGTGCTCATCGACTGCGAGCACGGACCGGCCGATATCGTCGCGCTGCGCCATCACATCGCCCTGGCGGCGGTGCACGACGTGCCGGTCATCGTGCGGGTCGGCGAGAAGGACCGCGGCCTCGTGCTGCGGGTGCTCGACCAGGGCGCGCAGGGCATCCTCGCCCCGCATCTCGACACGGCCGAGGATGCCGCCGACCTCGTCGACTCCGCGGTCTACCCGCCGGTCGGGTCGCGCGGCTTCGCGACCTACAGCCGCGCGGGTCGCTTCGGCGAGGTCGCGGCGGCCGACCACCGCGACTGGTGGCTCGATAACACCCTCGTGCTCGGCATGATCGAGTCGCCGCGGGGCGTCGCTAACGTCGAGGCCATCGCCGCGACGCCGCGCCTCGACGGCATCATGATCGGCCCGGCCGACCTCGCCGCGGCATCCGGTCCCGACGACCTCCCGGTGTCGGAGTCCGTCGCGGTCGTGAACGGAGCGCTCGCGCGCACCGGCGCCCTGCGCATGGACATCGTCGGCACGAAGGATGCCGCGGCAGCAGCCTTCGCGGGCGGTGCCGACCTCGTCGTCTACAACCTCGCGTCGTCGCTCATGGCGCACTTCCGCGATCTGACCGCGCCGGCGCGCTGAGCTTCCGCGGGAGATCTCGCGCAACGAAGGACGCCATCGCGGCATCCGTCCTTCGTTGCGTGAGATCTCCTGCAGTGCGTGCGACGCCGGTCACGCGACCGCGGAGGCCCTGACCCGCTGCGCGCACCACGAGCGCACGAGATCGCCGAACTCGCGCGGACGCTCGAGAGGCAGCAGGTGACCGGCATCCAGTGAGACCAGCCGCGCATCGGGCAGAGCCGAGACGATCTCGGTGTGGAAGTGCGGCGGGCAGATGACGTCGTCCAGTCCGGAGACGACCAGCGTCGGCATCCGCAGCGACGACAGCCGCGACAGCAGATCGACGCGGGTGAGCTGCAGCTGCAGTTGTGTGCGGAGCAGGTCGTCACCCGTCTCGTCGCCCATCCGCAGGGTCCGCTCGACGAGATCGGGGCGCTCGGCGGCGACGCTCTCGCCGAGCAGCGGTTCGAGGATGCTCTGCTGCAGCGCCCGAGCGCTCGCACCGTCGTCGAGACGGCGGATCCACTCGTTCCACCCGGCGCGCTGGGCGTCCGTCGGCGCCTTCGCGTTCGTCGACACGAGGCAGAGCCCCGTCACGCGGTGCGGAGCAGCGAGGGCGATCGCCATGCCGACGATCCCGCCGAGCGAGTGCCCGACGATCACCGACTGCGCGGGCATCTCCGCCAGCAGCGCCTCGACCTGCGCGCGGAGCGAGGGGCGATCCAGCGTCGGCCGGATCACCCCTCCGCCCTCCGTGTCGAAGCCGGCGTCCGCCCACAGATCTGCCGTGCAGTTCATGCCGGCGAGCAGAACCAGCTTCGGGGCGGATGCCGACACGTCAGCCCTTCACGGCGCCGTCGCTGAGGCCGGCGACGAGGTACTTCTGAGCGATGAAGGCGATCACGAACACGGGGATCGTCAGCAGCATCGACGCGGCTCCCGCCTGTTGCAGCATGGGCAGGGTCTGCCCGAGCTGCGTGGCGATGAACACCGGCACGGTCTTCGACGAGGTGTCGGTGAGCACGAGCGCCGTGAGGTACTCCTGGAACGCGAACAGGAAGACGAAGATGCCCGCGGTGAGGATGCCGGGTCCCATCAGCGGGATCATGACGCGTCGCAGCATCCCGATCCGCGTGCAGCCGTCGATCATCGCCGCCTCGTCGAGCTCCCGCGGGATCTCGGCGAAGAAGTTGCGCAGCAGCCAGATCGTGAACGGCTGGTTGATCGCGACGAGAGCGATCGCGAGCGCGAAGGTCGTGTCGTAGATCCCGAGTGCTCGGCTGATGTCGTACATGGGGAGCACGACCGAGAACCGGGGCAGCGCGCGGAAGATCAGGGCGAGCACGAGCAGGATCGACGAGACGTAGCTGGGGAACCGCGAGAGGGCGTAGGCGGCGGGGATGCCGATCACGAGGGCGATCACCGTCGAGACCACCGCGACGACGAGCGTGTTGACGAGATAGTCGGCGAAGTACGTCGTCTCCCAGAGATCCACGAAGGCCTGGAGCGTGGGCTGGTAGTCCCAGAGCACCGGCGGGTTCGAGAAGGCGACGTCGGTGGGCTTGGTCACCGACAGTGTCATCCAGATGAACGGACTCAGCACCACCACGCAGAGGATGCCGAGGAGCACTCCCGTGATGACGGGCGGGCGGTTCGGACCGCCCCGGCGACGGCGCTTCGGCGCGCCGCTCGTGACGATGGCCCTCGTCGAGAGCTCGTTGGCGGTGAGACTCATCGTTCGGCCTTCGCTTCCTTGAAGATGCCCCGGATGAACGGGATCAGCATGATGAGGATCAGGAGGATGGTGAGCACGTTGATCGCGCTGCCGAGACCGAGGTTCTCGGCGCCGTCGGCGAAGGCCACCGAGTAGACGTAGAGCATGATCGACTCGTTCCCGATGTTCTGGGCCTGCGGCGACAGCGGGATGAGGTTGTCGAACATGCGCAGCACGTCCATGATCGTGATGAGCGTGACGAACCCGAGCACCCCGCGGATCGTCGGGATGATCACGTTGATGTGCGTCTGGAAGCCGTTCGCGCCGTCGATGACGGCGGCCTCCTTCAGCTCGTTCGGCACTCCCTGGAGACCCGCGAGGATGATGAGCATCGCGAAGGGGAGCATGTGCCAGACGGTGTTCGCGATGACGAGGATCGCGTTCGGCACCTGATCGGTGAACCACAGCACCTGCGTGCCGCCGAAGAACCCGATGAGGCGGTTCACGACCCCGCCGAAGTTGTCGTCGAAGAGCCACGAGAACGCGACGGCGCCCACCAGGTTCGGCAGCACGTAGGAGACGAGCATGATGCCGAGCACCAGGGGGCGCGACGTGGTGATGCGGTTGATGCCGGTGGCGATGATGTAGCCGAACACCAGCAGGATGGCGGTGGTGATGACCGTGACCACCACCGTGAACACGACCGCCTTGTGGAAGCGCGGATCGGTCAGCGCGTCCGTGAAGTTCTCCAGGCCGATGAACGTGCCGGGGGTGCCGTAGCGGACCTGTTCGAAGCTCCACTGAACCGTGCGCACCAGGGGGAGCACGAGAAGCGCCCCCATCACCAGCAGGCTCGGGAAGAAGAGCAGCCAGAACTCGCGTGCCTTCATATGCGTCCTCCCTTGGACGGACTGTGGCCTGAACTCGCGCTCAGGCCACAGTCATGACGTCGGTGCGTCGGTCAGCCGGCGATCTTCTCGCCGGCGGCCTGCATCTGGGCGAGTCCTTCGTCGACCGCGATCTGGCCGTTCAGGATCGAGACCAGGATCGGCCGGATCTCGTTGGTGATGTCGGCCGCGATCGGCGACACGATGGGCGGCATGGCGCTGGCGATCGAGTCGTTCGCCGCCGCGCCGTACGGAGAGTTCTTCTCCGTCACCATGCCCTCGCGCGCCGGGTACGCCGCCGGGACGGATGCCTTCGACGCGTCCTCGCTGACGGCGGAGGCCATCATCTGGAAGAGCATGTCGTGGTCGAGCTTCGTGTTGAACGGGATCGACCAGCCGTCGATCGAGAGGC
Organism: Microbacterium sp. CR_7; assembly: GCF_041954755.1. NCBI lineage: Bacteria > Bacillati > Actinomycetota > Actinomycetes > Micrococcales > Microbacteriaceae > Microbacterium > Microbacterium sp. CR_7. The sequence continues at coordinate 57,141 of NZ_JAVAYF010000008.1, forward strand.
GGTTGTAGGAGTACTCCGCGTCGGAGGTGACCTTCGGCGCACCGGCGAACCCGAACGAATCCGCGAACTTCGAGTTGGAGTCGAGCGTGAGGTCGAACATGCGACCCGAGAACATGATCGACATGGCCGCGGTGCCGTTGAACATCTGCTGCTGGACCTTGGGCTGGTCGAACGTCGTGACCTGCGGATCCATGTACGGCTTGAGCGCCAGCATCGCCTCGACCGCCTGCTTGGCCTCGGGGGTGTCGAGCGTGACCTCGCCGTCGGCGGTGACGAAATCGGCCCCGAGCGAGTTCATCGCGCCCTGGAAGCCGGTGGTGACGTCGGCCGTGGCGAGCCAGGGCAGCGCGATCGGGTAGTCCATGAGGCCCGCACCCTTGATCTGCTCGGCGGCGTCGATCATCTCGTCGAACGTCGTCGGGACCTCGAGGCCGAGGTCCTCGAAGATGTCGGTGCGGTACGCCATGACGAACATCTGCGCCTGCATCGGGATCGCGTAGATGTCGCCGTCGTACGACATGCCCTCGACCATCGAGGGGCTGATGTCGTCGAGACCGTAGTCGGCGGCGTACTCGTCCCACAGGTCGTTCAGGGGGACGAGCTTCTCCTCCTCGCCGAAGCCGGGGATGACGAAGCCGTAGGTCTCGATGATGTCGTAGGTGCCGGTGTCGCCGGCGAGCGTCGCCGTGGTCTTGGTGACCTGGCCGCCGAAGTCGATCGGGTCGTGCTTCAGAGTGACGTCATCGGTCGAACAGCTCGACACCATGGTGTCGGTGAACGGGTCGATCGCGGAGGAGTTGTAGGCGAGGACGTTGACCGTCGTCTTGCCTTCAGGTGCCGTGTAGTCGCAGGACACCGTCGTGGAATTCTCATTGTCGGTACGGGTGCCCGCGCCGCAGCTGGTGAGGGCGACGATGCCCACGGCTGCGAGTGCGAGGACCGGCAGTGCTCGGTGCTGTGTGTGTGCCATGTCGCTGATGGTATACGTATGCAGTCGACTTAGGGAAGCCTATATTTGAGCGAAATGCATAAATTGAATACGTATACTGCCGCGATGCCGCGGAGTCCGCCTGCTGTTCCCCGCGCGGTCACCCGACGAGTGGTTCGAACGCGATGCCGTGACGCCCGAATTCGCGCACAGACCGCGGCCGCGCGTCGACGAGAACGGTTCGCCTGCTCTGTCGAGCCAGCGGCAGGTCGCTCGCCGAATCCGTGTAGAGAGTATCCACGATCGCTCCCGGATGGATCGCCTCGAGCGTCTCGACCTTCCGACCGCCCACGTTGTGATCGGCGAAGCGCGGACCGCGATCAGAGAAGCGGAAGCGGGATGCGAGCAGCGGCATCCCTCCGACGCCGAGAGCCTCCAGGTACGCCGCGGCGAGAGTGCGCTCGGTGGCGGTGGTCACGATGCCCGTGCCGTCGGCGGCTGCCCGACGCAGTGCCGACAGCACGTCCGGCCCCACGTTGTCGGGTCTCGCGGCGAGCTGCCGCGCAGTACGGACGGCGAGCCGCGCGTACTCCCGCTCCGACAACCCGGAGAGGACCACGTGCACGACGGCGCGGTTGCATCGGGGACGCAGCGATCCGGCCGCCGGGGCGAGCGCAGCCGTGAGCGCGAGCACCGCGACGGGCAGGACGAGCCACGGCCGCGCGCGGAGTCGCGCCAGAACCAGCGTGGCCATGGTGTCGGCGCGGCTGAGGACGCCGTCGAGGTCGAAGACCGTGATCACTCCGCGTCGACCGCCCGGTCGATGGTGAGCGACACGCGATCCGCCCGGTACACGTCGACGGCGAACTCGACGCAGTCGCCGCCCGCGAGGAACGTGCGTCGCGTCAGCTGCAGCCCGCCCGCGGCGCGGCGGGTGCCCAGGCGGCGTGCATCGTCGGCATCCAGCACGACCACCTCCAGTTCGGCCGACGTGCGGGCGAGCGCGAGGCCGAACCGCGAGCGCAGCTCGTCCCACAGCGACCCCGCGAGGTCGCCGTCGAGCAGGCCCGGAACGAGATCAGCGCGGTAGTAGGTCGTCTCGACGGCGAGGGGTTCGTCGTTCGAGCGCCGCAGGCGCCGGAGCGCGTAGACGGGTGAGCCCGCGGGGATGCCGAGCCCCGCCGCGACGGTCTCGTCGGCCGATCGCTCCTCGGCCCAGAGCAGCTCGGCACCGGGATTCCCACCCGCGCGGGCGACCTCCTGCGAGAAGGACCCGAGCCTCAGGCGCACGCGGGGCTCCGAGACGAAGGTGCCGCGCGTCGCGTCGCGGTGCACGCGCCCCTCGTTCTCGAGCACGCCCAGCGCGCGGCGGAGGGTCATCCGGCTCACGCCGAGCTCGACGCTCAGGTCGCGTTCCGCCGGCAGGGGCGTGCCGGGCGTGAGCTCACCGCAGTCGATGCGGGTGCGCAGCTCGCCGGCGATGCGCACGTAGGCGGGCTCGCCAGATTTCGTCCGTGTGAATTCTTCCGTCTCGCGCATGCCCACCGTTGACACGCTACTCGTGCTCGCTCTACCGTGCCTTGGTATAGACCAGCTGTATCCACCGCCGTCGAATGAAGGTCGAGTCATGGAACCACCCGAAGCTCCCATCGCCCCGTCCGCCGCCCCGACCGGCACCCGCATGAAGCGGGAGCTCGGGCTCTACGCATCCTTCGCCGTCGCCTTCGGGTTCGTCTCGATCGCGACCGGCATCTTCACGACCTACGGGGCCGTGCTGAACAGCAGCGGCCCCCGCGGCATCTGGGCCTGGCCCATCGCCGTCGTCGGTCAGACCATGGTCGCGCTCATCTTCGGCGCGCTCGCCGCCCGCATCCCGATCAGCGGCTACGCCTACCAGTGGGTGTCGCGCCTGGCCAACCCGATCCTCGGCTGGCTCACCGGGTGGATCTCGTTCGCGTTCCTCGTCGTCGTGGTGGTCGCGGTCGACTACACGATCGCCGCGACGATCCTGCCCGAGCTGTTCGGCTACGCCCCGAGCCCCGCCAACTGCTGGGTCATCACGGCCCTCGTGATGCTGCTGCAGGCGATCCTCGTGGCCCTGAGCACAAAGGTCACCAACCGCGTCAACGAGGTCGCCGTGACCGTGCAGATCATCGGCATGATCGGCATCACCGTGCTGTTGTTCGCCGTCGGTGCGGCGCTCGGGCGCCTCGACTTCTCGCAGCTGTTCGCCACGGCACCCGTCGCCGAGGCGGGGTACTGGGACTTCGGCGGACTCACCGAGGCCGGCCCGTTCCCGCTCGCGTTCCTGCTCGGCGCGTTCACGATCGTCGGCTTCGAGTCGGCGGCGAACCTCGCCGAGGAGACGAAGAACCCGGAGCGCGTGATCCCCCGTGCCATGGTGCAGGCCGTCGTCGCCCTCGGTGTGCTGGGGATGCTGTTCCTCATCGCCGTGACCGCACCCGCGGGCGACACCGCGAAGCTCGCCGAGTCGGCGACCCCGGTGGCCACCGTCATCACCTCGGTGCTGGGTCCCGTGGTCGGGAAGATCCTGCTCGTGCTCGTCGTCATCTCGATCTTCTCGTGCGGCCTCGTCATCACCCTCAGCGGCACCCGCCTGATCTGGGCGATGTCGCGCGACGAACGCTTCCCCGCCTGGCAGCTGCTCCGCCGCGTCAGCCGCACCCGGCACACCCCGGTGGCGGCGACGCTCGGCTACCTCGTCATCACGCAGGCGATCCTCGCGATCTTCAGCGGCACGAGCGACGCGCTCTTCATCCTGTTCTCGGCGGCGACCCTGCTCCCGGCGATCATCTACGCGAGCACCGTGCTGCTGTACATCGTGAAGCGCCGCTCGCTCCCCGCGAGCGCCGGGTTCTCGCTCGGCCGGTGGGAGGTGCCCGTGCTGATCCTCGCGAGCGTCTGGCTCGTGTACGAGCTGCTCATCTTCCGCGACGTCTCGTTCGAGCAGCCGCGACTGTACGTCGGCGTCATGCTCGTGATCGGCATCGCGTACCTCGTCTACCTGCTCGCGACGCGCGGGCGCAGCGGCCTCACCATGCCAGACATGGCCGACGTCGACCGCGCGTTCGACGACGACACCGCGTCCGCCTTCCGGTGAGACGCCCCCTCCTCCAGAGAAATCAGCGAAAGTGGAACCATCATGAACTCCCCCTCTCCCGCCCTCCCCGTCGTCGTCATCGGCGGAGGAATCGTGGGGTCGGCCCTGCTCTACACGCTCGCGCACCGCGGAGTGGATGCCGTGCTCCTCGAGGCCGAGAGCGCGCTCGGTCTCGCGGCGAGCGGCACGAACTCGGGCGTGCTGCACACCGGATTCGACTCGGCGCCGGGCGCGCTCGAGACCGAGCTGATCCTGCGCGCCGCCCGCATCCGTCCGGCCATCCTCGACGCGCTCGGAGTGCCCGTCATCCACTGCGGCGCCGAGCTCGTGCCGCACACGGACGAGGATGCCGAGACGGTCGCCGCGCTCGCAGCCGGCGCCGCCGCGAACGGCGTGGAGGTCGAGATCCGCGAGTCGGACGGCGCCCTGCTGGTACCGGGCGAGTCTGTCAGCGACCCCGTCGCGTTCACGTCGGCGCTCGCGGCGTCGGCCGTCGCCGCCGGCGCACGGGTCGAGCTGGGCGCACGCGTCTCCGCGCTCTCGCCGGGCGAGGACGCCATCGTGGTCGAGACGATCGACGGCCGGACCATCCGAGCCGCCGCGGTCGTCAATGCCGCCGGGCTGCACGCCGACGACGTGGCCCGGCTCATCGGCGACGACTCGTTCGAGATCTACCCGCGCAAGGGCGAGTTCTTCGTGTTCGAGCTGCCGGGCGGCGCGACGCTCGACCGCATCATCCTGCCGGTGCCGACGAAGCGCACCAAGGGCGTGCTCGTCTTCCCCACGCTCGACGGCAAGGTGATCGCTGGTCCGACCGCGGTCGACCTCGACGACAAGGACGACTGGACGGTGCGCCCCGAGGCGCGGGAGGAGATCCTCGCGAAGGCCGTCACGCAGCTCCCCGCGCTGGACGGCCTCGAGCCGATCGCGAGCTACGCGGGGCTCCGCCCTGCCGGCCGCGGGAGCAACTACGTGATCGGGCCGTCGGAGAAGGATGCCCGTCTGATCAACGTCGCGGCCATCCGCTCGACGGGTCTCACCGCGTCACTCGGCATCGCCGATCATGTGGCGGAGCTGCTCCCCGCGGTCGGCATCGAGGTCGGTCCGCTGCAGCCGCCCACGCCCGCGGCGCCGGTACCGGCCGCGAACGCGCCGTGGTGGCGCCGCACGGCCGAGCACCGCGGCGTGCTGCCGGGTGCCGTCGCGGGCGAGGACCAGCCGTCATGACCACCGTGCTCGCGATCGACCAGGGCACGTCGGGCACCAAGGCGGTCGTCGTCGACGAGTCCGGGGAGATCCTCGCCCTGAGCGAGGTGGCCGTCCGGCCGGCATACCTCTCGGGCGGCGGGGTCGAGCAGGACCCGGAGGCGCTGCTCGACTCGGTGCTCCGCGCCGGACGCACCGCGGTCGGCGACGCGAAGGTGGACGTCGACATCGTCACCCTCGCGAACCAGGGCGAGACCGTGCTCGCGTGGGATCCCGACACGGGTGCCGCGTTGTCGCCCATGATCGTGTGGCAGGACCGCCGCGCCGAATCGGTCTGCGCCGAGCTGCGCGACCACGCGGATGACGTCGCCCGCCGCACCGGGCTCGTGCTCGACCCGTACTTCTCCGCGCCGAAGCAGGCGTGGCTCCGACGGAACGTCACGCGGGAGGGCGTCGTGACGACCTCCGACAGCTGGCTGCTGCACCGTCTCACCGGCGAGTTCGTCACCGACGCCTCGACCGCCAGCCGCTCCCTCGCGGTCGACCTCGACAGCGCCGCCTGGGACACCGAACTGCTCGGCCTGTTCGGACTCGCCGACGAGCGACTCCCCCGCATCCTCGCATCCGACGACATCGCGGGCACGACGACCGCCTTCGGTGGCACCGCTGCGGTCGGCGGGCTGATCGTCGACCAGCAGGCGGCGCTCGTCGCCCAGCACTGTCTGCAGCCCGGTGAGGCCAAGTGCACGTTCGGCACCGGAGCGTTCCTGCTCGCGAACACCGGTACGGAGGCCGTGCGCTCCACTTCCGGGCTCTCGTCGTCGGTGGCGTGGCAGCAGGGCGGGCAGACGAGCTACTGCCTCGACGGCCAGGTGTACACGGCGGCGTCCGCGGTGCGCTGGCTCGAGAAGCTCACGTTCATCGACACGGCCGCCGATCTCGACCGGGTCGCCGCCGACGACGCGGACGGCGTGCTGTGCGTGCCGGCCCTCGCGGGACTCGCCGCTCCCTGGTGGCGCCCGGACGCGACGGCGACGTTCACCGGCATGACCCTGTCCACCGGGAGCGAGCACCTGGTGCGCGCGGTGCTGGAGGGTATCGCGGCGCAGGTGGCCGAGCTGGCCCGCGCGATGTCGGCCGACCTCGGCTCCCCGCTCCAGCGGCTGCGGGTCGACGGCGGGCTGACGCGCAGCCGGGTGCTCATGCAGGCGGTCGCCGATCTCATGCGCGTCCCCGTCGACGTGTATCCGTCGCAGCACGCGACACCTCTCGGTGCTGCCGCGCTCGCCCGCTGCGCGGCGGACCCCTCGCTCACGCTCGACGAGGCGATCGTGCCGTGGTCGCCGTCGCACACGTACGAGCCGCAGTGGTCGGACGACAGAGCCGCGGAGTTCTCGGGGCGCTGGCGCGCGGTGGCGGAGTCGCTGTCCTGACCCGCCGGCAGCCGGTCCGGGAGGCGCGGTCAGGCGCCGCCGACGTACAACTCGCCGACCGGCACGGCCACCGGCAGCACGTTGCCCGGCTGCGCGAGGGGGCACGCCCATGCCGGGTCGTAGGCGCACGACGGGTTGTAGGCGAAGTTGAAGTCGAGCACGACGGTGCCGCGCTCGGCATCCGATCCGAGGTCCGCGCCCTTGATGGTGTCCAGCAGGTAGCGTCCGCCGCCGTACGTGCCGTCGGGCGCGCCGGCGAGTGCGTCGCGCACCGGCACGAACAGCCCGCCGCCATAGGTCGTCAGGCGCCAGACGTCGAGGCTGCCCACGCCGGGGATCTCGACGAGCCCGACGCGCTCGAACGGCACCACCCCGTCGGTGCCCGTCGCGAACTCGAAGCCGCCGGGCTCTGCGTCGAGGATCGGCAGCTCGAAGCGCCACTCCGGGTCGTACGAGGCGATCGGCACGCCCTCTAAGAGCACCCGGTCGTCGGGCAGGAGCGGGGTGGCCGGATGCCGCAGCAGCAGCTCGTCCCGCTCGATGCGCCACAGTTCGTGGGCCTCCTCGGGCGAATCGGCCTCACGGATCGCGGCATACAGCGCGAAGACGCGGCGTCGCCAGTCGGCGACCTCGAGGGCCGTTCGTGCACTCTGCGTGGTCATGCGCCCAGGCTACGGGAGGCAGCGCCACCCGGGGCCGGGCACCGTAGGTTGGTGTGATGACCCCGACCCCGCAGACTCGCGACCTGGCCGGCCGCACGTTCCTCGTCACCGGGGCAAACGCCGGCATCGGATACTGGTGCGCCGAGCTGCTCGCCGCCCGCGGGGCGCGGGTCGTGCTCGGCTGCCGCTCGGTCGAGCGCGCGGGCGTGGCCGAGCGGTCGATCCGCGAGCACGTCGAGGGCGCCGACGTCGGCATCCTCTCCCTCGACCTCGGATCCCTCACGAGCATCGCCACGGCCGCGGCGAGCCTGGACGAGCCTCTCCACGGCGTGATCTGCAACGCGGGGGTGAAGGCGGCCGATCGCGGCGAGCGCACCGCCGACGGGCACGACCTCATGGTCGGCACCAACGCCCTCGGCCACTTCGCTCTGCTCGCCGAGCTCACCCCCGCCTTCGCGCCGGATACCAGGGTCGTCGCCGTCGGGTCGATCGCGCACCGGTTCGCGCGCATCTCCCCCGACACGCTCGACGCCCCGTGGACCGGCAGCTCGCTACGGCAGTACGGGCGCTCGAAGGCCGCGCTCATGGCGCTCGCGTTCGAGCTCGACCGACGCTGGCGCGGCACCGCACGCTCGGCGCTCTGCGCGCACCCCGGGTACGCGGTCGACCCGCTCACCCCGCAGCGCGACGGCCTCGCTCCCGTGCGCCCGCTCGCGCGGCGCCTCGCCTCACTGACGCGCGGACTCGTGCAGGGGAAGGATGCCGGCGCCGCGCCGATCGTGCACGCCGCGACGTCACCCGACGCGACCGGGAGCGACTACTGGGGGCCGGGCGGACTGCTGGAGTTCCGCGGCGCTCCGCGTCGCGTCCGCGCCTCGGACGAGGTGCGCTCGCTGGGGGTCGGCGGCGCACTCTGGACGGCCGCCGAGGAGCTCACCGGAGTGACTTTCCCGGCGTGATCGGTCGCGCCGCCCGTGCGCTCAGGCGACGCGGACCGCGGCCGGGATCTCGTCGAGCGAGCGGTAGACCGGGAGTCCGCGCTGGAGGGCGATCTCGACGTCCTTGTCCGCGCCCGCTGAGGCTCCGGGCAGGCGCAGCACCGCGTCGCAGTGCTGCAGCAGACGGCCGGCCGTCTCGTACATGACGTCGCCGTCGGCGGCCTCGCGCTCGTCGAGGCCGCGCAGGATCGGCAGCGCCACCCACTCCCCGATCATCGGCACGTGCCCGAGGCGGTGGATCGGAGCAGCCGCCTCTTCCAGGCGTGCGAGGTTGCGAGCGATGAGTTCGGGGGCTCCGCCGGTTCCGGAGCGGTAGGGGCCGGCGACGAGGATCAGGAGTGGTGTGTTCATGCCGAGCACTGTATCGTTAACCGTGCAGAAACGTGCAAGTCCATGAAAGAACGGGTTGTCGAATGCTGAGCGCGCAGCGCAAGACCCACCTCCGGGAGATCCTGCAGCGCGACGGTCGGATCGTCGCGAAGGACGTCGCCCGCGAGCTGTCGCTGTCGGAGGACTCCATCCGTCGCGACCTCCGCGAGATGGCCGAGGCCGGTGAGCTCGTCCGCGTCTACGGCGGAGCAGTCCCGGTCCCCGCCGCCGACCGCCCTGTCGACGCGCGACTCCGCCTCGCGACGGAGAGCAAGGAGCGCGTGGCCCGCCGAGCGGTCGACCTGATCGCCCCGGCATCCACCGTCGTGCTCGACGCGGGAACGACCACACTCGCCATGGCCAGGATGCTGCCGCCCGGCCCCGATCTGACCGTGATCACCCCGAGCCCTGCCGTCGCGCTGGCGGTGGCCGAGCACTCCGATGCGCGCGTCGTGATGATCGGCGGCGAGCTCTCGCGGCACTCGCTCGTCGCCAGCGGGCCGTTGGCGATCGAGGCCCTGCAGCACCTGGCCGCGGACATGTTCTTCCTCGGCGTCACCGGCATCGACCCCGAGAACGGCCTCACCACGGGTCGCCTCGACGACGCGGCGACGAAACGAGCAGTCGCCGCCCGGAGCCGACGCACCTACGTGCTGGGCAGCGAGGAGAAGATCGGGGCGACGTCGCACTTCCCCGTTCTCGATCTGGATGCGGTGACCGGGATCGTGGTCGACCCCGATGACCGCAATCCCCTCATCGGACGCCTCCCGACCGCCTGACGGGTGGCGCGTCAGGTGACCGCGCTCAGCTGACGGTGGCCGCGACGATCGCCGGAGTCATGGCCGCCATCATCGCCGCAGCCATCGCCGCGTTGAGGGCGCCGGCCACCGCGTCGCCGACCGCGGTGCCGTCGGCCTGCGGCGCGTCCGCCGTCAGCTGTTCGATCCGCTTCTTGAGGTCGCGCGCCGAGGCACCGGCGCACTCCTCCCGGAGGATCGCGTGCGCCGCGTTCAGGTTCTGCAGGATCGACAGCAGCGAGAGGTCGGCCCTGGTGGCCGCGCGGTCGCCGGCGATCACGTCGGCGAGGCGGGCGCGCAACACGCGCTCGGGCGCCGGGTCGGACTCGGGCGTGCGCACCGACCCCCAGCCGAAGAACCCTCGCTCACCGCGCACGAGCACGCCCTGCACCACGAGCGACTCGACGACCACCTCGAGCGGGTCGAGCTTGGGGCGTGCGATGAGCGACTGCAGACGCTTGCCGCGCAGCGGGATGAGCCGCTCGAGCGTCGTGTCGAGCACGGGATGCCCGGTCGGCTCGGTCGACGCGATCTCGACGACAGGGTGACGCTCGTCGGTCAGGGCGATGCGGCCGCGCAGCGCGAGGTCGGTGAGCACGGCGGCGATCTCGCCGTAGAGGCGATTGACGCTCACCGAGGAGTCGACCCGGCCGTCAGGACGCAGGAGGAGCATGTGGAGCTCTTCGACGATCAGCATGACTCCACGGTATGCATGAGCGCCGACGTCCGGCATCCACCGCAGGAATGATTCCCCGTGCCGGCTCCGGACCGACCGGACCAGGGCGAGTCATACCTGGCGACGGAACCTGGCCGTGTCAACCCCGTCGCCCGATGACGGCAACGTTCCTAGGGTTCAGCGCATGACCTCCGAGACGACTGCCGCGCCCGCCGGCGCGGAGACGCCCACGAAGCTGCGGCGCGCGATCACCGGCCCCCTGCTGTTCGCCTTCATCCTCGGCGACGTGCTGGGCGCCGGCATCTACGCGCTCATGGGCGTGCTCTCCGAGGAGGTCGGCGGGATGCTGTGGGCACCCCTGCTGCTCGCACTCCTGCTCGCGCTGCTGACCGCCGGCTCCTACGCCGAGCTCGTCACGAAGTACCCGCGCGCGGGCGGCGCCTCCGTCTTCGCCGAGCGGGCTTTCCGCAGTCCGATCGTGTCGTTCCTCGTCGGCTTCAGCATGCTCGCCGCCGGCGTCACGAGCGCCGCGGGCCTGGCGATCGCCTTCGCCGGCGACTACTTCGGCACCTTCTTCGACCTGCCGGCGACACCGGTCGCCATCGTGTTCCTCGCCATCGTGGCCGCGCTCAACGCCCGCGGCATCAGGGAGTCGATGGGCGCGAACCTGGTCATGACAGCGATCGAGCTCAGCGGCCTCGTGATCGTGATCGCCGTGGTCGGCATCTTCGTGGCGGGCGGGGGCGGCGACGCATCGCGTCTGACCGCGACGCCCGAGGGCACACCTGTCGCCCTCGCGGTGCTGGGCGGAGCGGTGATCGCGTACTACTCCTTCGTGGGCTTCGAGACCTCGGCGAACATGATCGAAGAGGTCAAGAACCCGCGCCGCACCTACCCGCGGGCGCTGTTCGGCGCGCTGTTCACCGCCGGGGCGGTCTATGTGCTCGTCGGCGTCGCGAGTTCCCTCACCCTCCCCGCCTCCGAGCTGCAGGAGTCGAGCGGCCCGCTGCTCGCGGTGGTCGAGGCCACCGGCGTCAGCATCCCCTCTTGGCTGTTCAGCCTCATCGCGCTCATCGCGGTCGCCAACGGCGCGTTGCTGACCATGATCATGGTGAGCCGCCTCACCTACGGCATGGCCGAGCAGCGCCTCCTCCCCGGTGTGCTCGGGCGGGTGCTCCCGAACCGCAAGACGCCGTGGGTGGCGATCCTCACCACGACCCTCGTCGCGATGGGACTCACCCTCGTCGGCGACCTCGCGACGCTCGCCGAGACCGTGGTGCTGCTCCTGCTGTTCGTGTTCCTCAGCGTCAACGTCTCGGTACTGGTGCTGCGTCGCGACCGGGTCGAGCACGACCACTTCCGGGTCTGGACGTTCGTTCCGGTGCTCGGCGTCGCGTCCTGCATCCTTCTTCTCACCCAGCAGCGGCCGGTGGTGTGGCTCTTCGGCGCCATCCTGCTCGCCGTGGGCGTGGTGCTGTTCGCCCTCGCCCGCTGGGGACGCGCACGCTCCGACCGCGCGGCGAGCACTGCTTCCGACTCCCCCACGACCACCGCCCACACCCAGGAGGACACCCATGGCAACGCCTGACGACACCAGCAGCGTCGACGACATGACCTTCGACGAGAAGCGTCACGACCAGTTGACCGCCGCCCCGAACGCGACGGAGGAGGACGCTGCGCCGCGCATCGAGGTCACCGAGCACGACGGCGTCACGCGCCTCGACATCGCTCCGGATGCCGCGGTGCGCCCCGGCCCCGGACCGGGCGTCGAGTTCGACGACCAGGGCCGACCGGTGGACCGCGAGCCCGAAGGCCGCTAGAGCCAGCCCTTGCGCTTGAACGCGACGTACAGGCCGACGCCCATCGCGAGCATGAGCCCGATCGCCATCGGATAACCGAACGCCCAGTGCAGTTCGGGCATGTTGTCGAAGTTCATGCCGTAGACGGTGCCGACGAGCGTCGGCGCGAAGAGGATCGCGGCCCACCCCGAGATGCGCTTGACCTCGTCGTTCTGTCGGATGCTGAGCTCGGTCATGCGCCGCATCTCCTCGTTCTGACGACGGGCGACGATCGTCGACTCCACCGTGAGCGCGTTGTCAAGGACGGTGCGGAACGTGGTGACCCGGTCGGCGATCCGCAGCGTGTGGTCGAGCACGTCGCGGAGGTACCGCTGCAGCTCCTCGTCGACGTGGTACTTCTCCGAGCCGCGCAGCAGGGCGTCGAGCATCCCCGACAGCGGCTGGGTCGCCCGCTGGAAGTCGATGACCTCTCGCCCGAGCTCGTAGATGCGCTGCGTCGCGTCGACGCCCTCTTCGAACAGCTGGCTCTCGATCTCGTCGATGTCGTTCTCCAGGCCGGCGAGCACGGGCGCATACTCGTCGACGACCTCGTCGAGGATCGCGTAGAGCACCGCTTCCGGCCCCTGCCTCAGCAGCGAGGGATCGCCCTCGAGGCGACGACGCACCCTGCCCAGGTCCGGAGACTCGGCATGGCGGATCGTGACGACGAACTCGGGTCCGACGAGCACGTGGATCTCGCCGAACTCGACCTCCTCGGTCGCGTCGAGGTAGCGGGCGGAGCGCAGCACCATGAACAGCACGTCGCCGTAGCGCTCCAGCTTCGAGCGCTGGTGGCCGGCGAGTGCGTCTTCGACCACGAGCTGATGGATGCCGAACTCGTCGGCCACCTCGCGGATCTCCTCGTCGTTCGGGCGGTACAGCCCGATCCAGCTCATGCCGCCCCGCGCGTGCATGAGCTCGAAGGTCTCACTGAGGCTCGTGGGGTTCTCGGTGCGGACACCGTCGACGTAGATGGCGTTGTCGATGATCGGCATGGCGCTCCTCCCGCTCCGGCCGCGCCGGGTGCGCTCAGCCCTCGGCGGGGGCGACGCAGGCGACGGCCGTGTCGGCGATCGCCTGGTGGTACTGCTCCGCGGTGAACGGCAGCCCGAACTCGGGGGCCGTCTGCCCGGATGCTGCAGGGGCCTTCGACGCGATGGCGGCGAGCTCCCACGCGAGGTACGCGGCGATCGTGCCGCCCTGCGTCGAGTCGTTGAGCGACACGGCGACCGTGAACCCGGTGGTCGGGTCGGAGTACGCGGCGGTGGCGTAACCCGGAGTCCAGCCGTACTGTCCGATCATCGAGCCGACGAGGCTCGCACCGCCGGTCGCCTGCTGCCACGACGGCGCGCCCTCGAAAGCGGGCAGCGGGGCTCCGAAGCGGTTCGGCTCCTCCTTGGTCCGCAGCACCTGGGCCGCCTCGGCCTGGGCGTACCGACCGAGGTCCTCGATGGTCGACACGACGCCCGAGTCGGTGAACCCGGTGCTCGACGACAGGGTCGTGATGTCGACGGGGGCCGCGCAGTTGTAGCCGCCCTCGACCGCCGAGAGGTAATGGCCGTTCATGAAGGGACCGGTCGACGGCGGCGCCGCCGTCGCCCCCGGCAGCGACGTGTTCGCGAGCCCGAGGGGCTCGGTGACGTACTCGGAGATCAGCTCGGCGGCCGTCATCCCGGAGGCGCGCTCCAGTGCGAGGCCGAGGATCAGGTACCCGGCGTCGGACTCGCGGTAGGCGGTGTGCGGCGCGATGCGGCCGGCACCCAGGCCGTAGGAGGCGAGCTCGAGCGGAGCCCAGACGCGCTCCGGGGTGTTCAGCCACGCGGACTTCGCGACGGCCTCGGACGAGCCGATGCCGCTCGTGCCGTTGCACAGGTCGACCAGGGTGATGTCGGTCATGTCGGGCACACCCGAGACGTAGTCGGGAACGGGGTCGTCGAGCTCGACAGTCCCCTCGTCGGCGAGCGCGTACAGCACGTCGCAGGTCATCAGACGGGTCACATCGCCGATGCGGAACGCCATGTCGGTGCTGATCTCGTCACCAGCGCCAGGATCCTGCGTGCCGACACCCGTGACCCAGCGGCCGCTCCACGGCACCCAGACGCCCACGACGGCCCCGGTCGCACCGGAAGCAGTGAGGGCGTTGTTCACGGCATCCTGCATCGCCGCGACCGTGTCGTCGGGCAGAGCACCGTCGACCTGAGCGGGCGGCTCGTAGCTGAACGACGGCTCGGACGTGCACCCGGTGAGGAAGATCCCGAGCATGGCGACGCCGGCCGCTGCTGCGCGGAACCTGCGCGACGAGAGAAGCTGCATGAAGGGGACCCCCGGAAGACGTGTCTCCCGAGTCTAGAACGCGGATGCTGAAAGTACGCATCGGGCGTGCCCGTAGGGTGATGATCATGCCCCACACCTTCGATGCCGACATCATCGCCGCCGTCCTCCGGCACATGAACGGCGACCACACCGACGACAACCTGCTGATCGCCAGGGCCTTCTCCACGGAGGAGGAGGGCGAGGTCACGGGGTCGACCATGACCGGCTTCGACGGCGACGGAGGCACGTGGAGCGTGACCCGCGGCGGCACGGCATCCGAGCTGCGCGTCCCCTGGCCCGGCGGCCCCATCACCGAGCGTCCGGCGGTGCGGCGCGAGGTCGTCGCGATCTACGACCTCGCCTGCGCGAAGCTCGGCATCGAACCCCGGCCCCACGACTGACCCGCGCCGCCTTTCGTTTCGCCGAGCCACCCCCTTCTCGCCGAGCCACCCCCTACGGCACGGTGGGAAGAGGGTGGTTCGATGCGAAGGGGGTGGCTCGGCGTGGGGGTGGGGCGCAGGCGGGGCGACATCGAGGGTTTCGCTTCAAGTTAGGTAACCCTTACACTGAGGGCATGTCCGAGATCCTCTCCTTCTCCGCCGCCCTCCGTGAGCGCTCCTCCGGTTCGCATTCGCGCAGCGAAGGGGCGGGCTTCATGTCCGATCTGCTCAAGGGCGAAGGGTCTCGCGAGGACTACATCTCGCTCGTCGCTCAGCACTACTTCATCTACGAGGCGCTCGAGGGCGCGGGCGACCGGATGCGTCAGGACCCCGTCGCGTCGGTCTTCCTCAGCGACAGGCTCACACGCCTCCCCGCGCTCGAGGCGGACCTGGCGTTCCTGCTCGGCGACGACTGGCGCGAGCTCATCAGCCCGCTGCCGACCACGCAGCGCTACGTCGAGCGCATCCGACAGGTCGGCGCGACCTGGGCCGGCGGGTTCGTCGCCCACCACTACACGCGGTACCTCGGCGACCTGTCGGGCGGCATCTTCATCGGCCGGGTCATGGCGCGCCGCTTCGGCTTCGAGACCAACGGGATCGGCTTCTACCTCTTCGACGACATCGCCGACCCGAATGCCTTCAAGGATGTCTACCGCGAGCAGCTCGACGCCGCACCCTGGGATGACGCGGAGCGCGAGCGCGTGATCGACGAGGTGCTGCTGGCCTACCGCTTCAACACCGAGCTCTTCGAGGACCTCGACCGGGCGCGCGTCGCCGCCTGACGCAGCTCACCGCGTTTCGTCTCGCTCCGCCCGCTCGACGACCTCCCGGGACGCGTCAGGCCCGGCCCACCTCCGGGGTCGACCGCGCAAGCCACGCGTCGCGCATGAACCGACGTACGTCCTCGTCGACCCGGATGTCGCTCGGGCGCAGCGGGCGCGACAGGTACAGCCCGTCGAGCGACGTGAGCCGCGACAGCGCGACATACGTCTGACCCGGGGCGAACGCTCCCGATCCGAGGTCGATGATCGCCCGGTCGTAGGTCTTCCCCTGCGACTTGTGGATCGTCACGGCCCACGCCAGACGCAGCGGGAACTGCGTGAACTCGGCGATGACGTCGCGCGTCAGCTTCTTCGTCGTCGGCTCGTACGAGTAGCGGAACCGCTCCCAGACGGCGGGCTCGACGTCGACCTCCTCGCCGTCGATCTCGACGCGCACGGTCTCGCCGAGGATGCGCACGACCGTGCCGATCGTGCCGTTCACCCACCGTGGCGGCTCGCCCGACATCGAGGTGTCGTTGCGCAGGAACATCACCTGGGCCCCGACCTTGAGCTTGAGCTCGGTCTCGGCGGGCAGCGACGCCTCTCCGCGGCCGAACTCGCCATTGATCTCGGCCTTCGCGGTCTGCTCCTTGCCTGGCAGCGCCGCGAGGTGACGGCTGTTGATGCCGTTCACGATGTCGTTGCGGGTCGCGAGCGTGATCATCGGCACCTCCCCCGGCTCCGGCTCGGGCGGCGTCCGCGCGCCCTGCGTGTTGAGCACGCCGGCGATCTCGGCGGTCACACGGCCGTAGCGCACGGCGTTCAGCATGGCCTTGAACCCGTCGTCGGACTGCCGGTGGATCTGCACGAGCTCGCGCACATGCAGCTCCGCACGGGTGTCGACCGCGAACAGGGCATCGCCCGACGGGGTCTCCGCATCGCCGCCGTCGAAGCCGGCCCAGACCTTCGCGTCGAAGAACCAGAACGACCGGTAGTGATCCTTCACGTACCGGAGCTCGTCGCCGCGCGGCGGCACCGGCGCCAGCTGGTACGGGTCGCCGAACATGACGACCTGCACCCCGCCGAACGGGATGCCGCGCTTGCCGCGCGCCTGCCGGAGCGAGCGGTCGATCGCATCCATGAGGTCGGCGTTCACCATGGAGATCTCGTCGATCACGAGCGTCTCGATCGCGTTGAGGATGCGGCGGGTGTTGTCGTTCTGGTCGATGTCGGAGTCGCCGATCAGCCCGATCGGCAGCCGGAACAGCGAGTGGATCGTCTGCCCCTCGACGTTGAGGGCGGCGACGCCGGTCGGCGCGCAGATGGCGATCTGCTTCTTGGTGTTCCAGGAGAAGTACTGCAGCAGGGTCGACTTGCCCGTGCCGGCACGTCCCGTGATGAAGACGTGCTCGCTCGTGTCCTCGATCAGCCGGAACAGCTCCTGCTGCTCGTCTGACAGGGCGGGGAAGGACACGACTCTCATGGTACGTGGCGCGGGGGCACGGCATCCCTCTGACACGGAGGCGACGCCCCCGTCGACGCTCGGCGTCCCCTCAGCGCCCCCTCCTAGACTTGCGCCATGCAGCAGGTCGAGACGAAGGCGCCCCGGCGCTCCCGTCTCGCTGCCGATCTCGCGCTCCTCGCCGTGGTCGGGCTCGTGCTCGTCGCCGCCCTCGCGGCGGGCGGCGTCACGCTGTACCAGCAGTTCTACGGCCCGTCCGCGTTCGTCGAGCGGTACCTCGACCTGCTGACGCAGGGCAGGGCGGCCGACGCGCTCCGCGTGCCGGGCGTGGCGATCGACAGCGAGACGCTGGAGGAGGCGGGCATCATGGTCTCGGCATCCGAAGCCATGCTGCGCCAGGCCGCGCTCGCACCGCTCTCGCAGGTCGAGGTCGTGTCGGAGAAGCCCGAGGGCGACCACGTGGCGGTCACGGTGTCGTACCGCGCGGGCGAGCACGAGGGCACGACGACGTTCTCGGTCGCGCAGGACGGCTGGGCAGGGGTCACCCCGAACTGGCGCTTCACCACCAGCCCGCTCGCCGTCGTGAACCTCACGCTGCGCGGGGCCGACCGGTTCGCGATCAACGGCTTCGAGGTGGACCGACGGCAGATCTCCGCCGATGCCGCGCCGCTCGATCCGCTTCCGATGCTGGTGTTCACGCCCGGCATCTACTCCGTGACCGTCGATACCGCGATCTCGACGTCGACGGGGGTGGGCGTGCTCGCCGACACCCCGCTCGCCGTCACGCCCCTCGACGTGCAGACCGAGCCGACCGAGGAGTTCGTGGCGGTCGTGCAGCAGCGGGTCGAGGAGTTCCTGACCGAGTGCACCACGCAGGAGGTGCTGCAGCCGACGGCATGCCCGTTCGGGCTCGAGGTGTCGAACCGCATCGCATCGCTGCCGCAGTGGTCGATCGCCGCACAGCCGCAGGTCACGGTCGTCCCCTCCGACGACGGCCAGTGGAGCATCCCCCCGACGGATGCCGTCGCGCACGTCGAGGTCGAGATCCGCTCCCTCTTCGACGGCTCGGTGGAGGAGGTCTCGGAGGACGTGCCGTTCCAGGTGAACGGGACGATCGCGATCCTGCCGGACGGCTCGGCGTCGATCCGCGTGGGGTCGCCGGAGGACGCGCCGCAGGACTAGCGCACTGCGGGACGACCGCGCCGCGGGACTAGCGCGCCGCGCGCTCGGCCTCACGCCGATCGCGGTCGGCGAGCTCCGCGAGCCGGGCGTTGTACTCCTCCAGCTCGGCGTCGCCCGTGCGGTCGGCATGCCGGTCGCGGCGCTTCTGCAGCTTGGTGTCGCTGCGGCTCCACTGGATCGCCACCGTGATCGCGAGGATCAGGGTGGGGATCTCGCCGATCGACCACGCGATGCCGCCGCCGATGTACTGATCCTCCATCGGGCTGGGCCCCCAGTCACGGCCCATCGAGCCGAACCAATCGGCGACCATCAGCCCCTCCTGCATCATCATCGCCATGCCGAAGAACGCGTGCATGGCCATGACGGCGATGAGGGTGATGAGTCGCCCAGGGTACGGCAGCCGGTACGGCACGGGGTCGGCGCCGACGAGGCTCATGACGAACAGGTAGCCCGAGATGAGGAAGTGCGCCACCATCCACTCGTGACCGAGGTGCTCGTACATCGACCAGCGCACGAGATCGGTGAAGTAGAACGCCCAGAGCGACACGATGAAGATCGCCGCCGCCACGAACGGGTGCGTGACCACCTTCGCGAACGGCGAGTGCACGGCCCACATGATCCACTCGCGACCGCCGCGGGTGCCGTCGTCGCGTTTGTGGATCGCGCGCAGCGCGAGCGTGATCGGCGCGCCCGAGACCAGCAGCAGCGGGATCGCCATCGACAGCATCATGTGCCCGAGCATGTGCACGCTGAAGAGGTACTCCTGGTAGGCGTTGATCGGCCCACCGGTCACCCAGACGAGCATGATCATGCCCAGCACCCAGAACACCGTGCGGTGGATCGGCCAGCGATCGCCCCGCTTCTGCAGGCGACGGACGCCGGCGAGGTAGAAGAACAGACCGAACCCGGCCGCGACGAGCCAGAGGATGTCGATGTCCCACGCCGTGAACCACCGGTCAATCGTGAACTCGGGCGGCAGCGGGGAGCGCGTGAGGTTCTCCGCCGGCGTCTGCACGAAAGCCGCCTCCTCACCCGTGGGAGGGGGCGTGCGCGCGAGCGCGGCGGCGGCGCCGGACGCGAGGCCCATCAGCGCGATCTCGCCGAGCACCAGCATCCAGAACCAGCGCGCCGCCTGCGCACCGTCGAGACGCGGGATGAGGCGGATGCGGTACCAGGCGCCGAACAGTCCCATGCCGACGAGCAGCACGACCTTGGCGATGAGGATGCCGCCGTACGGCGTCATGAGCTGCGTGATGTCTCCGAGGGCGACCACCGAGCGGGCGAGTCCCGAGACGGCGACGACGACGAACGCGGCGATCGCGAGGCTCGAGTAGCGGGCGACGAGCTTGGCCGTGCCGATGTCGGAACGACCGCGCAGCACGATCACGAGCAGCAGGCCGCCGAGCCAGACCGCCGCGCCGATCGTGTGCAGCAGGATCGAGTTCACGGCCACGTTGTGCCCGGACAGCTCGCCGGAGTGCCCCTGCGTCGCAAGCGGGAGGAAGGATGCCGCGGCGAGGATCGCCGTGAGCAGTGTGGGCAGCCAGCTGCGCCACGCGAAGACGAGCACCGTGATGACCGATCCCATGATCGTCGTGATCAGCCACGACTGACCGAGCGCGGTCTCGAGCAGGAAGCGGCCGAGCTGGGTGCCGAACTCCCGCTCGGCGCTCAACTGCGGGTTGAACGCGGCCATGAACGTGAGGAAAGCATTGATCCCGGCGGTGATCGTGAAGACCGCCGCGCCGACGGACGCCGTGTTGAGCGCGACCTCGAAGGACTTCTGCTCCGACTTCAGCGCGAACAGGGCGAGGACGAGGGAGCCGAGCATGGCCGCGGCGGCGATGTTCATGACGAGCTTGACGACGGGGATCGCCCAGCGCACGAACGGTCCGGGGTCCTGGAGCAGCAACGGGGCCGCGCCTCCGCCGAGGATCAGGGCGACGACCACGGCGACGAGTCCGCCCGCGAGCAGGATGCCGACGCCGACTGCACGATAGGCAGGGCTCGTCGGGGCTGATACGGCGCGGGAACTCACCCCTCCAGCCTAAGCCGCGTGGCCGGGGAGGACGCGCCGAAGGCCGCCCCCGAGGCATCGGGAGCGGCCTTCGAGAGGTGCGGTCTTACTTGACGGCAGCCTTGAGCTTGGAACCGGCGGTCACCTTGACGCGCTTGCCGGCCGGGATCTTGATCTCGGCGCCGGTCTGCGGGTTGCGGCCCGTGCGAGCGGCGGTCGCGACCTGCTCGAACGAGATCCAGCCCGGGATCGAGACCTTGCTGCCCTTGGCAACAGCGTCGGAGACCGAGGAGAACAGCGCGTCGAGAACGCCCGAGACGGTGGCCTGGCTCTGGCCGGTGGCGGAAGCGATGCTCGCGACGAGCTCGGTCTTGGTGATGGACTTGTCAGCCATGTCATCCTCCAGCGACGGATCCGTCGCATCGTTTGTGGTTCGGCAGACGGGCGCCTGCCGTTGGTCGTGTGACCGCCTTGAATGTACCAACGACGACCCACATTTCCGCGTCATTTCGCGGGTTTTGGGCTTTTCCTTGGCGTGTCGTGGTGCAGATGTGGCGAATGTGACGCCTGAGGACGCCCCGCGGGGGGCCGCTCAGACCCCTCGGTGGCCTTCCACGACGGCCCGCGCGGTGCGCTCGAAGGCCGGAGCGACGCGGTCCTCGCCGTCGAGATAGCCGCCGACGAGCGCCGCATCGCGGAGCAGGACGAGGGATGCCGCGACCTCCGAGGGCTGCCGAAGGCCCGCCGCTGCCGCGACGTCCTCGAGGGTCGAGCGGAACCACTCGCGGTGTTCGTCGATGAGCGTGCGCACCGGACCCGCGGCGTCGGGATATTCCGCCGCCGCGTTGATGAAGGGGCACCCTCGCGTGTGGCGCTGCCGGATGTCGGCGGCGATGCCGTCGATGACGGCGTCGACGAGGGTCGCCGGGCCCGTGGCATCCGCCCCCGCCTCGTCGAACATCGCCCGAAGCATCTCGTCCTCATTGCGGAGGTAGGCGAGGACGAGGTTCTCCTTGCCGCCGAACTGCTTGTAGAGGGTGGCTCGCGTCACCTCCGCCTCCTCGATGATCCGGTCGACGCCGACCGCGTGAATACCTTCCTCGTAGAAGAGACGGGTAGCCGTGTCGATCAGGCGCGTGCGCGCGGCGCTGGGCCGCCGGGGAGTCGTGGTGTCCATGGTGATCCCTCTCATCGTGGCATCCGTCGTGTCGTTCCCTCGATCACGACTTCCGTCTTTCGGGAATGCTTGCGGTGGATAGAACGTTCGGTCTACTATCACCATATCGCATCCCGCACCGGTGGGATTGGAACAGAGGAGAAGATGAAATGGCCACCACCGACAAGACACCGATCGTCCTGATCCACGGCCTGTGGATGACGCCGAAGAGCTGGGACACCTGGGCGGAGCGCTACCGCGCGCTCGGCCACGAGGTCATCGTTCCCGGCTGGCCGGGAATCGACGACCGCGACGTCGCCGACATCCGCCGCGACCCGTCGGCGCTGAAGGGCATCGGCCTCGCACAGATCGCCGATCACTACGAGCGCATCATCCGCGCCCTCCCGGTGAAGCCGATCATCATGGGGCATTCGTTCGGCGGCGTCATCACTCAGATGCTCGCCGATCGCGGACTCGGGGTCGCCTACGTCGGCGTCGCCCCCGGGCAGACGGCCGGCGTGACCGCTCTTCCGCTCTCGACGCTCTGGACCGGCACACCGATCCTGTCCAACCCGTTCGGCATCAAGGGTGCGAAGCCGCTGTCGAAGCGCCACTTCCACTTCACCTTCGGCAACGACCTGAGCCGCGCCGAGTCGGACGCGCTCTGGGAGGAGTACGCCGTGAACTCCTACGACCGGGTGTTCTTCGAAGGCGTCAGCTCGGTGCTCAACGAAAAAGGCGGCGTCACGCACGTCGACTACGCGCGTGCCGACCGCGCCCCGCTGCTCGTCATCACCGGCGAGATCGACCACGTCGTGCCGCCGGCGATCGGCAGGGCGATCGTCAAGAAGTACCGCTCGACCGGAAGCCCCTCGGTCGTCGAGTACCGCGAGTACGCGGGCCGCACCCACCGCCTCGTCAGCCAGGACGGCTGGGAGGAGATCGCCGACGACGCCCTCGCCTGGGCGACGGAGCACGCCGCGGCGACCGCCTGAGGCGAGCGGGTGCTGCAGTGTTGCAGGAGATCACACGTATCGAAGGACCGGATGCGGCATCCGGTCCTTCGATATGCGTGATCTCCTGCGTTGCGTGCGTGCATGGGCGTGCATGGGCGTGCCGGGGCGGGCGAGCGTTGGCGGGTGGGGTGGGGCGGACGCACTACGCCCGGTGTCGCCCCTGGGCCACGGCCTCCATCACCACGGCCTGCACCTCCGGCCACCGTTCCATGACCTGCTCGTATGAGAAACGCAGCACGTGATAGCCGCGGAGCATGAGCTGAGCGTCGTGCTCGATGTCGCGCGTGCGCTGTGCGCCCGTGTGAGTGGCCCCGTCGAGCTGGATCACCAGTCGCTCGCCGATCAGCACGTCGACCCGGTGCCCGAGCACCCACGCCTGAGGGACGATCGACACTCGCAGCCATCGGAGGCGGGAGACGAAGATCGTCTCCAGGCCGGAGTCGGAGTACGGACGAGCGTGTTCGAGGAGTTCCCGCGCCGCCGGGGTGAGATCGAACTGCTGCAGCTGCTCCCGGTCGACGACGCCGCGGTTGAGCGCGGACTCCCACACGACGAGCGCGGTCTCCGACGGTTGGCACGCAGCCACGAGCGAGAGCGTATTGAGGATGCCGTCGACGACGGCATCCGGATCCCGCTCGACGAGCGGAACGGCCCAGTGCACGACCACCCCCTCGGGCACGGCCAGGCGCGCGGCGTTCGGGCGCGCGGCCACGTGGATCGGCCTCGCATCGGGCACCCAGAGCCCGTGCCGAACCGCCGCGGTGAGACAGCTCAGCACGACGCCGCGCGAGGCGGCCCCGACGAGGAGGGGATCCGCATCAGGAAGCGCCACCCACCCGCGACGGATGCGGCGGACGGCGCCGACCTCCTTCGCTCGGCGAAGCGCGTGGGCGCTGACGCCGGCCGAGACGAGCGATGCGGTGCGAGCGACACCGCCGCGGCGGGACAACTCTGCGAGCGGATCCATCGTCCGATTCTGCGACGCGGAGGTGGCAGCATCCGCGGTGTCCACAGGCTTCGAGGCGTGAGGTCACGTCGGTGCGCTGGTGCAGAAGGGGTGGAACGAAGGAGTTCGCACGTATCGAAGGACCGGATGCGGCATCCGATCCTTCGATATGTGCGAACTCCTTCGTTGTGCGTGCGCGCGCCGGGGGGACAGGACGCGGGCGCCGGGGCGAGCGACGTGAGTGCGAGACAGAGCCCGGGGATGCAGAAGGGGCGAGGATCCGAAGATCCTCGCCCCTTCCGACTGGATGCTGTGGCTTACCAGCTCGACTTGGTCACGCCGGGCAGCTCGCCGCGGTGCGCCATGTCACGGAAGCGGACACGCGAGATGCCGAACTTCGTGAGGACACCACGGGGGCGGCCGTCGATGACGTCGCGCGAGCGCAGGCGGACCGGCGACGCGTTGCGCGGCAGCTTCTGCAGGCCGACGCGAGCGGCCTCGCGGGCCTCGTCCGACGCGTTCGGGTCGACGAGGGTCTTCTTCAGCTCGAGACGACGCTCCGCGTAGCGGTCCACGACTGCCTTGCGCTGCTCGTTGCGAGCGATCTTGCTCTTCTTAGCCATGGATCAACGCTCCTCTCGGAATTCGACGTGCTGACGGATGACCGGGTCGTACTTCTTGAGCACGAGACGGTCGGGGGTGTTGCGGCGGTTCTTCTTCGTCACGTACGTGTAACCCGTACCTGCCGTCGAACGCAGCTTGATGATCGGACGGACGTCCTGTGCCTTCTTGGCCATTAGAGCTTCACACCCTTCGCCTGGAGGTCCTTGACCACGTTCTCGATGCCGCGGGCGTCGATCACCTTGATGCCCTTGGCGGACACGTTGAGCGTGATCTTACGACCGAGCGACGGGACGAAATAGGTCTTCTTCTGCACGTTCGGGTCGAAGCGGCGCTTCGTCCGGCGGTGCGAGTGCGAGACGTTGTGACCGAAGCCGGGAACAGCACCGGTCACCTGGCACACTGCTGCCATGATGTGACTCCTTCATTACCGTGAGGCCGGACGGCCCCACCCAAGATCCCTTGTCTGCGCGCACCCTCTCGACCACCGATCGCTCGGCTGAGAAGAGGGGGAGCACACGAACTACGCACAGGAGTGTGCGCAGACAAAGATTCAGTCTAGCACGGTCACGCTTCGGCGACCGACGCGGCCTGCGCGCCCCTCCCCCAGCGGAAGGGCGAGACGGTCGGGTCGTCGGCGATCCAGAAGCGCCAGGGGAATGCGTCCGTCCCTGCGACTCCCGCGACGCCGACCCGCGGGCCCGTCGCGACGTCGGCGACCGGCTCGTCGCGGAGCCAGAGCTCCGCCCGCGCACCCTCCTGCTCGGCACCCGTGACCGCGTCGATCCCGTCGTGGATCGGATGCCGCAGCCCCGCCGCCTGACCGAAGCGGCCGGGTCCGCGAGCGAGATCGCGGAGCAGCCGCGGTGTCAAGGGCGGTTCGGCGCCGCGGCGGATGGCAGCGGCATCCGCTCCGTGCACGACTTGGCCGGCGCGCAGCAG
Organism: Microbacterium sp. CR_7; assembly: GCF_041954755.1. Taxonomy (NCBI): domain Bacteria; kingdom Bacillati; phylum Actinomycetota; class Actinomycetes; order Micrococcales; family Microbacteriaceae; genus Microbacterium; species Microbacterium sp. CR_7. The sequence goes on from NZ_JAVAYF010000008.1 coordinate 82,025, forward strand.
GATCCCGCCGGCCTGTCCCTCTAGTCCCGAGACGACGTTCACGCACGAGTGGATGCCGTGGCTGAGGTACACGTAGAGGTGCCCCGGCTCGCCCCACATCGTGGCGTTGCGCGCCGTGCGGCCCATGCGGGCGTGCGAACCCGGGTCGGCGAGCGGCCCCGTGCCCTGACCGTGGTACGCCTCTGCCTCCGTTATCCGCAGGTGCACGGCGGACCCTGCGACGAGGGTGCGCAACTCGCCGCCCAGGAGCAGCGGGGCGACCTCGACCGGCAGACCGGACAGCTCGGTGCGCGTGGCGCGATGCAGGGCGGGCGCGTCGGGCATGGCGCTCAGAACTGCGGCGCCGTCTGGCACCACGACGCGTCGAAGCCGGTGAGCGCGACGAGCTCGTCGCCCGTGCGCAGGTCGATCAGGTGCGTCTCCATGTTCTCCGGCAGGGGAAGGAGCATCTGATCGTAGGGGTTGTCGGTGAGGTCGGGGGCGATCACGACGGCGGCGTACTGGCCGCTGGGAGAGGCGCACGCCTGCAGGATGGAGTCGGTCGGGCCGACCTCGACCAGTGGCGTCGCAGTGCCCTCGTCGTCGACCGTGATGATGGCCTGGCCGGACGGGATGCCGTTCGCGTCGCGCGCCACGACGTGCCGCAGGGTGCCACCCGGGTACGGGGTGATCGTCGTCGCCGTACCGTAGTCGGGGTTCGAGGCGGCGAGGGGCTGCTCGGATCCGTCCGTGAGGTTGAGCTCGACGACCGTGCCGTCGAGCCGCTCGACGATCGCCGTGTAGGTGCCGCGGGAGATGCCCTGGATCGTCGTCGCGAGCCCGAGCGACTGCACACCGGCATCCGACGACCGGTCGATCAGCGACAGGGCGCCGTCGAAGTCGATGAACAGCACCGCCGAGCTGTCGGGCACGAACCGCCAGACGAAGACGTTCGCCTCCTTGCCGCCGACCTCGGTCACCACCGGATCGTCGTCGCCGCTGAGCGACTGCGTGACCAGCACGCTCGCGCGGCCCTCGGTGTCGCTGAGCTCGCGGTCGGCGTAGCTGTAGCCGACGTAACCGCCGCGATCGGAGACCTGGATCTCCCTGACATAGCCGTCGCCGGGGAGCTTCAGCTCGCGCTGATCGGAGCCGTCGCGCTTCATCACGAGGAGCTTCGATCCCTCGTCCTCCTCGACCGAGACCACGAGCTGGGTCGACGTCGCGCGGAAGTCGTTGATCTTGTCGGCCGCGAAGACCGGCACGGCGTTCTCGCCGGTCAGATCGGTGCGGAAGATGGTGTCGTCGCCGTCGGCATCGCGGCGCAGCAGGAAGATGCTCGACGACGGCGTCGTGAAACTCGTCGACAGCGTCGTCGAGGGACCGCCGCCGGCGCCGGTCGCGTCGGCGATGCGCACCGTGTACTCGGTGTCGTCGTCGAGAGGAACGGTGAAGCGGATGCCGACACCCCGCCCCGCCGCGTCGAGCGTGAACGGCACGGACGGCTCGACCGTGACCTGCGACTCGTCGATCGCCGCGAGCGACTGATTCGTCGTGAGGATGACTCGGCTGCCCGACGTCTCGATCGCCTGCTCGGGGTTCACCTGGACCTCGGTGATGCGGGGACCTTGCGTGAGGCTCACGACACCGAGACCCGCTCCGACCAGGACGAGGATGCCGAGCACGGCGCCCAGCGCGACCAGGAAGCGGCGATCGCGCGGCGGTGAGAGCTTCTGGGTGGTCGTCGAGCGAGCCGCAGGCGAGACGGAACGCGGTTCCTCAGACGGAGGAGCGTCGAGCGGCACCCGTTGCGTTTCGTCTCGGTCGGCTCCGGCGTCCTCGCTCGGCGACCCGACAGCAGCCGCGGCGGCCTCGCGGGCCGCGGCCTCGCGGGCCGCGGCCTCGCGCGCGGCACGCATCTCAGCGCGTGTGCGCGGGACGGGCTCGTCAGTACTCATACGGGTCCCCGGGCTCGTCGATGGGCTGCACCGAGGTCGGGTCGACGTGCAGTCGGCCGTCGGCATCCGCCTTCACGGTGCCCTCGACCTGCACCCACTGTCCGGTCTTGAACTCGCCGGCGTCGATCGTGACGGGCAGCGTCGCCGTCTGCGCATCGATCACGCAGTGCGTGATGACGAGTCGCGTGAGGTTCACGCCGTCGGCATCCGCCGGGGTCACGAATCCCGTGAGCGACACCGCCTTGCCGTCGTACGCGGCGGTGTTCGTCGCGGAGGCGAACACGCTCGCCCAGTCGCCCACGCCGAACGTCGAGGTGTCGGCGACACCGAGCGTCACGTCGTCGGCGCCGGCGAAGAGCGCGGTCTGCTCCCCCGCGCGCGACATCGCGAGCTCGACCGAGAGCGACGCGGGCGGCAGCACGAGAGCGGCGATCACGACGCCCGACGCGATCACTCCGCCTGCGACCGTGCCGGCCGTCGCGAAGGCCCGCCGAGCGGAGGACGGCCCGCCCTCGGCATCCGCATTGTCCGATCCGTGATCGTGAGATCCGTGATCGTGTCCGTGGTCGCCCTCGGCGCCGAGCGGCAGGGTGCACGACCAGATGGCGGCGGCGAGCGTGACCACAGCCGCGGCGCAGGCGAACCACACCGACTCGGGGCTGATGTAGAGGGTGAGGCGTCCGGTCACGCCGAGGCCGAGCGTGACGATGGAGACGACGGACGCGAGCCCCACGCCGAGCCAGCGGGTGGCGAGGGCGCGACGCCGCGAGATCGAGTGCTCAGACAAAGACGTTCACCCCGATCCCGATGGCGAAGGCGGCGAGCACGACGACTCCGACGATGCCGGCCAGGGTGCGCGTGGTGAAGGTGGTGCGCATGAGCGCCAGCATCTTCACGTCGACGAGCGGCCCGACGAGCAGGAACGCCACGATCGCACCCGACGAGAATGTCGACGCGAACGACAGGGCGAAGAACGCGTCGACGTTCGAGCAGATGGCGACCGTCATGGCGAGCGCCATCATCGCGACGATCGAGAGCACGGGGTTCGAGCCGATCGCGAGCAGCAGCTCTCGTGGGATCAGCACCTGCACCGCCCCGGCGAGTGCGGATCCGATCACGAGCGCCGGCATGACCGCGCGCAGCTCGACGAGGAACTGCGTGAGGCTGCGGCGCACCGGGGTGCCCGGCTCGTGCGTCACCCGCTCGCACGTGTCGACGAACCGCTGCGTGAGCAGCGCGTCGGGCGAAGGGTGACGGCTGTAGATCCAGCCGATGAGGTTCGCGATGAGATAGCCGCCGACGAGACGGGCGACCAGGATGCCGTCGTCGAAGCCGAACGCGGCGTGCGTCGTGAGGATGACGATCGGGTTCACGATCGGCGCCGCGATGAGGAACGTCAGCGCCTCGGCCGGTGCGAGGCCGCGCATCATGAGCCCGCGGGCGAAGGGCACGTTGCCGCACTCGCAGACCGGGATCAGCATGCCGAGCAGCGACAGCACGGCGCGGCGCGCCCACGCGCGCTTTGGAAGCCAGCGGTGGATGACGTCGGACGGCAGCCACACCTGCACCACGATCGACAGCAACACGCCGAGGATGACGAAGGGCAGCGCTTCGATCAGGACGCTGAGCGCGAGGGTCAGGCCGTCCTGAGCCCGGCTGGGTAACGCCGCCTGGTACAGATTCGGGAGGAACGCATCGACGAGGAACAGCGCCGCGACGGTGGCGGCGCCGAGTGCGACGGCGACCCACGGCGACCGCGGCGGCCTGACGGGCCGATGCGAGTGCGCCGTCCGGGTCGTGGCCTGCGCCGTCACGCGATCGCTGCCTCTTCTGCGGCGCGCTTGTTCGTGCAGGGGGCGCAGAGGCCGAAGATGTCGACCACGTGCGCGGCGTCGGTGAAGCCGTGCAGAGCGGCGGTGCGGTGCGCCCACTGCTCGACGTCCTTGGCCTCGATCTCGACCGTGAGTCCGCAGTTGCGGCAGATCAGGTGGTGGTGGTGGCCCTGCGTGGTGCAGGCGCGGTACAGCGCCTCGCCCTCGGGGCTCTGCAGCGAGTCGGCGTCACCCGAGGCGGCGAGACCGGCGAGCGCGCGGTACACGGTCGCGAGGCCGATGCCCGTGTTGTCGTCGCGCAGCGACGCGTGCAGGTTCTGGGCGCTCACGAATCCGCGCGCGTCGGCGAGCGCTTCGCGCACGCGTTCGCGCTGCCAGGTGTTCCGCTGAGCCATACCCACGATTCTAGGCGCGCCGCCCTTGTCGGGGGCTGGGAGCGGGTGCGGGAGGTATTCGAATCGCTCAACTGGCAGTTTCGGGGTCGGATCGTTGCCAGTCAAGCGATTCGAATCGGTCAGGCCCGCACGCGCCGCACGCCGCCGCGCACCCGCTGCACGATCCAGCACACGACGTAGATCGTGAACGACAGCGTCGTGATGTACGGGCTCACCGGCAGGGTGCCGGCCAGCGCGAGCAGGATGCCGCCGACCGCCGACACGAACCCGAACAGCGCGGCGAGCAGAGGTACCGCGACTGGCCCCGCGCTGACGCGCATCGCCGCCGCCGCGGGTGTCACGAGCAGCGCCATCACCAGCAGGGCGCCGATGATGTGCACGCTCACCGCGACGATGAGCCCGAGCAGCACCATGAACAGCAGGCTCACGGCGCGCGTGGGCACGCCGCGCGCGGCGGCGGACTCGGGATCGAGCGAGTCGAAGCGCAGCGGGTGCCACATGAGCAGCAGGCCCAGCAGCACGACGATGCTGATGCCGAGCAGCCAGCCCAGGTCGGGGCTCGAGACGGAGACGATCTGACCCGTCAGCAGGCTGAAGCGGTTCGCGCTGCGCCCGTCGTAGAGGGAGAGGAACAGGATGCCGAGGCCGAGACCGAACGGCATGAGCACGCCGACGATCGAGTTGCGGTCACGCGCCTTCGCCCCGAGGACGCCGATCAGGATGGCAGCGACGAGCGCTCCGCCCAGTGATCCGGCCACGACGCTGCCGCCGAAGAGCAGCGCTGCGGCGGCCCCGGCGAACGACAGCTCACTCACGCCGTGCACCGCGAAAGCCAGGTCGCGCTGCATCACGAAGACGCCGATCAGTCCACCGACGATGCCGAGCACGGCGCCCGCGACGATCGAGTTCGCGAGCAGGGCGACGAGGTCGCCGTAGTCCTGGAACGAGAACACGTCGCTCCAGTCCACGGTCTGGACGATGTCGGTCGCGGCGGTCATGCGTGCGCCTCGTGATCGTGGTCGTGGTGGGGCTCGGCATCCGGCACTCCGACGACGACGAGTCGGTCGCCGGCGCGGAGCACGAAGACGGGTGTGCCGTAGAGCTCCGTGAGCACACGGGTCTGCAGCACCTCGTCCGGCGTGCCGAGCAGGAAGCGCCCGCCGGCGATGTAGAGGATGCGGTCGACGCGCCCCAGGATCGGATTGATGTCGTGCGTGACGAACAGCACGGCGGCGTCGCGCTCGCGGCGCTGCCGGTCGATGATGTCGGTCACGGCGACCTGGTTGGCGAGGTCGAGGTTCGAGAGCGGCTCGTCGCAGAGGAGCAGAGACGGCTCGTCGGCGAGAGCCTGCCCCACCCGCAGTCGCTGCTGCTCGCCGCCCGAGAGCAGGCCGACCCTGCGGTCGGCGAAGTGCGAGGCGCCGACGGCCTGGAGCAGCCCGTCGACCTTCGCCCTGTCCCCGCGGTGCGGCACGGGGAATCCGAACCGGCTGCCCTGCACGCCGAGCGCCACGAGGTCACGGGCGCGCATGCTCGTGTCGGGCGCGAGCGAGCGCTGCTGCGGCACGTATCCGATGCGCCGGTTGCCCTTGCGCACGGGCTCCCCCGCGACCCGGATCTCTCCCGTCGACAGGGGCTGCAGGCCCAGGATGCTGCGCAGCAGCGTGGTCTTGCCCGACCCCGACGGACCGAGCACCGCGATGAACTCGCCCGGTTCGACGGTCAGGTCGAGACCCGACCACAGTTCGCGGTCGCCGCGGTGCAGGGCGGCGCCGCGCACCTCCAGGACGGGGGTGCGCGGCGCAGGACCTGCCTCGGTGTCGGCGGTGCCGCTCACGACGTCAATGCGTCGGCGAGGCTCTGGATCGCGTCACTCATCCACTCAGCGTACGACGATCCCTCCGGCAGCAGCTCGGTGAAGGCCACGACGGGGATGCCGGCCTCGGCCGCGGCATCCTCGACGCGCTGCGTCTCGGCGCCCCCGGTCTGGGCGTTCGTCAGCACGGCGCGCACGTCGCCCGAGGCGACGACGTCCAGGGTCGCGAGCAGGGTGGCCGGGGCGACGTCCGAGCCCTCCTCGACCGACTCTGCGAAGCCCTCGGGCGTGACGTCGGTGAGACCGGCGGCCTCGGCCAGGTATCCGGGGACCGGCTCGGTGATGACGACGTTCGCGCCGGCGGCATCCGCCTTCAGGGTCTCGAGGTCGGCCTCGAATCCCTCCAGGTCGGCGACGATCTTCTCGGCGTTGGCGGTGAAGTCGGCCTCGCCCTCGGGGTCGAGCTCGGTCAGCTCGTCGGCGATGGCCTCGACCACGTGGATCATGGTGTGCACGTCGAACCACACGTGCTCGTTGAAGCCCTCGATGTGGTCGTGCCCCTCTTCGCCCTCGGCGTGATCGTGCTCGTGGGCCTCTTCGGTCGCCTCGGCATCCGAGTGCTCTTCGCCCTCTGCGCTCTCGTGCCCCTCGTTGCCGGGGTAGTCGTGCGCGTACTCGACGGCGGTGACGACGTGCGGCCCATCGGCGTCCTGCAGCAGCGTGTCGATGAAGGAGTCGTATCCGCCGCCGTTCTCGATCACGAGGTCGGCCTTCTGCACCGTGAGGCGGTCGCGCGCGCTCGCCTCGTACGAATGCGGATCCTGGGTGGCCGAGGTGATGATCGAGTCGACCTCGATGCGGTCGCCGCCGATCTGCTCGGCCAGCGAGCCGTACACGTTGGTGCTGGCGACGACCGTGATGCCGTCGTCGCCGCCCTCTCCCGCGGCCGGAGCGGATGAGCATCCCGCCAGGGTCAGAGCGGCGACGGATACGAGGGCGAGTGCGACGACCGGCTTCTTCATGCTCCCATGCTACGCGCTAATGAGAACCATTATCAAACTGACCCTGCGTCCGGCCTGGCGCCCCTCCTCGAGACCCACCTCGCGCGCCGAGACCCACCATCCGCGACGAACGGGATGGTGAGTCTCGGCGGGGGTGAGGGGTCTCGGCGCGAGCGGGCGCGCCCGCACTCAGGCGATGAGGCCCTGCGGTGCGAGCCAGACCGTCGAATCCCCGAGAACGGCGCCGTCGGCGAGCGTCCCGAGCACGAGGTCGTCGGCCTCCGCGCCCAGGTCGAACGGCTCCGCGCCGAAGTTCGTCACGATCTGCCAGCCGTTCGGCCGCGCGAAGCGCAGCACGTCGGCACGCCCGGTCTCGACCCACTCCAGGCTCTCGTCGGTCTGCAGCAGGCGACGGAGCCGCAGCGCCTCACGGTACAGCGCGAGGGTCGACGACGGATCCGCCTCCTCCACCTCGACCGCGTACTCGGCGAACCACTCGGGCTGCGGCAGGTGGGCGTCGCCGGCACCGAAGCCGAACGACGGACCGGATGCCGTCCACGGCAGCGGCACGCGGCATCCGTCCCTCCCGAGCCCGTCGAAGTCGGCGCCGCGGAAGAACGACGGGTCCTGCCGCTGATCCGGTGCGATCTCGGCGACCTCCTGCAGCCCGAGCTCCTCGCCCTGGTACAGATACGTGCTGCCGGGGAGCCCGAGCAGAAGCAGCGTCGCAGCGTGCGCCCTGCGCAGACCTCTCTCGCGGTCGAGCTGATCGGCCTGCCCGCCGTCCCGCACCCACTCCACGCCCTGCTTGACGCCGGTGCGTCCGTTGAGCGGAGCCAGGCCGTACCGAGTCGCGTGCCGAGTTACGTCGTGGTTCGACAGCACCCACGTGGTCGACGATCCCGTGATGCGCGCCTGGGCGAGGTTGTCGGTGATGACCGTGCGGAACTGCTCCGCGTCGAAGTCGGCCACGAGCAGGTCGAAGTTGAACGCCTGCCCGAGTCCCTCGGCCGACGCGTAGCGCGCACGGCGCTCCGGGGTGCTCACCCACGCCTCGGCCACGGCGGTTCGCGGCGGGTCGTACTCGTTGAACACCCGCCGCCACTCGGCGTAGATCTCGTGCACGTCGTCGCGGTCGTGCAGCGGGTGGTTGCCGTCGTGCGGCAGCGCGTCGAGCTCGGCGGTGCTGGGCAGCGGCTCGCTGAGGTCCTTGGTCAGCATGTGTGCCACGTCGATGCGGAAGCCGTCGACCCCGCGGTCCGACCAGAAGCGGAGCGTCTTCAAGAAGTCCTCGCGAACCTCCGGGTGGTCCCAGTTCAGGTCCGGCTGCTCCGGCGCGAAGCTGTGCAGGTACCACTGACCGTCCTCGACGCGCTCCCACGCCGACCCGCCGAACGCGGCGGTCCAGTCGGTGGGCGGCTCGGAGCCGTCCGGACCCGATCCCTCCCGGAAGATGTACCGCTCGCGCGCGGCCGATCCGCGCCCTGCGGCGAGCGCCTCCTGGAACCACTCATGCAGATCCGACGAATGGTTCGGCACGATGTCGACGACGACGCGGATGCCGCGCTCGTGCAGCGCCGCGACCATCTCGTCGAAGTCCGCGAGCGTGCCCAGCCGCGGGTCGACGTCACGGTAGTCGGCGACGTCGTAGCCGCCGTCGGCCAGGGCCGATGGGTAGAACGGGCTCAGCCAGACGGCGTCGATCCCGAGCTCGGCGAGGTAATCGGCGCGCGAGACGATGCCGGGGATGTCGCCCAGGCCGTCGCCGTTCGCGTCCGCGAAGCTGCGGGGGTAGATCTGGTAGACGATCGCCTGACGCCACCAGGCCGCCGTGTCGTCGGAGTGGTCGTTGCGGGTCTCGGTGAGAGTCGCATCGGTCATGAGAGGGTGGTGCTCCTTCTTGTTGTGGCGGTGGTTCGGATGGTCAGCCCTTGACCGCGCCCTGCGTCACGCCCTCCATCACGAAGCGCTGCGTGAACAGGTACGCGAGGATCGCCGGGGCCATGGCCATGAGGTACGACGCGAAGGCGACGTTGTAGTTGTTGCTGAACTGGTTCTGGAAGAGGTTCTGCCGCACCGGCAGGGTCTGCAGGGCCGGGTCGGAGATGATGAGCGACGGCATCATGAAGTCGTTCCACGCATAGAGGAAGGCGAAGATGCCGACGGTCGCGCTCATCGGTGCGAGCAGCGGGAAGATGAGCCGCCAGAACGTCTGCCACGTCGACGCACCGTCGATGCGGGCGCTCTCCTCGAGCTCGATCGGGATCGAGCGGAGGAAGGCGGTGAAGAGCAGCACGCTGAAGCTCAGCTGGAACATCGTCGCGAGGATGATCACGCCGAAGGGGTTGTCGAGGCCGACGCGCCCGGTGAGCTGGATCTGCGGCAGCGCCACCACGGGGAACGGGATGAACATGGCCGCGAGCAGGTAGAAGAACGACCAGCGGAACAGCTTGCGGTCCCAGTTGCGCACGATCGCGTACGAGGCGAACGCCGCGAGGACGATCGTGGCCACGACGGTGCCCGCGGTGACGAGCAGCGAGATGCCGGCGCCGACGGGGAACTTCGTGAGGTTCCAGGCCTGCACGAATCCGTCGATGCTGAACGGCGCGGGGAGCGAGAACGCGTTGCCGTCGACGGCCTGCCCGGTCGTCTTGAACGCCATCGAGATGGTGACGTACAGCGGCAGCAGCACGGTGACCGCGCAGAGGATGAGGATGACGGTGCCCGACCAGTTGACGCGCTCCATGCGGATGCGCGGCTTCTTGCCGTCGGCGGTGACGGTCGTGAGTGTCTGCGTCGACATCAGAGTGCGTTCCTTCCGCGAGTCAGCGAGAGCTGCAGCAGCGAGATGAGCACGGCGACGATGAAGAAGATGGTCGCGTTGGCCATCTGGTAGGCGTAGTCGCCGCCGTTGAAGCCGGCGATGATGGTCATCGCGACGCTGCGGGTCGCGGTACCCGGACCGCCGTTCGTGAGGCCGACGATGATGTCGTACGCGTTGAGGAAGCCCTTGAACCCGAGGATCACGTTGATCACCACGTACCCGGCCACGAGCGGGACCGTGATCCGCAGCAGCTGTTGGGTCTTGCTCGCGCCGTCGATGCTCGCCGCCTCGTACACCTCGCCGGGTACCGACAGCAGACCGGCGATGTAGATGAGCAGCGTGCCCGGCGTCGCCTGCCAGGCGGTCACGATCACGATCGCGACCCAGGCGAGGTCGGGGTTCGCGAGCAGGCTGGTCTCCAACCACGGGATGCCGGTGGCTGCACCCGCCGCGGGGATCGAGTTCGAGAACAGGAAGTTGAAGACGTAGGCGATGATGATGCCCGAGATCACCATGGGGATCACGAAGATCGTGCGGAGCCCGGTCTTGAAGCGGATGCGAGAGGTCAGCCCCACCGCCAGCAGGAACGCGATCACGTTGACGACGATCACGGTCGCGATCGAGAAGCCGAACGTGAAGAGGTAGCTCTGCAGGATCGACGGGTCGCTGAACATCGCGATGTAGTTGGTGAAGCCGTTGAAGCTCCACTCGCCGATGCCGATCGAGTCGGTGAAGCTGAAGAAGATGCCCATGACGCCGGGAACCGTGATCGCCAGCGTGAAGATCACCAGCGTCGGCAGCAGGAACAGGTAGTAGATCGGCTCGACGCGCTTGCGGTGCCGTCGGAGACCGCGCGCACCTCCCGTGACGATCGCGGTCGTGTCGGTGGTCTGGGTGTTGGGTTTCGTGAGGTTCGACGCGGAGCGCGTCGTAGCGGCGTTCGTCATGGCGTGGACTCCTCTGTCTCGCCTGCGGCTTCGTCGGTCGACGGGATGGGGGCGCGGAACGCGATGCGCGCCCAGTCCGCGTCCATGGTGCGCAGGGTCGACTCCGGGGCGGCCCCGAGCACCATCGCCTGCACGTAGTTGTTCAGCGGCAGAGTCTTCGGCACCAGCACCGATGGGCCCTGATAGATCTGTCCGTTGTCGTAGTACTCGATCATGCCCTCGATGCGCGGGTCGTCCGGGGCAGGGGCGTCCGTCGTCGGCGTGAAGCCGAGCTGCGACTCGTTGTACGCCTGGATGTTCTCGGGCAGGAACAGGTACTCGAGGAAGTCGCGGGCGGCCTCCTGGTGGCGCGAACCCTCGGGGATCATCGCGGCGAGGTCCATGTTCACGCGGACGCCGAGCTCGGACGGATCGTTCGTCATCGGCAGCGGGAACGTGCCGAGGGCCAGGTCGGGAGAGGTCTTCGCGATCTCGCTGAACGCCCATGGGCCCTGCAGGTACATCGCCGCCTCGCCCTTCGCGAAGGCCAGGTTGCCGTCTCCGTAGCCGCGGCTCGGAGCATCCTCGTTGGTGTACTCGTTCGCGAGCTGGAGCATCTTGTCCATCGGCTCGGCGAAGTCCTTCTCGAACGAGACCGACGAGTCCGGGCCGACCTCGGTGCCCTCGGTGGCCATGGCGTCGAAGAAGTCGATGACGTCGACCGAGCCGCCCGCGGTGTAGTCGTACCACCCTTGCGCGACCGTCCAGTCGTCCTTGAACGTCGCGTAGAACGGGTCGATGCCCGCGGCCTTGAGCTGGTCGCACACGGCAATCAGCTCGTCCCACGTGGTCGGGACCTCGAGACCCTGCTGCTCGAAGATGTCCTTGTTGTAGATGACGGATGCCGCCATCACCGAGTACGGCAGGGCGCTGGTGCGTCCTTCGCAGGAGCCGTACTGGTCCATGAGCGGGCCGAGGTCGTCGCGGATCTGGCCGGCCGCCTCTGTACCGGAGAGGTCGGTGAGCGCGCAGCGCTGCACGAAACGGGCGACCTCGTAGTTGTAGTTAGCGAGCATGATGTCGGGCGGATTTCCTCGGACGAAGCTCGCCGAGATCACGTCGACTCCCGACGTGTCGACCTCGACGTGCACCTTGTCCTGCGAGGAGTTGTACTGCGCGACGAGTTCGGTCATGAACTCGATGGCCTCACGCTTGTTGAACGTGAAGCGGATGGTCTCGGCGCCGCCCGCCGAGGAGCATCCGGTGAGCGCTGCGCCGACGAGCGCGAGCGCGGCGACCCCGGCCGCGATGCGAGCCGGGCGTGGGGATCTGTCAGACACCGTCGTCCTTTCGTCCTGTAAATCAGCAGACTAAATCTAGTGAGCGAATTTACTTCGATGAACGGTACTCTCTCATCTGGACGAGAGGAAGGTCAAGACCCGTGACGGAAGCCAGTGCCGGACTGGGCACCGGACGCGCGAGCGTCAGTGCGGTGCTCGACTTCGCCTGGACGGTGGGCGAGTTCACGGCGACCGAGGTCATGGCCGGCACCTCTCTGACCCGCTCGACGGCCATCGACGCGATCGACACCCTCGTCAGCGCGCAGGTGCTGCGCGAGCTGCCCAATGCCCGTGCGGCCGGCAGCTACCGCTCCGGCCGACCGGCACGGCGCTTCGTGCTGGCGCAGGACCTCGGCGTGGTGATCGGCGTCGACGCCGGGGACACTCACCTCACCGTGACGGTCGCGGACGTGCTCGACCGCACCCTCGTCCACCACCGCACCGACCTGGACTCCACGCAGTCCGCTCGCGCGAGGCGCGAGACGATCCTCGGCCAGATGACGCGAGCGCTGGAGGAAGCAGATGCCGTGCGCGACGACATCCTCGCGATCTGCGTCGGGGTCGCCGCGCCGGTCAACCGCGACGGCATCTCTCCGCCGCACCCCGACGGCTTCTGGGAGCGCACGAACCCCGGCCTCGCCGCCGCTCTGGCCGACTGGGCTCGCGTGGTCGAGATCAAGAACGACGCCCAGCTCGCCGCGATCGCCGAGGGGTCGTCGGGGGCGGCGATCGGATGCCGCGATTACGTCGCCCTCCTGGCGAGCGAACGTTTCGGCGGCGGCGTCGTCGTCGACGGACACGTGCTGCACGGCGCGCACGGCGGCGTCGGCGAGGGCGTCGTGTTCGATCACATCATCGGCGTCGGGTCGGCCGTCGGGCTGCGCTATGCGCTGCAGGACCAGGTGCGCGCCGCCGTCGACAGCGGCGAGATCGGGCACGACACGGCGATCGGCCGCCTCGCGGATGCCGAGCAGGTCGACCCACGGATCGTGCTGATGGCCGCGGCGTCCGGCGATGCCGACGCCCTTCTCGCGACGGCCCGGGTCGGCGAGACGCTCGCCCGCGTCGTCGGCGTGCTGGGCAGCATGTACGACCCGGCGCGCGTCATCGTGTGCGGCGCCGTCGCCGAGAGCATCGAGCCCGTGCTCGCCGCGGCGCGCGAGGTGCTCCCGACGCAACTGCACCTGCCCGCGCCCGAGATCCTCGCCTCCACTCTGGGTGCCGAGGTCGTCTCGATCGGCGCGGTCACGACCGCGCGGCGTGCGGCGCGAGAGCGGGCCGTGCCGCTGCTCGCCGAGCGTCGGCTCGCCGCGCTGGCGTAGCGATCCGGCTCGCTACCCGGCCAGCGGCGCGGCGAACCGCTCGTCCGTCGCGCGCAGCACCCGCAGGATGTTGCCCGACCAGACCCTGTCGATGTCGGCATCCGACCACCCGGACGCCGAGAGGGCCTCGCGCAGCCGTGCGAATCCCGTGACGTCGCCGAGCCCCTCGGGGAACTGGTCGAACCCGTCGAAGTCGCTGCCGATGCCGACGTGGTCGATGCCGGCGACCTCGCGGGCGTGGTCGAGGTGCGCCACGACGTGGTCTATGGTCACCGGCGGGGCGTCGCCCTCCTGCCCGGCCGCGAACCAGTCGGCCCAGTCGCGCGACACGAAGACGGGCACGAACGAGACCATGATCACGCCGCCGTTGCCCGCCAGCCGCTGCAGGATGCCGTCGGGCACGTTCCGCGGATGGTCGGTGATCGCCCGGCACGACGAGTGGCTGAAGATGACGGGCGAGTCGGTGACGCGCAGCGCGTGGTCCATCGTCGCCTCCGACACGTGCGAGAGGTCGACGAGCATGCCGAGGGTGTTCATCTCGCGGACCACCGACTCGCCGAAGGCGCTCAGCCCGTCATGCTGCGGTTCGTCGGTCGCCGAGTCGGCCCAGGGCGTGTTGTTGTTGTGCGTGAGGGTCATGTACCGCACACCGAGCCGCGCGAGCATCCGCAGCGTCGCGAGCGATCCGCCGATGCTGTGGCCGCCCTCCGCGCCGAGCAGGCTGGCGATCCGTCCCTCTCGCGCGGCGCGTTCGACGTCGGCCGCCGTGTGCGCGAGGGCGAGTCGGTCCGGGTAGCGTCGCACAAGGCGATGCACGAAGTCGATCTGCTCCAGGGTGTACTGCACGGCATCCACGCCCGGCTCGTCTTCCGCGTAGACCGACCAGAACTGTCCGAGCACGCCGCCCTGCTGCATCCGAGGCAGATCGGTCTGGAACGGGAAGGGCGCCGCGGCCTCGTCCAGCCCCTCGACGGAGTAGGCGGCGAGGGTGCGCGCCGCCCAGGCCAGGTCGTTGTGTCCGTCGATGAGTCCGGCCGGCGATGAATCGGTCAGCGGTGAGTCGGTCATACGACGAGGCTAGAGGCATCGTCACCGTCACGGGATAATCGCACCGTGCACGATTCCGAGCCGCGGCGCTCCCCCTCCGCGATCGAGCTGCTGCTCGACCCCGAGACCGAGTCCGCGGTGCGCGCCGAGTGGGACGCTCTCGCCGCCCTCGGGGTGTCGAGTCTCGCGGCGCACACATCGCCGAGCAACCGCCCGCACGTCACCCTGGTCGCGCGCGCGGGTCTCGCGCCGGTCGCGACGGAGGTCTTCGCCGCGATGACGGGTTTCCCGATCACGCTCGGCGCTCCGCTGCTCTTCGGCAGCGGGGAGCGGCGGGTTCTGGCGCGCAGCGTCGTCCCGACGGCTGAGCTGTTGGCACTGCGGGAGGCGATCCTGTCCGCCGCCGGTCCCGGCGACGACGCGCCGCACACCCGACCCGGCGAATGGATGCCGCACGCCGCCCTCGCCCGTCGGATCCGCGTCGCCGACCTGCCCGCGGCGCTCGCCTGTGTCGGCGAGGACGTTCACGGACGGGCCGGCGTCGTGCGGCACTGGGATGCGGATGCCGGGGTCACGTCCGTGCTGGCGACGCTGCCGCGGTAGCGGCGCGGCATCCTGCCATCACTCGACGAGCAGCGCGGGCTCCTCCAGCACGGACGCGACATCCGCGATGAAGCGGCTCATGCCGTCGCCGTCCACGACGCGGTGGTCGAACGATCCGGCGACCGTCGTGACCCAGCGCGGGCGGACTTCGCCGTCGACGACCCACGGCTTCTGGCTGATGGTCCCCATCGCCACGATCCCGGCCTCACCGGGGTTGATGATCGGCGTCCCGGCATCCATCCCGAACACGCCGATGTTGGTGATCGTGATGGTGCCGTGCTGCTGGTCGGCCGGCGTGGTCTTGCCCTCCCGCGCCGTGACCGTGAGCCGGTTCAGCGCCCGCGCCAGGTCCTTCATGCTGAGGTCCTGCGCGTCCTTGATGTTGGGCACGAGCAGGCCGCGCGGGGTCGCCGCGGCGATGCCCAGGTTGACGTAGTGGCGCACCGCGATCTCCGCGCCGCTCTCGGTCTCTATCCAGGCGGCGTTGACCATCGGCGTGCGGCGAGCCGCCCAGATCACGGCCCGCGCCACGATCAGCAGCGGCGAGATACGGATGTCGGCGTAGTCGGGCGAGGCCTTCAGACGCTTGACCAGTTCCATGGTGCGGGTCGCGTCGACGTCCTTCCACACCGTGACGTGCGGGGCGGAGTACGCACTCTGCACCATCGCCGACGACGTCGCCTTGCGCACGCCCTTGACCGGGATGGACTCGGTGCGATCGTCGGATGCCGGAGCGGATGCCGCGGCCGGCGCCACCCCGCGGGCGAGCCCGGCCGCGGCCGCCTGCGGTGCCGGCACGGTCTCCTCGCGCACATCGCCCCACTCGGGGGTCTGGATGTTGCGGAAGACGCTCGCCTGCTCGGCGTGCTTCACGACGTCGTCGCGGGTGACCTCGCCGTCGGTGCCGGTGGGGGTGACGGTCGTCAGGTCCACGCCCAGGTCGCGGGCGAGCTTGCGGATCGGCGGCTTCGCGATCACACCCACCGACGAGCGCACGGGGCGCTCCGCAGGGCGCTTGCGCCGCGAGGTCGCGCCACCGCCGGAGCCGTAGCCGACGAGCACCGATCCGCCGCCCTCCTCGGGAGCGGGCGCCTCGGCCGTTGCGATCACACCGGGTCCGGCGTCGTCGCGAGCATCCGTCACGAAGGTGATGATCGGCGATCCCACCTCGACCGTCGTGCCCTCGGCCGCCAGCAGCTCACCGACGACCCCCGCGTGCGGCGAGGGCAGCTCGACGAGCGACTTGGCCGTCTCGATCTCGCAGATCACGTCGTTGATCGCGACGGTGTCACCCGGGGCGACCTTCCACGCGACGATCTCGGCCTCGGTCAGGCCCTCGCCCACGTCCGGGAGGGTGAAGTTCTGCGTGCTCATGATTGATCCTTACTGCGTTTCGGCTCGCTGCGCTCGCTCGACGACCAGGTCGTCAGTAGGCCAGGGACCGGTCGACGGCCTCGAGGATGCGATCGGCATCCGGCAGGTACGCGCCCTCGAGTTTCGCGGGCGGGAACGGAGTGTCATACCCCGACACCCGCAGCACGGGGGCTTCGAGGGCGTAGAAGGCGCGCTCCATGACGGTCGCCGCGACCTCGGAGCCGAGGCTCGTGAAGCCCTGCGCCTCCTGCGCGTAGACCATGCGTCCGGTCTTGCGCACCGAACCGAGGATCGGCTCGTAGTCGATCGGGGACAGCGACCGCACGTCGACGACCTCGCAGCTCGTGCCCTCGCCCTCGGCGAGCGCGGCCGCCTGCAGCAGCGTGGTCACCATCGCGCCGTGCCCGACGAGAGTGACGTCGGACCCGGTGCGCACCACGCGCGAGGCGTGCAGCGGCGCGGCGGAGGCATCCAACTCGACCTCGCCCTTGGGCCAGTAGCGGCTCTTGGGCTCCATGAAGATCACCGGATCGTTCGACGCGATGGCCTCCTGGATCATCCAGTACGCGTCGTTCGGCGTCGACGGCGACACCACCCGCAGACCGGGCGTGTGCGTGAAGTACGCCTCGGGGCTCTCCTGGTGGTGCTCGACCGCGCCGATGTGCCCGCCGTAGGGGATGCGGATCACGATCGGCAGGCTCAGCGCGCCCTCGTGCCGGTTGGTGAGCTTCGCGAGCTGCGTCGTGATCTGGTCGAACGCGGGGAACACGAATCCGTCGAACTGGATCTCGATCACCGGGCGGAAGCCCGTCATTGCCAGACCGATGGCCGTGCCGACGATGCCCGACTCGGCGAGCGGGGTGTCGAGCACCCGGCGGTCGCCGAAGTCGCGCTGCAGGTGCTCTGTGACACGGAAGACTCCGCCGAGCTTGCCGATGTCCTCGCCCATGAGCAGGACCTTCGGGTCGTCCTCCATCGCCTTGCGCAGACCGGCGTTCAGGGCCTTGCTGAACGGCATCGTCTCGAGAGTCATGCCTGGCCTCCTGCGCTGTGTCCGGCCGCTCCGCTTGGGGCCTCGAACGACGCCTCGTAGCGGGCGCGCCACGCCTTCTGCTCGGCGATCAGCGGATGCGGGTCGCTGTACACGTGGTCGAACATCTTGTCGGCGCTGGGCGGTCCGAGCTCGACCGTGCGAGCACGCAGATCCTCCGCGGCGTCGGCCGCCTCGGCATCCGTGTCGGCGAAGAACTGCGCCGAGGCGCCGCGGTTCTCGAGGAACGCCCGCATGCGCACGATGGGGTCGCGGAGCGCCCACGACTCCTCCTCGTCGGATCCTCGGTACTTCGTGGGGTCGTCACTGGTGGTGTGCGCGCCGAGCCGGTAGGTGACGGCCTCGATGGCGCGGGGTCCGCCGCCGGCGCGCGCCTCGTCGAGCGCGACGCGAGAGACGGCGTAGCTCGCGAGCACGTCGTTGCCGTCGACCCGGACGCTCGGGATGCCGTAGCCAGCGCTGCGCTCGACGAGCGGCACCCGCGACTGGGTCGTGACGGGCACCGAGATCGCCCAGTGGTTGTTCTGCAGGAAGAACACGGTCGGGGCCTGGTAGCTCGCGGCGAAGACCATGGCCTCGTGCACGTCGCCCTGACTCGATGCGCCGTCTCCGTAGTAGACGATCACCGCCTCGTCGCGGTCGGGGTCTCCGGTGCCGGTGCGCCCGTCGAACGAGAGGCCCATCGCGTAGCCGGCGGCGTGCAGCGTCTGCGAGCCGAGCACGAGCGTGTAGAGCCGGGTGTTGCCGTTCTTCGGGTCGGTCGGGTCCCACCCGCCGTGCGACACCCCGCGCATGAGCCTGATGATGTCGACGGGATCGACGCCCCGGATGCGGGCGACGACGTGCTCGCGGTACGAGGGGAAGATCGTGTCCTGCGCGCGGGCCGCCCGACCGGAGCCGACCTGCGCCGCCTCCTGCCCGCGGCTCGGCGGCCACAGGGCGAGCTGCCCCTGCCGCTGCAGGTTCGTCGCCTGAGTGTCGATCGCCCTGATGGCGACCATGTCTCGGTAGAACTGCTCGAGCTCGGCGTCGCTGATCGCCTCGATCAGAGGCAGATACTGCTCCGCTGCGGGGCTCGGGGCGAAGCTGCCGTCGGCGTCAAGGACACGCACGAGGGGGGTCTCGGGGGTACTCACGCGCTCCACGCTACCCGCGGCCTCATGCCAGGTCACGTATACCTAGGACGCCCTCGTAACTGCCGGGGATCCGAAGAAAAGGCCGGTCAGCGCAGGATGGCGGCGACAGCGAGCACGCGGTCGACCGACGCCTCCTCGCCCACCGAGATGCGGATGCCGTCGCCCGAGAACGGACGGACGACGAGGTCGTTCTCGGCGAACGCGGCAGCCGCAGCATCCGTCTCCCCGCCCGTAGGGAGCCAGACGAAGTTGGCCTGCGAGTCGGGGACGTCCCACCCCTGCGCCCGCAGACCGTCGATGAGCCGGGTGCGGCGCTCGACGAGCACGGCGACGCGCTCCATCAGCTCGGACTCGGCGTCCAGGCTCGCGATCGCGGCGTTCTCCGCGGCGGAGGTGACGGACAGAGGGATGCCGGTGGTGCGCGCCGCGTCGAGGACCTTCTCGTTGCCGATCGCGTAGCCGACCCGCAGGCCGGCGAGGCCGTAGGCCTTCGAGAAGGTACGCAGAACGACGACGTTCGGGTGCTGCTCGAACACGCGCTCGGCGAGGCCGTCGATCGCGTCGTCGTCGGTGACGAACTCGGCGTACGCCTCATCGAGGATCACGAGCACGTCGGACGGCACTCGCTCGAGGAAGCGGGTGAACTCGGCGCGCGTGATGATCGGGCCGGTGGGGTTGTTGGGCGTGCAGAGGATGACGGCGCGCGTGCGTTCGGTGACGGCGTCCGCCATCGCATCGAGATCGTGGCGGGAGTCCGCCGTGAGCGGCACCTGCACGCCGGTCGCACCGGCGACGAGCGGGAGACTCGGATACGCCTCGAAGGACCGCCAGGCGTAGACGACCTCGTCGCCGACGGACGCCGTGGCGAGGATCAGCTGGTGCAGGATCGAGACGCTGCCCGCCGCGACGTGCACCTGGTCGGGCTCCACTCCGTACCGGGCCCCGAGGCGCTCGCGCAGCCGGCCCGCGGTCGCGTCGGGGTAGCGGTTGATCGGCGTCGTGTGCTGCAGAGCCTCGGCGACCGACGGGAGGGGCTCGAAGGGGTTCTCGTTGCTCGAGAGCTTGAACGCGTCGGGTCCGGCCTGCTTGCCCTGTCGGTACGGCGCGAGGGCGGCGATGGCGGGGCGGATACGCGGGAGGATCGGGTCGGTCACAGCACCACTCTAGGATCCACAGGCCTCTGGCAGCCAGGAGACGGCAGTAGTACCATTGTGGTATGGCGATGAATCTGCGACTCCCGGAAGAACTCGACGCGCAGCTCGAGGAGATCGCGCGTGCGCGACACACGTCGAAGCACGCAGTGATCATCGAAGCCGCGACGCGCTTCGCGAGGGACTCTTCCCGTACGTCGCAGGTGCACTCCGCGGTCGACTTCGTGCTGAACAACGACCGTGTGCTGCTGGAGCGGCTCGAAGACGCATGACCGAGTATCTGACGCTCGAAGACGGTCTGACGATCGTCGATCGGCTCGGCTTCCATGTCCGCGATGCGGGTCTGCTCTCGTCCGCCCTCGCGCGCCCTGCAGCTTCGCTCTTCGGCGACGACGCGTATCCGACCCTCGACCGCAAGGCGGCCGCGCTGTTGGAGTCCCTGACGCGTAACCATCCGCTGTTCGACGGCAACAAGCGAACGGCCTGGACGAGCGTCGTGGCGTTCCTCTGGATCAACGGATGGAAGCACGACTTCGACACGGATGACGCCTTCGACCTCGTGGTCGGGGTCGCATCCGGAGCGATCGACCTGGAGGAATCCGAGCGTCGGATCGCCGCGCACCGGGTGCCGCTCTCCGAGTCGGAGCGAACGGGCGATGCCTGACCCGCTCCTCCTGACTTCGCGCGGCGCTCGTGCGAGACTGGCCTGACCATGCGCTTCATCATCCGAGTCGTCGTCAATGCGTTCGCCCTCTGGGTCGTGACGCTGATCCCCGCTCTGCAGGTCACGGTCACGGCGTTCCCTCCGGGCGAGACGCTGCAGCTCGTGCTGACCCTGCTGGCTGTCGCTGCGATCTTCGCACTGGTGAACACGATCATCGGCACGGTCGTCAAGATCGTCGCGTTCCCGCTGTACATCATCACGTTCGGGCTCATCGGATTCGTGATCAACGGCTTCCTGCTGTGGCTCACCGCCTGGATCACGAGCGGCTTCGGCTGGGGACTCACGGTCGGCTCGTTCTGGTGGGGTGTGGTCGCCGCACTCATCATCTCCGTGATCAACGGCATCTTCGGCTTCATCCTGCGTCCGCAGCGCCGCAAGTCCCGCCGCGACTGACTCGGCGAACGCCGACCTCAGAGGCCCACCCGCTCGGCCCGGTACTCGGTGCGCTCGATCACGTCGGCATCGTCGAGTTCGTCCCAGAGGCGGTCGACGCTCTCGATGCGGGGGTCACCCGCGGCGTCGGCGTCCTCCGCGAGGTCGACGTACGACTCCAGCAGATGCGGATCCCCGAAGTCGCCCCGCGCGAACCCTGGCGAGTGCTCCGCGGTGACCATGACGCTGTCCGGTGAGCCCGTCCCCGCGGGAGAGCCACCGCCCGCGAGCGCCCGCACCGAGTCGTCGGTGTAGCCGAGCGCCACGAGGGTCTGGTCGTCCTCGAGCGTGGGGTCGACGGGGCTGCCCGCCGTCACGACGAGAGGCACGTCGTACTCGCTCTGCATCGCGAAGTGCGATGCGATCATGCCTCCCTGCGAGTGAGCGACGATCCGCACCTCGTCGCCGGGCTCCGCACCGGCCGCCTCGACCGCCGCGAGGGTCGCCTCGTAGGAGGCGGAGTTCTGTCCGACGTACAGCTGGGAGTTCGACTTCATATCCCACGGATCGGGCCCGCCCATGTCGCCGGGGGCGAACGTCTGAGTTCCCTTCACGTACACCACGTACTTCGCGACACCACCGTCGAACGAGTACTTCTCGACGGCGACCTGCGCTCCGCGCTTCTCGGGGATGCGACCCAGCGCACCCGCGAGACCCGAGGGCGCTGTTGACGGCGTCGCGGTCTTCACAGGCGTCACCGTGACCGCATCCGCCACCCCGCGCAGCCGGGACCCGCGCGAGATGACACCGCGCCCCGACGTGGCACCCAGGAGAGCCGGGAAGACGCCGACGGGCCCGAGGAGTCCGCCGAGCGGCACCTGCGTGATCAGTCCGGTGAACCGCTCGTCCTCCCACCGCTCGACCAGTCCGCGTGCCAGGCCGGGGATCCGCGGATCGGACTCCTCGAGCCGCCGCATCCCGGCGCGCGCCTCGTTCCCTGCCGCGCCCAGGCCATACGCCCGCGCCTCGACCAGCAGCTCGACGTACTCGTAGGTGTCGGCCATCAACCGGGTGCTCGAAGCCGCGTCGACGCATTCCCCGTGCAGCACCGCCGCCCGCTGACCGAGTGCCCACAGAGCGACAGTGTCGACGAGGGCGCTGAGCCCCGGGGTGTCGACGATCCGCTCGTACGCGCTGCGCAGCATCCGCGCCGCCTGGTCGTGGCCGATCGCCGCGGCATCCACCCGATCCGCCAGCTGCCGCAGTGCGTCGGGGTCGACCGAGATCGCCCCACCGTGGCCGATGTCCGGCCCGCTCACGCGCTCACGCTCGCGATCTGCGCCTCATGCAGTCCCGCGTCGGCCGCAGCGACCCGCGTCCGGGTCGCGAGGCCGCCCAGGGTGTCGCGGAGCGCCGTCACGCCGTCCGACCGCCACTCGGCGTCGTGGGACAGCGCGAGCACGTCTCCGGCGGCACCGTCGAGGGCTTCTCGCGCGACGCGCACCTCAGCCAGCGCCTGAAGCAGTACCCACAGGGCATCGGAGGTCAGGGGTCCGGCGGGAGCGATGGAGAGCATGCCCCCAGCATCCGTCGACCCGGCGACGCCCGCGCCGTCCGCCGGCGTCCGCGACCGGTGTCCGTGAGCATGTCGTCGGCGAGGATGTCGGTGCAGAACAGGTGGCCGCGGCATCCGGCATCGCGCGATCAGCGCTCGGAGGGCAGAATGGACCGGTGACGTCCGAAGATCCCTTCCGCGTGATCTTCGTGTGCACGGGGAACATCTGCCGCTCCCCGATGGCGGAGATCGTCTTCCGCGATCTGGCGGCGCGCCAGGGACTCGGGTCGCGCATCGTGTCCCGCAGCGCCGGCACCGGCGACTGGCACGTGGGCGAACGCGCCGACCATCGCACGATCGACGCTCTCGCCCGCCGCGACTACGACGGCTCGCAGCACCGGGCCAAGCAGTTCACGTACGCGTCGTTCGCCGAGAACGATCTGGTCGTCGCCCTCGATCGCACCCACGAGCGCGTGCTGCGGGAGTGGGCGCGCGATGAGGACGAGGACGGCAAGGTCACGCTGCTGCTCGCCTTCGACCCCGCAGCACCGTCGCTCGACGTGCCCGACCCGTACTACGCCGGCCCCGAGATGTTCGATTCGGTGCTCGGTATGATCGAGACGGCGACCCGCGGGCTGTTCCGCCAGCTCGAGCCGGCTCTTCGCCAGCCCCGCTCGCCCCGAGGGATCGGGGCCCGATCAGGAGGACTCCCCTGACTTTCACGCCCTCGCTCCCCCCGCAGCCCCTCAGTCCCCTCGACGGCCGCTACCGCGGCGCGGTCACCGGGCTGGCCGATTTCCTTTCGGAGGCGGGACTCAACCGCGCACGGGTGGAGGTCGAGGTCGAGTGGCTGATCGCCCTGACCGACCGGTCGCTGTTCGCGACGAGCCCGCTGTCGGATGCCGACAAGGAGCGCCTCCGCGCCCTCTACCGCGACTTCGGACAGGCCGAGATCGACTGGCTCGCCGAGAAGGAGGCGGTCACCCAGCACGACGTGAAGGCCATCGAGTACCTCGTGCGCGATCGCCTCAGCGCGCTGGGTCTCGACCGCATCGCCGAGCTGACGCACTTCGCCTGCACGAGCGAGGACATCAACTCCGCCTCCTACGCGCTCACCGTCAAGCGCGCCGTCGAGGAGGTATGGCTGCCCGCGCTCGACACCGTGATCGCCAAGCTGCGCGAGCTCGCCTCCGAGCACGCCGACGCCGCCATGCTGTCACGCACGCACGGGCAGCCCGCGACGCCCTCGACCATGGGCAAGGAGCTCGCCGTCTTCGCCTGGCGCCTGGAGCGCGTGCGTGCCCAGATCGCCGGGAACGACTACCTCGCCAAGTTCTCGGGCGCGACCGGCACCTGGTCGGCGCATCTCGCCGCCGATCCGGACGCCGACTGGCCGACCATCGCGCGAGAGTACATCGAGGGTCTGGGTCTCGGGTTCAACCTGCTGACCACGCAGATCGAGTCGCACGACTGGCAGGTCGAGCTCTACGACCGGGTGCGGCACGCCGGCGGCATCCTGCACAACCTCGCGACCGACATCTGGACGTACATCTCGCTCGGGTACTTCGCGCAGATCCCCGTCGCCGGTGCGACCGGCTCGTCGACCATGCCGCACAAGATCAACCCGATCCGCTTCGAGAACGCCGAGGCGAACCTCGAGATCTCAGGCGCCCTGCTCGCATCGCTGGGTCAGACCCTCGTCACGAGCCGACTGCAGCGCGACCTCACCGACTCGACGACGCAGCGCAACATCGGCGTCGCGTTCGGCCACTCGCTGCTCGCACTCGACAACCTGCGCCGCGGCCTCAACGCGATCTCGCTGTCGCGCGACGTGCTTCTCGCCGACCTCGACGTCAACTGGGAGGTCCTCGCCGAGGCCATCCAGACCGTGATCCGCGCGGAGGTCGTCGCCGGCCGCTCCACCATCCAGGACCCGTACGCGCTGCTCAAGGAGCTCACGCGCGGGCACCGGGTCGGCGCAGAGGACCTCGCCGCGTTCGTCGAGACGCTCGAGATCGGGGATGCCGCGAAGCAGCGCCTCCTCGCGCTGACCCCCGCGACGTACACGGGCATCGCCGAGCAGCTCGCGCGCTGAGTCAGGCGCTCAGCCCGGGGCCTTTCACGCGTTCGCCTGGCACCTGCTGCGGGAATTCGCCCAGGATTGCGGCGTCAGGTGCCGACCGAGACCGACCCGGGATCCCGTCGCCGACCCGGGGTGTCGGCCGCGCCGGCCGGATCGCGCGGCATGAAGAACGCCGCGGCGAGCGTCAGCACCGCCACGACCGCCGCGGCGACGAACACCCAGAACGAGGCGTTCACGATCGTCGCGGGGTCGTCGGATCCCGCTCCCCGCGCGATCACGGCGTTCGAGATCGCGCCGAACACGGCGACGCCCAGCGCGCTGCCGACCGACCGGGCGAACGCGTTCATGCCGGTGACCGCGCCGCGCTCGCCCCACCCGACCGAGGCCTGCGCGGCGATGAGGGTCGGCGCGGCACTCCAGCCGAGCCCGAAGCCGAGCACGAACGCCACCCCGGCGATCGCGAACGGATTCGGCCACGGCGATACTGCCGCGAGCGCGACCGCGGCGGCCGTGGTGATGCCGAGTCCAGTGAGCGCGGTGCGCCGGAAGCCGATGCGCAGGTACAGGCGTCCGGCGTTCGCGGCGGCGAGCGGCCAGCCGAGCGTCAAGGCGGCTACGGCCAGCCCCGACAGCAGCGGCGCGATGCCGATCGACCCCTCGAGGTAGGCGGGGGCGAAGCTCGTGACGCCGGTCATGAGCGCGCCGATGCCGAGCGACACGACCGTGGTGGTGAGGATCAGCGGCCGGGCGGCCAGCCGCAGGTCGACGATCGGCTCGGCGGCGCGGCGCTCGACGAGGGCGAACACCACGAGCGCTGCAGCGCCGAGCCCGAAGCACACGGCGCTCGGCCACGAGATCCAGTCCCACGCGTTGCCGCCCTCCAGCATCCCGAGGATGAGTCCGGTGAGACCGACCGTGAGCAGCGCGGCGCCCGCGTAGTCGATGCGATGCTGCTGCGTCTGCTTCTGCTCGTGATACCGCCTCAGCAGCATCCAGGCCGCGATCAGGCAGAGCGGGATGTTGATCCAGAAGATCCAGCGCCAGGCGTCGAGCTGCGCGAAGATGCCGCCGAGCGCGGGGCCGACGACCGACGAGATCGCCCACACCGAGGCGATGTAGCCCTGCACCTTCGCGCGTTCGGCGACCGTGTAGATGTCACCGACGATGGTCATCGAGATGGGCGCGACGGCGCCGGCGCCGAGCCCTTGCACGATGCGGAACACGATGAGCGCGGTCATGCTCCCCGCAAAGCCCGACAGCAGCGAGCCGAGCAGGAAGAGGCCGATCCCGAGCAGGATGATCGGCTTGCGTCCGACGGTGTCGGCGAAGCGCGAGTAGATCGGCACGCTCACGGCCTGCGCGAGCAGATAGACGGAGAACAACCAGGGGAACTGCTCGTAGCTGCCCAGGTCGCGCACGATGCTGGGCACCGCGGTGGCGAGGATGGTCGCGTCGATCGCGATGAGGCCGGTCGACAGCATGAGGGCGCCGAGCACCGGCCCGCGTTCCGAACGGAGTCCGACGGAGGCGCGGTCGATGGATGCTGTCACCCTGGGGACAAGCCTCGCGGCGTCCCCGATATTCCGCAAACGTGCAGAATCGGGGAGCGGGCGGTCAGGACTCGGAGTGCTTCGCCGGCCCGTCCGGGTCGGCGTCGGCATCGCGCTCGGCGTCGTAGAGCACCGGGCGGTCCACGGTCTTCGTGACGTCGGCGGGGTCGACCACGAGGATCAGCATCGCCAGGAACAACAGCGTCACGATGAACGCGCCGCCGCCGACGACGAGACCGAGCGCGATGGGCGTCAGCCCCTCGTAGCTGCCGTTCGCGATCGCCGTGTTCACGCGTGCGGTGAAGGCACCGGTCGACACGAGCGTCACGATCGCGGCGAAGACGCCGCACGCGAGCGCGATGCCCAGCAGGTGCAGGGGTCGCAGGATGTCGCGGCGGGTGGGCTTCTCTTCGCTCATCGGTCACCTCCGTGCTCGACCGGGGCGGGGGCGGATGCCGCGGCGGCGGGCTCCACGCGCTTCGGCGTAAGCCCGGCGATGCCGAGGAACACGGCCACGATCGCCGCGTAGCCGCCGAACATGCCCACGCCGAGGATGATGCCGGTCAGTTCGAACTCGCCGGCGCCCTGGATGGCGTACGGCTGCACGAAGCCGGCGGGGATGGTCAGCAGCAGCACCGCGAGCAGGATGCCGAAGGCGCCGACCGTGATCGAGTCGCGCGCGGTCGTCTCACCGGCTCGCCGAGCTCGCAGGCCGACGATGAGCTCGACGACCCCCGTGGTCAGCGCCCAGGCGATGACGACGACGAAGAAGAGGTCCTCCGTGCGCCAGGCCGGTACGCCCGCGGTCATGCCCGCGACGAAGCCGAGCAGGGCCAGCACCACCCACGACCAGCGCTGCCCGGCGGGGAAGACGAGCCAGACCGCGAGCAGCATGATGAGCGAGGTCGTGAGCACGAACCCGCTGAAGACCGAGAGGCCGACGGCCGCGGAGTGATCCGGGGAGAAGGTGATCATCACGGCCGCCGCCGCGGCGAAGAGCGCGCGCAGCAGTTGCACGTGGCGCGGGGTGAACGCGCGAGCAGGGGCAGACATGACGATCCAGAGTCCTCCGGGTGGTTCCTCCCAGTCTACGCGCGGGGCGCAGCGGGTGCGGACGGCCGGGAGCGTCCGTGAGGCCTGACGGATCTCCCCAGATCGATCGTCAGGCCCCACGTGATACGCAGTGACGGGGGCGGCACCGCGTCGAGCCGATCGAGCGCAAGGTCGGGCACCCTGCCTGCCTCGATGCAACCCTGTAGACCCCAGAAACAGCACCTCGTCCCCTTCGGGATGCCTGAGTGGTCGTATGCTCACTGTAGGGGCCGGTTCTTCACATACCGGTGGGGGTGGTGTGATGAGTTTCGAGAGAAGCATCCGTCGTTCTTCGGACGAGTTCTCCGGTGCCCTGCGCGACGCCATCAACGCCCGCGGACTGTCTCTCGCCCGCCTCCATGAGATGCTGCGCTCGCGCGGAAACGGCGTGTCGATGGCGACGCTCAGCTACTGGCGCTCCGGTCGCCGACGCCCTGAAGGAGTGCAGTCTCTGGCGGCGATCGCCGAGATCGAACGCCTCCTGCATCTGCGGCCGGGCGAGTTGACGGCGCGGCTGGGAGCGACGAACCGCACGGGGCCGATCGGCCCCAATCAGTTCCCGATGAACGAGCAGGAACTCGAGCGCGCGGTGCGAGACGCCTTCGCCGCACTCGGCGCGGAGTACCCCGATACCGCCCGGGAGCTCACGACTCATTCCGTGACCGATGTCGACGCGGCCGGCAACGTCGCGCACTGCGAGACCCGCAGCATCGTGCAGTCGACGGTCGGCACCGTCACGTCGATCCCCTTCCTCGAGCTCACGCCCGGAGAGCCGACACCGGCGCCGATCATCACCGCCATCGCGGGTGGACGGATCGCAGCGCGGTACTCGCATCCGAACGGCGAGGTGCATGGCGTCCTCTTCGAGCTCGACGCTCCGCTCCCCGCCCCCGACACGACCATCGTGGAGTGGGCCGTCGACTATCCGCCCGACTACCCCCCGCAGCGCGAGACCGGTCATGCCGTGGCGATGAAGTGCCGCGAGCTGCTGGTGTGGACCCGCTTCCACCCCGACGCGATCCCCGACCACGTCACCGAGCGCGTCGACAACCCGCAGGGCACCACCACGACGACGACGGAGATCGGCGGACGGACATCGGTGGCGCAGGTCCGTCGGGGTTTCGGCCCGGGCGCCCTGGGGCTCAGCTGGAGCTACGACGACGGACGATAGTCCGCGGAGCGGCGCGCCTCATCCGGGCTGCTCTCCCACCGCGACAGGGCGACCGGGGGTGTTCGACCACTGGCTCCACGAACCGGGGAAGACCTTGCCCTGGATGCCGACCTCGTCGAGCACGAGAGCGGTGTGCGCGGCCGTGATGCCCGAGCCGCAGTAGGCGGCGACGGCCGTGCCCTGCGTCACCCCCACGGCGGCGAAGGTCGCCCGCACGGTGTCGTGATCGAGGATGCGACCGGCGGAGTCGAAGTGCAGCACGGTCGGCAGGTTGATCGCGCCGGGGATGTGCCCCGCCTGCGGGTCGAGCGGCTCGACCTCGCCGCGGTAGCGCTCGCCCGCGCGCACGTCGAGGAGGACTCCGGATGCCGGCAGCGCGGCGGCCTCGTCGATGGTGATCGCGTCCGCGCCGATCTCGGCGAGCGTGACGTCTCCCGCCTCCGGCGTCACGTCATCGGTGGCCACGTCGTGTCCGGCCTCGCGCCAACCGCGGATGCCGCCTTCGAGCACCCGCACGTCGACGCCCGCCTGACGCAGCAGCCACCAGGCTCGTGCGGCGGCCACGCCCTTCGCGTCGTCGTAGGCGACGACGACGTCTCCGTCGCGGACGCCCCAGCGGCGCGCGGCATCCTGCAGCTGCGCCGTCGTCGGGAGCGGATGCCGTCCGTCGGCCGGTTCGCCGTGCGACGAGAGCTCCGTGTCGAGCGGCACGTACACCGCATCGGGGATGTGCCCCGTGAGATAGTCGGCGCGTCCGTCCGGCCGGTCGAGCCGCCAGCGTACGTCGATCACGCGCACCGGCGCCCCTGACGTCCGCAGCTCGTTCAGTTCGGCGACGCTCACGAAGTTGCTCATGGTGCGAGGGTACCCAGCGCGCGGCAGGGTCGGGCCTCGGGCGCCACACGCCGTCACGTTTCCCACCCTCGCCGCGGCGGTAGGCTCGTGACGGCCGCGTCAGGAAGGGACAGCATGCCCTCTCGACTCCGCTGGATGCGACTCCGCCCGCAGGAGACCGCGCTCATCGCGATCACCGCGGTGTGGGGCAGCACGTTCCTGCTCGTGCACTGGGCGATGCAGCATTCCGGACCCTGGTTCTTCGTCGGCATCCGTTTCCTCGTCGCCGGCATCATCAGCGTCGGGATCTTCCGGGGAGCGCTGCGCGGCATCCGCTGGCGCGACATCGGCGCCGGAGTCGCGATCGGCGTGATGATCCACCTCGGCTACGGTCTGCAGACCGTCGGCCTGCAGACGATCGACTCCAGCACGTCCGCCTTCATCACGGCGATGTACGTGCCGCTCGTTCCGCTCGCGCAGTGGGCGGTCTTCCGCCGACGCCCGCCGGTCATGGCCTTCGTCGGCGCAGGACTCGCCTTCGTCGGCCTCGTCCTCATCGCAGGGCCGGACGCGTTCGCGCTGTCGCTCGGCAGCGGCGAGATCGTCACGATGATCAGCACCCTGCCCATCGCGGCCGAGATCATCCTCATCTCGGTGTTCGCCGGGCGCATCGACCTCGGGCGGATCACGGTGGTCCAACTCCTCACGGCCGGTGTCCTCGGGCTGCTGACGATGCCGATCGTGGGCGAGTCGCTGCCCGCGTTCTCCTGGGTCTGGGTCGGCTGCGCGGTCGGTCTGGGAGCTGCGAGCTGTCTCATCCAGCTCACGATGAACTGGGCGCAGAAGTC
Organism: Microbacterium sp. CR_7; assembly: GCF_041954755.1. Taxonomy (NCBI): domain Bacteria; kingdom Bacillati; phylum Actinomycetota; class Actinomycetes; order Micrococcales; family Microbacteriaceae; genus Microbacterium; species Microbacterium sp. CR_7. Next base: position 112,009 of record NZ_JAVAYF010000008.1, read on the forward strand.
GGTCTCCCCCACCCGCGCGACGATCATCTACGCGGGAGAGCCGGTCTGGGCGGCGATCGTCGGTCGGGTGGCGGGCGAGCGTCTCCCGGTCACCGCACTGCTCGGCGGAGCGCTGGTCGTGCTCGGCATCCTCGCCAGTGAGCTGAAGCTGGTGCGTCGCCGTCGTCCGGCGGCGGTGGACGCACCCGCGACGCCGCGGGAATAGAAGTGCGGGGGCGGCGTTTCACCCCACATGATTGAAACTTCAACCGTCGTCCCCCTCGCTACCGAACGGACGCGCGTGCGGGTTCCGATGCGCTTCGGCGACGGCTACTCCACGACGGCGGACGTCGTCACCTTCGACGGCCTCGCCGACGGCCGCGAGCACCTGTTGCTCGGACTCGGCGACTGGCGAGCCGCTCTCGAGCGTTCGGCGGACGGCGGCGATGCTCCTCTCGTGCGTCCGCACAGCGAGTGCCTCACCGGTGATGTCTTCGGCTCCGAGCGGTGCGACTGCGGACCGCAGCTGCGCGAGGCCGTGGAGCGGATCGCCGACGAGGGCGGGTTCCTCCTCTACCTGCGCCAGGAAGGTCGCGGCATCGGCCTGTACGCCAAGCTCGACGCCTACGCCCTCCAGGACTCCGGCCTCGACACGTACGAGGCGAACGTCGCGCTCGGCCGCGGCGAGGACGAGCGGGACTACACCGTCGCCGCGCAGATGCTGGGCGCGGTCGGCGTCGACCGCATCCGCCTGTTGAGCAACAACCCCGACAAGGCGGCGCAGCTCGCCTCGCTCGGCATCGACGTCGTCGATCAGGTGCGCACGGGCGTCCACGAGACGTCCGCGAACCACCGCTACCTCGAAGCGAAGCGCGACCACACCTCGCACACGATCGACCTGTCAGCGGCGTGATGAGCGACCGGCGACTGGACGACGACGAGATGGCGGCGTGGCTGCCGACCATCCGCTTCGTGCAGCTGCTGCCGCAGGTGCTCGATCGCACTCTCAAGCGCGAGACCGGCCTCAACCATGCGCACTACGCCATCCTCGTGACGCTGGCCGGCGGCGACGCGGTGACGATGACCGAACTCGCCCGCATCGCGGGATTGAGTCGTTCCCGCCTGAGCCATGCGCTGGATTCGCTCGAGGAGCGCGGATGGGTCGAACGCACGAGTTGCGGGAAGGACAGGCGCACGCTGTCGGCGTCGCTGACGCCGGAGGGCCGCGAGCTGCTGCGATCGGCGGCGCCTGTGCACGTCGCCCAGATCCGCGAGCTCGTTCTCGAACCCCTCACCGACGAGGAGCGTCGTCAGCTCGGGGCGATCGTGGGAAAGCTCCTGCCGGGCGTCACGGCAGCACTGTAGGGGCGCACCTACAGGAGCGGGAGCGGCCTCCTTCAGGAGCGGGAGCGACGCACGAGGAGCACCACCCCGCAGGCGACGAGGATCAGGCCCGCCCCGAGCGGCAGCCAGGGCGGCGCGCCACCCGTCGCCGACAGCCCGCCGCGGGATTCGGACCCACCTGTCGCCGGCAGGCCGCCACGGGATTCGGACCCACCCGTGCTCGGTGGCGCCGGGGCCTCCGGCGTGACGGTCACCGTCGCTGTCGCCGTGACCCCGGTGCCGTTCTCGTCGACGACGGAGTAGGTGATCGCCGTGGTGGTGCCCGCGAAACCCGGAGCCGGGGAGAAGACGAGCGTTCCGTTCCGTACGGACCAGACCCCCTCTCCGTCGATGGTGAGCTCCGTCACCGGCGACCCGTCGGCCCCCACGACACGGAGGGATGCCGGATCGAGTGGTGCACGGTCAGCGCCGGGCGAATCGTTGTCGAGGACGTCGAGGACGACGGGCACACCGGGTCGCGTGACGGCGGTGTCGTCGCGCGCGATCGGGTCGACCCCGGAGACCGTCACGACGAGGGTGGTGGAGGCGCTGTTGCCCAGCGAGTCCGTCACCGCATACGTCACGGCCGTCGCGGCTCCGCGGAAGGCCGGCGCCGGGGTGAAGGTCACGCGTCCGTCGTCGTCGATCGCATAGCGCCCCTGGCCGGGGACCTCGAGCGTCCGCCCGTCGGCTCCTCGCACCGCACCGGTGGGCTGGCCGGCGTCGGTGAAGACGACGGATGCCGGGTCGAGCGCGCCGTCCGAGCCGTCGGCGAGGAGGCCGGGCGAATCGTTGCCGAGGACGTCGACGGTGACCGGCACGTTCTGCGCCGTGATGTCGGCATCCGCGACCGCCGCGGGCCCCGGCCGCACCGTCGCCTCGACCGCGGCGGTCGCGGTCGAGCCGTTGCGGTCGCGCACGGTGTAGCGCACCGGCGTGGTCGAGCCGGAGAAGCCGGCGGATGGGGTGAACGTCACCGTCCCGTCGTCACCGAGCGCGAAGACGCCCTCGCCGGCGACGTCGAGCGTCTTGCCGCCGTCGCGGATCTCGGCCGCGACGCCGGTCGGGACGCCGCTGGGCTCGAACACGACCGAAGCCGGGTCGAGGGGCACGGAGTCGTCTCCCGGCCGGTCGTTGTCGAGGAGGTCGAGCGTGATCGGCGTGTTGAAGGGGGTTGTCACGGCGTCGTCGGTGGCGGTCGGGGTGACCGCGGTGACGGTCACGGCGATGGTGGATCCGGCGGCGTTGCCGATCTCGTCGACGGCGGTGTACGAGACGGGGGTCGTGGTGCCGACGAAGGCGGGCTCGGGGGTGAACTCGACCTCGCCGGTCGCGGGGTCCACGACATAGGTTCCCTGCCCGGGAACGGTGAGGGTGCGGCCGTCCGCGGAGACGACGGCGCCCGCCGGCTGTCCCGTCGCCGGGAACCGCAGCGTAGCCGTGTCCCACTCCCCGGCCGAGTCGTCGGCGTTGCGCGAGGGGGCGTCGTCAGTCAGCGGCTCGACGGTGGCCGCGGCGCCTTGTGTGGTGGTCGCGGTGTCCGGGTTCGCCTCGGGTCCGGGGCGGACGGTGACCTGCACCAGCGCTCCCGCCTGCTGCCCGTTCGTGTCGACGATCTCGTAGGTGACGGGCGTCGTCGGTCCGGTGAAACCCGGCACGGGAGTGAACTCCACCACCCCGTTCTCGTCGATCACGAACGTGCCCTGACCGTCGATCGTGAGGATGTTGCCCGTGCCCGAAATCTCCATCCCCTCCTCGAAGGCGAGAGCGATGTCCCACAGCGTCAACGCGGGCACCAGCGGCGCCGACGGGTCCCCCGGCCGATCGTTGTCGAGCAGCGCGATCGACACCGGAGTGTTGAACGGCGTGAACCCGGAATCGTCCACCGCCACCGGCCGCACCTCCGTCACCGCGACGGCGATGCTCGACGACACCTCGACCCCATGCGAATCCCGAGCCGTGTAGAGCACGGGAGGAGTCGTCGCGCCGAAGAACGCACGATCCGGCGTGAACGTCACCACACCCGACCCGGGGTCGACCTCGTATGCGCCCACGTCGGGGAGGGTGAGAATGCGTCCCCCGTTCGAGACCACGGCCCCCGCGGGCTGACCACCCGTCGAGAACACCACACTCGCCGGATCGAACACGCCCGTGTCGCACCCGGCCGGCACATCCGACTCACCCGGATCACACGGGTTGCCCAGATCACTCGCCGCGTCATTGCCCAGCACATCGATCTCCACCGGCACACCCTGCAACGTCGTCGCCGCATCCGCAGACGCCACCGCACCCGAACCCACCGTCACGACGATCTCCGCCACCGCCCGAGACCCGTTCGCATCCGCCACGCTGTACCCCACCGCCGACGCCACACCCTCAAAACCCGGCACCGGATCGAACTCGACCTCCGAGCTGGCCGGATCGAACGTGTACACACCTTGCCCCGGCACGGTGAGCACGCGCCCGCCCGAAGTGATCGCGCTGCCCGCGGGCAGAGCGGGCGAGGTCTCGAAGCGGAACGTCGAGGGAACGAAGGCGCCCGCGCTGCCGTCGGCCCGCTGACCGGCCACGTCGTTGACGAGCACCCGCACGGTCACGTCGACGTTCATCGGTGTCGCCGCAGCGTCGTCCGCCGCCGCCGGGCCCGGTCGCACGGTGGCGCTACCCGTGGCGGTCGATGTCTGCCCGTCGTCATCGACGATGCGGTACTCCGCGCTCGCGGTTCCGCTGAATCCGGGCGCAGGGGTGAAGGTGATGTGTCCGTCTGAGCCTACGGTCCACACTCCCTCCGCCGTCTGCAGGCGCTTGCCTCCATCGGTGGCCGCGGGGGACGTCAGAACGGTCTGACCGACGAGGATCGCACCGTTGCCCGGCTGATCGTTCGTGGCACCGGCCAGCGTGATCGGGGTGCCGAAGACCCCGACTCCGCTGTCGTCGACGGCGGCGGGCGGAGGAAGCACGTTCGTGAAGGAGCACTGCACGTTCGCACCCGTCCCGCTCGGGGCCGTGAAGCTGCCGGATCCACCCGTCCCGCTCGCGATCACGCGCCCGTCGGCGTCCGCACACGACCAGGTCGTGTCGTACCTCGAGAGGTCGGTCGTGCCGACCGGCTCCTGTCGGATCGTGTAGCTCTCGCCGGGGATGATCAGACCCGGCTCGCTGGGGGCTTCGGTGCCGTCGGGGGCGGAGGTGCTCGGCGGGAAGTCCGGCGGACTCCCCTGCGGGATGTACGAGCCGCCGTCGAGGATGGCACGTGCCTGGTCGGAGGGCTGATCGCGCGGTCCGTCGAAGCGGACGACGGTCTCGGCCGTGGACGGGTTCGCGCAGGAGCCCAGATCGGTCCACGGACCGCCGGTCATCGGCAGCGGAGCGCCGATGGGAGCACCGGTGATCGGGTTCATCTTCTGCAGAGAGGTCGTGCCGCCGAGGTACAGGAACCCGTCGGAGCCGAAGGCGACCCCGCCGGACGCCGCGGTCGTCGCCCCACGAGAGAGCTCGCGCGACGGGAGGGTGGCTCCGGTGCCGGATGTCGGGACGACACCGTTGGTTATGTACAGCGCAGCCGTGTCGACGCTGCTGGCGATGAAGTAGAGACGCCCTGCCTTATCGAAGGCGATGTCACCGTTGCTCCCCGGCGAGTTCGCCGCCTGCACCGAGAGCACGGGGCCGCTCGGCGCGGCGTTCGTCACCGGGTCGTAGACGAAGAGGTTCAGAGTCGCTCCGGCGAATCCGCCGTAATAGTAGAGGCCGGTCGCGGGGTTGATCGCTCCGACGGTGCCTGCGACGACCCCGGCGGGCTTGGGGGTGAACGACGTGGTGCCCGCGGCACTCGCCGCCGGGTCGTACTCGACGATGCTCGTTGTGGTGCCGACGATGGCGAGCGCGCCGGCCGCGCTGAGGCCGAGCTGGTTCGGGTTGGTCCCGGCTCCCGCCGGCATCGCGAAGACCGGCGTCGGCGAGATCGCTCCGGTCTTCACGTCGACCTGGCTGACGGCACCGGTCGAGTTGTTGCTGGCGAACAGCGTGTCGACGCACGCCAGCGGTGCCGCTGCGGAGGCGCTGACCGAAGGTCCCGTCGTCGCCAGGCCTGCCGCGAGCAGCACTCCGGCGACGAGCGCAGCGCAGACCCGAGATCGCCGCGATCGCGGGCGCCGCGGGTGGGTGCGAGAGATGTCGGAGAACAGGGGCACGCTGAGGTCCTTGTCGGTCGTACGGCGGATGGGGAGACGCTCGGCGCCGGCCGCAGAAAGCTACCAACACGGCGTTCACTCCTCGGGGAAGAAGTGTGAACACCGCGGTACTCCGGAGGCGCGGACTCCCGGGCGCGTGGGGGACGACGGGGACGGAGCAGAGGGGCTCCGCCCCCGTCCGTGCGAGGCCGAGGCTGTGCCTCCGCCCGGGGGGACTGGGGCGTGAAAGGCTCTCGCAGCTCGACACCCCGTGTGTGCTCGAGGGGGCAGGGTGCCGATGGATGCGGTGCGGAAGGCGCGGCGTACCCCACGCCTCACCTTCCGCACCGCAGCTCTCCCGATCTCGGCGGGAACCGGCGACGTATGGGTCGGCGTCTCCGGTGGGCAGCACCGTAGCAAGGGCGTGTTCACATCACGATGGAGAAGATGTGAACAGCGCGCGGTCCCGACTTTCTGCTGTGAGCAGAACGGGTCGAGCGGGCCACCGGCCGAGACGTACCGTGGGGCATGGCCGACTTCGCTCCTCTCCCCCGCGTCTCCCGCTCGCCGCGACCCGAGCCGCTGTGGCGCCATCTGCTCGGCGAGCAGCTCCGCCGCCGCAGACACGAGCGCGACGAGACCCTCACGAACACGGCGGACCGCGCCGGAGTCTCGCCGCAGTACCTCTCGGAGGTCGAACGCGGACTCAAGGAGCCGTCGAGCGAGATGATCGCCGCGATCGCCGGCGCCCTCGACATCTCGCTGATCGAACTCACGAGCGCGGTCGCCGACGAGCTGCGGACGGCGGCCGCGCCGGCATCCGTCGCCGTGTCCGCCGCCCGCGGCGCGTTCGCTCTCGCGGCCTGACGGGGCTCAGACCGTCCGCTCCCCCAGCACGGTGTCGATGAGGCCGTACTCGAGGGCGGCGGATGCCGTGAACACGCGATCGCGGTCGGTGTCTGCCCGCAGCTCCTCGACCGTGCGACCGGAGTGCCTGGCGAGGACCGACTCCATGTCGGAGCGCACCCGCACGACCTCGTCGGCCGCGAGGATCAGATCGGGGATCGCACCGCGCGACTGTCCGGCCGGCTGGTGCAGCACGATGCGCGCATGGGTCAGCGCGGACCGCCGCCCCCGAGCACCCGCCGCGACGAGCAGCGCTGCCGGGCCGATGGCCTGACCGACGCACGTCGTCGCGATAGGCGGACGGATGTGCTGCATGGTGTCGTAGACCGCCAGCGCCGCACCGGGATCGCCGCCCTCGCTGTTGATGTAGAACTGCACGGCCGACTCCGGGCTGTCGGCGTCGAGGTGCAGCAGCTGCGCGATGAGCGCGTTGGCTACGCCCGCGTCGATACCGGTGCCGAGGTAGATCACGCGCTCAGCGAGCAGGTGCGAGTACACGTCCATGACGCGCTCGCCCCGCGGATGCTGCGCGATGACGTTCGGGATCGTATAGCTGCTCATGACACGACCCCCAGTCCGACCCGCGCACGGCGGCGCGGCATGATCTCGGCGACCGAATCCAGGATGCCGTCGATGAAGCCGTAGTCCTTCGCCTGCGGGGCGGTGTACCAGCGGTCGTGCAGAGAGTCCTCGAAGATGCGCTCCGGCGGCTGCCCCGTGTCCTCTGCGATGAGACCGAGCACCGTGTCGCGCATGTGGCGGAGGTCGCCGGCCTGGGTCTCGATCTCGACCGCGGATCCGCCGATGCCGGCGGACCCCTGATGCATGAGGATGCGGGCGTGCGGCAGCGCCCGACGCTTGCCCTTCGTCCCGGCGGAGAGGAGGAACTGGCCGGCGCTGCAGGCGAGTCCGAGGGCGAGGGTCGAGACGTCGTTCGGGATCAGCGTCATGAGGTCGCGGATCGCGAGCATGGACGGCACCGAGCCACCCGGGGAGTGGATCCACAGGGCGATGTCGGTGGTCGGGTCCTCGGCCGAGAGGGTCAGCAGCTGCGTCATGAGCAGCGTGCCGTTGTCGTCGTCGAGAGCGCCGTCGAGCACGAGCACCCGCTCGTGGAACAGCGCGCGGCGGGCCTCTGGCCCGAACTGCGGGATGGGGTTGTCTTCGCTCATGCCCCCAGCATCCGTCGCCCGTGCTCGGCCCGCGCGAGAATCCGCCCGGGGCGGATCCGCCGTCGGCAGAGTCGGCTTCCGCGTGCAGGGAGCCGCGTCGCTCGTAACTCGTAACTCGTAACGAAGGAGATCTCGCGCTGCGAAGGAGATCCTCTCGCACTCGCTCCTGCGGAACGTGTGATCTCCTTCGCTACGGGCGCGGGCGCTCCCGCTCTGCGGAGAGGTCGCCGTAACATCGCCGACTCATGACGGACGTAGCCTCGACCGCATGACGACGCAGCAGACGCCCGAGTGGCAGTGGTCGGAGGACGGCATCAACTTCCGCACCCGCAAATGGGTGCGCCCGGAAGACCTGAACGCCAACGGTTCGCTCTTCGGCGGCAGCCTGTTGAAGTGGATCGACGAGGAGGCGGCGATCTACGCGATCGTGCAGCTCGGCAACTACCGCGCGGTCACGAAGCACATCTCCGAGATCACGTTCGAGGCCTCGGCGGTGCAGGGCGACCTCGTCGAGCTCGGACTGCAGGCGACGCACTTCGGCATCACCTCGCTCACGATGCGCGCGGTGGCCCGCAACATGATCACCCGCAAGCGCATCCTGACCATCGAGAAGATCGTGTTCGTCAGCCTCGACGAGAACGGTCGGCCCACCCCGCACGGGTACCGCGACATCACCTACAACCGGGACCGGATGCCGACGGAACGGCTCGCCACTGGAACGGTCGCGCTCCCGAAGCACTGACTGCAGGGGATCTCACGTAGCGAAGGACTCGCCGCGGCATCCGCTCCTGCAGTGCGTGCGATCTCCTGCAGTGCGTGCGACGCGTCAGCGAGCGAGCGCGGGAATCGTGCCGGTCGCAGGCGGCGACGTCGTGACCGGCGCGGTGGATGCTGGTGCATGGGCGACGACGGCGGCGACGCGCGCGGCGCGCGCCGTCGACCGCGCAGGCTCACCCGCGTTGACGATGCCGCGCACCACCGCTCCGATGACCAGCAGCCCGACCAGCAGCGCGCCGGAGACGATGACCGGCATCCACTGATTCGCGAACGACGCGGCCAGGCTCAGCACCGCGGCGGGGATCCAGACCCCGACCGCGCCGCCGGCCAGACCGGCCGCTCCGCGCATGACGGCGATCGCCGCGACCAGCGAGCACAACCCGGCCAGCACGGCCCCCACCACTCCGATCGGCACCAGAATCGATGCCAGATCGCTCGCAACCCTCGATGACGTCATGACGACCCCCCGTCAGCGGACCCTCCGCACTACCAACAGTACGAAGGAGGGGCCGTCGCAGCATCCATCTGCAGGATGATGTTGCGTAATCTTGACGAGCCGTTCAACGACGCGTCAGCCAGCCGAACCTCGACCCGCGCACGGTGCGGATCGGCTGCGTCACGACGGCATCCACCACCATCGACCCGTCGGTGGGTCCGACGATCGCCATGGTCGACGTCTCGGTGGCCTCGACCGGGTCGACCTTCATGTGCGCGAGGTCGCGGTGCGCACGGATATAGGCGGGCACGAGCAGCACGATCGCGCCGAGCCAGGCGAGCGGATTGCTGAGCGCGACGCCCTCGAAGCCGATCAGCGCGCCGAGGACGACGGCGGCGCCGACGCGCATCACGAGCTCGATCACGCCGGTGACGGTCGGGACGAGCGTGTGGCCGAGACCCTGCAGCGCTCCGCGGAGCACGAACAGGATGCCGAGCGCCCAGTATCCGCATCCGTTGATGATGAGCATGAGGTGGGCGAGGTCGACGACCTCGTCTGCTTCGACCCCGTGACCGACGAACAGACGCACGAGCGGGGCGCCGAAGGCGATGATGACGACGCCGAGCAGGAGGCCCGCGCCGATCGCCATCCACGTGCCCTCGATCACTCCGCGGCGGATGCGGTCGGGCCGCCGCCCGCCGAGATTCTGCGCCGCGTACATCGAGGCCGCGAGTCCGAGCGACGAGAGGAAGGCGACCGCGAGACCGTCGACGCGGGATGCCGTCGTGTACGCCGCGACCGCGTCGGAGCCGAGCGTGTTGAGCGCGACCTGCACGGTCAGGGTGCCGATCGCGATGATCGACGCCTGGAAGCCCATCGGCAGACCGAGCCGCAGGTGCTCGCGGACGTCGTCGCGCGTGACCCGCCAGTCGGCCGCGCGCAGGTGCAGCATCGGCAACCGGCGCCGCACGAACTCCAGGCAGAGCGCGACCGAGACGGCCTGCGCCACCACGGTCGCGAGCGCAGCACCGCCGACACCCCAGTCGAGGGGGCCGACCATGAGCACCACGAGACCCACGTTCAGCGCGCATGACACCGTGAGGAACACGAGCGGCGTGCGGGAGTCGCCGATCGCGCGGATGATCGCCGAGAGGTAGTTGAAGAACATCGTGGCGCTCGCGCCGAGGAAGCTGATCTGGGTGAAGATCGTGGCCTCGGGCAGCAGCTCCGCGGGCGTCTGCAGCAGCTCCAGCAGCGGGCGCGAGATGAGCGGCGCGACGATCGTCAGCACCACGCTCGTGATACCGGTGAGGATGACTCCCGTCGCGACGGAGCGACGCACGCCGGGAGCGTCGCCGGCGCCGAACGCCTGCGCGATGGGGATCGCGAAACCGCTCGTCAGGCCCCAGGCGAAGCCGATGAGCAGGAAGAGCAGGCTGCCGGTCGCGCCGACGGCCGCGAGGGACTGCACGCCGAGCTGGCGTCCGACGACGACGGCATCGGCGAACTGGTACATCTGCTGCACCACGTTGCCGATCAGCAGCGGGATCGAGAACGAGAGGATGACACGCCACGGGCGACCCGTGGTGAGAGAGGTGGCCATGGGGGAAGCGGCTCGCAGGACTGGGGGACGGATCGGGGGAAGCCATCATTTTATCGAATCGATTCGGGACAACACCATCCCCGATCGGTGACTACGGTCTATGGGATGAGCACCACGAAGCGATCAGCATCCGACGACGGAGTCGGCACTCAGGCCGGGTCCGACGAGCAGCACTTGCGGCGAGCGCTGAGCAACCGCCACATCCAGCTGCTCGCGATCGGCGGGGCCATCGGCACCGGCCTGTTCATGGGCAGCGGCAAGACGATCTCGGTCGCGGGTCCGTCGGTGATCTTCGTCTACATGATCATCGGATTCATGCTGTTCTTCGTCATGCGGGCGATGGGCGAGCTGCTGCTGTCGAACCTCAAGTACAAGTCGTTCAGCGACTTCGCGAGTGACCTGCTCGGCCCCTGGGCCGGCTTCTTCACCGGGTGGACGTACTGGTTCTGCTGGGTGGTCACGGGTGTCGCCGACGTGATCGCGATCGCCGGATACACGGACGCGCTGTTCCCCGGCATCCCGCTGTGGATCCCCGGGCTGCTCGTCGTCGTCATCCTGCTCGCGCTGAATCTGCCGACCGTGGCCGCGTTCGGAGAGATGGAGTTCTGGTTCGCGCTCATCAAGATCGTCGCGATCGTGGCGCTCATCGTCACGGGTCTCGTGATGATCGTCACCGGGTTCCAGCATGAGGCGGGCACCGCGAGCTTCGCGAACCTGTGGAACCACGGCGGCATGTTCCCGCACGGCTTCATGGGCTTCGTCGCCGGCTTCCAGATCGCGGTGTTCGCGTTCGTGGGCGTCGAACTCGTCGGCACCGCGGCGGCCGAGACGAAGGACCCGGAGCGCAACCTGCCGAAGGCGATCAACGCCATCCCGATCCGCATCCTGCTGTTCTACGTGGGCGCGCTCGTGATCCTCATGGCCGTCACGCCGTGGACCGAGTACGTCGCCGGTGAGAGCCCGTTCATCGCGATGTTCGCGTTGGCGGGACTCGGCATCGCCGCGACCGTCGTGAACCTCGTCGTGCTCACCTCGGCCATGTCGAGCGCGAACTCGGGCATCTACTCGACCTCGCGCATGGTGTTCGGCCTCGCGCAGGACGGCGACGCCCCTCGCCTGTTCGGCCGCCTGTCGAAGCGGCGCGTGCCGCAGAACGCGCTCTTCCTCTCCTGCATCCTGCTGCTGTCGGGCGTCGTGCTGCTGTACGCGGGCAAGGACATCGGCACGGCGTTCGACATGGTCACCACGGTCTCGGCCGTGTGCTTCATGTTCGTCTGGACGATCTTCCTAATCAGCTACCTCGCGTACCGCCGCACCCGCCCGGAGAAGGCGGCGACGTCGACCTTCCGGATGCCGGGCGGCGTGTTCATGGTGTTCGTGGTGCTCGCGTTCTTCGTGTTCATCCTCTGGGCGCTCACCACGCAGCCCGACACGCTGACTGCGCTGCTGGTGACCCCGATCTGGTTCGCGCTGCTCGTCGTCGCGTGGCTGTTCGTGCGGAAGTCGCAGAACCACCTCGAGCGCCACGCCGCGCACATCGCGTACCTGCGGAGCGAGTCCGCGGAATAGGGACGCGGCCGACCTGCGGGTGCGCTCGACGGATGCCGGACGCGGCCGACGCACAGCACAGGGCGGATATCCTGGACGCCGCGGTCGCGGAGGGAGAGCGATGTTCGACAGTCCGCTCTCGGCCTCGGCCTACGAGATCCTCGGTGTGGATCCGGACGTCGAGCACGACGAATTGCGCCGCGCGTATCGCCTGCGGCTGCGGCAGACCCACCCGGACACGGGCGGCGACGCGGCGGTCTTCATCCAGGTGCAGCGCGCGTGGGAGCTCGTCGGCACGCCCGAGCTGCGCGCGGTCTACGACCGCCGCAGCGGGGTGCACCCCGGCATCGCGACGGATTCGGAGGAGGCGGGTTGGCGGCCGCAGACCGCGACCCGCACCGACACCCGCCCGAAGGCCCGCTCGTACGGGCATCCCGGCGGATGGCGCCGCGAGACGTATCTCACGCTGATCCGCGAGTGGGCGGGATTCGGCGTCGAGGTGCCCGACCCCTACGACCCGGCGCTCGTGCGATCCGCGCCCCGCGAACTGCGCCGGATGCTCGCCGACGCCCTGGCCGAAGAGGCCACCGCACGTACCGTCAGCGCGCTCGGCATGGGGTACACGGTCTGGCACGACGTCGCGACAGGCCCTGACCCCGACGACAAGCTCGACCACGTCGTGCTGAGCCCGTCGGGGCTGTACGGCGTGATGTCGGAGGACTTCGGCGGGGTCGTGGGCTTCCGCCGCGGTGAGATCACCGGCCCGAGCCTGGGCACGAGGGCACCGGTCACGGCGGCGCTCGCCCGGATGCGCGCCGTCGCGAAGGCCGCGAGGGTGAAGTTCGGCGGAGCGATCATCGTGCTCCCCGACGACGATCTCGCGCAGGCGGTGACGCCGCTCGGCACGAGTCGCGGCGTGCCGGTGGTGGTCGTGCGGCGCAGCGCGCTCTCGATGGTGCTGCGTCAGGGCGTGCCCGGCGCTCGCGCGATCGGCGGCAACGAACTGTTCGACGTGCGCACGCGGTTGCAGCAGACCGTTCGTTTCGTCTGACCCCGCCCGCCGCCTCCCCCGCCCTCCCCGGCTCGTCGAGCCACCCCTTTCGCGTCGAGCCACCCCTGTATGAGCCGCACAGAAGGGGGTGGTTCGGGCATAAGGGGGTGGCTCGGCGAAAGCGGGGGTGCGTTGACGGGAGCGTCAAACCGGTTTACACTCGTCAAACCGGTTCACGTAATCCGCTGAGCAGCTGGGCCGAAGACCACGAGGAGGTGGCATGAGCCGCACGACCATCGCCGACGTCGCCCGCGAAGCAGGCGTCACCAAGGCCACCGTGTCGCACGCCCTGAGTGGCAAGCGGCCCATCTCCGACGACACGAGGGCGAAGGTTCTCGCCGCGGTCGAGAAGCTGCAGTGGGTGCCGAGCCAGAGCGCCCGTGCCCTCGCCACACAGCGCGCCAACGCCGTCGCCGTGGTCCTCGCCCGCGATCCCGAGGTCATCGCGAACGACTCGTTCTTCCCCGCGTTCATCGCCGGCGTCGAGTCGGTGCTCGCCGAGACCGAGACCGCCCTCCTGCTGCAGGTCGTGCCGGACCGGGATGCCGAGGAGCGCGCCTACCGCACCCTGAGCCACGGCCGCGCCGACGGCGCCCTGCTGCTCGACCTGCGGACCGACGACTGGCGGGTCCCGCTGCTCGAGGAGCTCCGGATACCCACGGTGCTCGTCGGCGCCTACGAGCAGCCGACCCGGTTCTCGTGCGTCCGCACCGACGACGCAGCACCGGTCACCGAGATCATCGACCACCTGCGCGCCGCGGGCCACACCCGCATCGCGCACGTCTCGGGTCCGCTCGACTACGTGCACTCCCGCGTGCGCGCCGACGCGTACATCGCCGCGATCGGCGACGACAGTCTGCTGCGCGAGGGCGACTTCACGGCATCCAGCGGCCGCGAGCGCACCGCCGAGCTGCTCGACCTGCCCGACCGGCCGACCGCGATCCTGTACTCGAACGACACCATGGCCATCGCCGGCCTGTCGTACGCGAGGTCGCAGGGACTGAACGTGCCGCGCGACCTCGCCATCTCGGGCTTCGACGACGACCACCTCTCCGCCCACCTCTCCCCCGCTCTGACGAGCGTCTCGTCGGGACCGGCGGCCCGCGGGCGCGCCGCCGCCCGTCTGCTCCAGGCCGACATCCTCGGCGCCGAGCCGCGCGTCGAGGACGTCGACTGCACCGTCGTGCACTTCCGGGAGAGCACCGGCGACTGACCCACCCGAAGCCATCAGCACCACCCGAACACATCGCGTCAAGGAGGACACCATGAAGAAGATCCGTGCAGCAGCACTGCTGGGCGTCACCGCTCTCATCGTCACCGGTTGCTCGGCGGGCGGCGGAGGCGGAGGCGGCTCCGCCGACCGCACCGGTCCGATCAAGATCTGGCTCTCGAACAACGAGCAGGAGGTCGAGTGGGGCCAGTCGATCGTCGACGCGTGGAACGCCGAGCACCCCGACGAGAAGGTCACCGCGCAGGAGATCCCCGCCGGCTCGTCGTCGGAGGAGGCCATCACCGCGGCGATCACCGCCGGCACCGCCCCCTGCCTCGTCTACAACGTGGCTCCGGCCGCGGTGTCGGGCTGGGTCAAGCAGGGCGGGCTCGTCAACCTCAGCGAGATCGAGGGCGGCGACGACTACATCACCGAGCGCGGCGGAGAGGTCGACTCGTACTCGACCGACGGCGCCTACTACCAGGTGCCGTGGAAGTCGAACCCCGTCATGGTGATGTACAACAAGGCGCTGTTCCAGGCCGCCGGCATCGACCCCGAGAACCCGCAGATGAACACGTATGACGCGTTCCTCGAAGGCTCGAAGAAGATCGTGGCCTCGGGCGTGCAGAGCGCGATCTGGCCCGCGCCGACCAGCGAGTTCTACCAGCCGTGGTTCGACTTCTACCCGCTGTACCTGGCGGAGACCGACGGAACGATGCTCGTCGAAGACGGCAAGGCCACGATCGACTCGGATGCCGGACGCACGGTCTCCGACTTCTGGTCGACGTTCTACCAGGAGAAGCTCTCGCCGAACGAGGCATCGACCGACGACGCGATGTCGGCCGGCACCACGGCCATGCAGCTCGCGGGACCCTGGGCCATCCCCTCGTACGCCGACACGGTCGACGTGGGCTTCATGCCGGTTCCGACCAGCGACGGCCGCGAGAACCCGACGACGTTCGCGGACTCGAAGAGCGTCTCGATGTTCACCGCCTGCGAGAATCAGGGCACCGCGTGGGAGTTCCTGAAGTTCTCGACCAGCGAGGAGAGCGACGGGCAGCTGCTCGAAGCCACGGGCCAGATGCCCATGCGCACCGACCTCACCGGCACCTACGCCGACTACTTCGACGCGAACCCGAACTACGTGGCGTTCGCCGAGCAGGCGGAGAACACGGCGGACGTCCCCAGCATCCCGAACTCGGTGGAGGCGTGGCAGGCGTTCCGCGACGAGTACTCGTCGGCCGTGATCTTCGGCAAGGAGTCGACCTCCGACTTCCTGAAGAACGCCGCGGCGAAGATCGACGACCTCGTCGCCGAGTGACGACAGGGCCATGACTCTCCGAGACGACGCGGTCGCGGACGTGGCCGGG
>NZ_JAVAYF010000009.1:0-53307 GCF_041954755.1 Microbacterium sp. CR_7
GGCCAGGTCTGCATGATGCGCAGGCATTGCGCTAAGGGTGCACGAGACATGTCCGTGGCGGGCGATACGGTCGACCCATGCCTTCCATCCTCATCGGTCCTGACGATCGTGCGCGCTGCGCCTGGGTCGGAGACGACGCCGAGTACCGCCGCTATCACGACGAGGAGTGGGGCACCCCGCTGCACGGCAACCGGGCGCTGTTCGAGAAGATGGCGCTCGAGGGGTTCCAGGCAGGCCTGTCGTGGATCACTATCCTCCGCAAGCGTCCGCGCTTCCGGGAGGTGTTCGCCGGATTCGACCCCGACGCAGTCGCGGCGTTCGACGAGACCGACGTCGAGCGCCTCATGGGCGACGCGGGCATCATCCGCAACCGGGCCAAGATCGAGGCGACCATCGGCAACGCCCGCATCGTCCGAACGATGGCCGAGGGCGAGCTCGACGAGCTCATGTGGTCGTTCGCCCCTGCTGCCACCGGCGTCCGCCCGGCGAGCTTCGCCGACGTCCCCGCCGTCACACCCGAATCCACCGCCCTCAGCAAGGAGCTCCGGCGCCGCGGGTTCCGCTTCGTCGGAGCCACCACGATGTACGCGCTCATGCAGTCAGCGGGCATGGTCGACGACCACATCGAGGGATGCTGGCGCGCCGCCGACCTGCGCTGAGTCCGTAGGGCGCGTTCCGCCTGGACAATTCTCCCCATCGTGCGCGGTATTCCGGCCGGTTAGGATGATCGGGTGTATCGTGCCCGGCCAGGTGCGCGATAGGGAGAGTCTTGTTCAGCGAGACCCTGGGGGGAACCGGGTATGAAGGCGTTGTCGTGGATGCGGTCACGACCGAAGACACTGGCGTCCGCCGCCGGAGTGACAGTGGGCGTGATCGCCCTGACCACGATGGCGATCAACTACCAGGGCTTCCCGACCACGAAGGTCGACCTCAACGACGGTGGCGTCTGGATCACCAAGGCCTCCAGCCTGCTCGTCGGCCACTTCAACCACGAGTCCACCGTGCTCGACGGCGGACTCCGCACGACCGGCGAGAACTTCGACATCCTGCAGGATGAGACCACCATCCTCGTCGTCGACGAGAGCGCCGCAACCGTCACGGCCGTCGACCCCGCTCGCGTCTCCCTCGGCGACTCCGCCAGGATCCCCTCGTCGTCCAAGGTCGCGCTCGGCCACCAGACCACCGCGATCCTCGACAAGAAGTCCGGCAATCTGTTCGTCGTCCCTGTGAAGGGGATTCCCACGTTCAAGATGGACGGCGCCGAGCCCGCCGCCAAACTCGGAGCCAACGCCGATGTCGCCGTCGCCGAGGACGGCACCGTCTTCGGCCTGTCCGCCGACCGCGGCGAGGTCGTCACCATCCCCGTCGACAACGAAGGGGAAGCGCTCGAGCCGTCCACGGCATCCGTCGGCGAGTTCGACGAGTCCGGCGCACCGCACATCACCGCCGTCGGCCGCACTCCCGTCGTGCTCGACCCGGCCGCAGGCGTCGTCACCACGCCGGGAGGCTTCCGCACCGAGGTCGCCGACGTCGCGGACGCCGTGCTGCAGCCAGCTTCCGCCGAGACGACCTCCGTCGCTCTCGCCACGAAGTCCGCCCTCGTCAGCGTCCCCCTCGACGGCAGCGAGCCCGTCGTGACCGACGTCGGAGGCACCGGCACGCCCGCCGCCCCCGTCTCGCTGCGCGGCTGCACGTACGCCGCATGGGCGGGTTCGGCGCGTTTCCTACGCGAGTGCCCGGGCGACGGCAACGACGTCAACGAGCGCATCGAAGGCGCCGAGCAGTCGAAGACCCTCACGTTCCGCGTGAATCGCGACGTCATCATCCTCAACGACGCCGTCGGCGGTGCCGCCTGGATGGCGAACGAGTCGCTGCAGCGCGTCGACAACTGGAACGACCTCACCCCGCCCGAGGGGGAGACGCAGGACGAGGACAACACCACGGAGGAGACGGTCGAGACGACCCTCCCCGACCGCAAGGAGGAGAACTCGCCTCCGGTCGCGGAAGACGACGACTTCGGCGTCCGCCCCGGCGCCACCACCCTCCTCCCGGTGCTCGACAACGACAACGACCCCGACGGCGACGTGCTCGTCGCAACGCTCGCCGAAGCACAGCCGTCGCTCGGAACCGTCCAACCCGTGCAGAACGGCGGGTCGCTGCAGATCGCCGTCGATGAGGAGGCGACGGGGTCGACGACCTTCGTCTACGAGGCCAACGACGGCCGCAACGGAAAGGACACCGCGAACGTCACGCTCACGGTGCACCCCTGGGACCAGAACTCCGCCCCGGCCCCGAAGCGCAAGACCTCCCTGGTCGTCGAGTCCGGGGGGACGGTGTCCTACAACATCCTTCCCGACTTCATCGACCCCGACGGCGACGACATCTACCTCAAGGGCGTCGAACCGGCTCCCGGCGACGAGGTCGACTTCACGACCGACGGCCAGATCACCTATAAGGCCACCGCGAGCCTCCAGGGTCGCAAGGAAGTCCAGGTCACGGTCGCTGACGGATTCGGCGAGACCTACGTCGGCACGATCTCGCTCGACGTGCGCCCCGAGGGATCCACCGACCCCAAGACGAACGCCGACCACGTCGTCACCCGCGTCGGCGAGCAGGTCACGGTCGCCCCGCTCGCCAACGACACGAGCTCGGGACGAGAGCCGCTGCGACTCGGCCGCGTCGACGAGTCGCCGGGCGCGACGATCCTGCCCGACTACCCCAACAAGACCTTCACGTTCTCGGCCGAGGCCCCTGGCACCTATTACGTGCAGTACCTCGCGACCGCCGGCCCGAAGAACGCGCAGGGACTCGTCCGCGTCGACGTGCAGGACGAGAGCGACAACGATCTGCCGCCGATCGCGGTGCGCGACGTCGCCCTCCTCCCGAGCGGCGGCGACGTGCTCGTCGGCGTGCTCGCGAACGACATGGATCCTGCCGGGGGAATCCTCGTCGTGCAGTCCGTGTCGGTCGAGCCGAGCTCCGGCATCTCGGTGTCCGTCATCAACCACGAGACGCTGCGCATCACCGACCAGGGCGCGCTGACCGATCAGGTGCGCGTCAAGTACCGCATCTCCAACGGCTCGAAGTCCGCGGAGGGTGAAGTCGTCGTCATCCCGATCCCGGCCCCCGACGAGATCCTGCAGCCGGTCGCCAATCCCGACACCGCGACCGTGCGGGCGGGCGACGTCGTCACCATCCCGGTGCTCGACAACGACACCCACCCGAACGACGACGTCATGCACGTCTCGCCCGAGCTGATCGAGTCGCCCGAGCCCGAGGACGGTGAGGCGTTCGTCTCGCAGGACGCCGTGCGGTTCAAGGCGGGGCCGGAGGCCAAGACCGTCTATCTCACGTACGAGGCCGTCGACTCGCGACAGCAGAAGGCCGCCGCGCTCGTGACCATCCAGGTCCTGCCGATCGACGAGGAGACCAACGCGGCTCCCCGTCCTCAGGACATCGTGTCGCGCGCGCTCGCAGGCACCGAGGTCAGCATCGCGGTGCCGCTCGACGGCATCGACGCAGACGGCGACTCCGTCGAGCTGCTCGACATCACGTCGAGCCCTGCCAAGGGCCGCATCGTCGAGACGGGAGCGAACTACTTCACCTACGAGGCCTTCGACGACTCGACCGGTGTCGACACCTTCAAGTACCGCGTGCGCGATCGCCTCGGCAAGGAGGGCGTGGCCACCATCCGCGTCGGCATCGCCCCTGCCGAAGATGTCAACCAGTCTCCGTACGCGGTGAAGGATGCCGTCGTCGTGCGCCCCGGCCGCGAGATCGCCGTGCCGGTGCTGGCGAACGACTCCGACCCCGAGGGCGACAAGATCACCCTCGTCAGCGAGAAGAACGGCGGCCTCGAGGTCCCGAAGATCGACGGCCTGTCCGCGCGGGTGTCCGGCGACCGCGTGCTCGTGCAGGCGCCGAACCGCTCGCTCGAGACGTCGCTGCAGTACACGATCCGTGATTCCCGCGGCGCGACCGCCTCGGCCGTGCTGCAGATCACGGTCGACGAGGACGTGCCGCTGCAAGCTCCCGTCGCCCGCGACGACCGCGTGCGGCCCGAGGACCTCAAGGACGACAGCCTCACGGCCGAGGTGGACATCCTCAAGAACGACGAGGACCCCGACGGCACGACCGACGCACTCGACGTCACGCTCGGCGCCGGTGCGACGCAGCTCGACAACGGCCTCGTGCGGGTGACGGTGCAGGAGGAGCAGCAGCTCATCCGCTACACGCTCACCGACCGAGACGGCCTCGAGGCCTCCGCCTTCATCTTCGTTCCCGCCGAGTCGGGGTTGCGGCCCATGGTCGACCTCACGAAGCCCGTCGAGGTGATCAGCGGTGAGACGAAGGCACTGCCGCTCTCCGAGTACGTCACGGTCGCGGGTGGAGGCACGGCCCGCATCACCGAGCACGCCAAGGTGACCGCCGTGCACGCCGACGGCTCCGACCTCGTCAAGGACGAGACCTCGCTGGTCTACACGTCGGCCGCCGGCTACTTCGGCCCCGACGCGATCACGTTCGAGGTCACGGACGGCGACGGCCCCGACGACCCCGAGGGGCGCAAGGCCACGCTCACCATCCCGATCGACGTGCTGCCTCCTGACAACCAGCAACCCGTCTTCGTGAACAGCCAGATGCAGGTCGCACCCGGCGAGGACGCGACGGCACTCGACCTCGCCGCGCTCACCACCGACCCCGACCCCGAGGAC
The DNA here is from genome assembly GCF_041954755.1 of Microbacterium sp. CR_7. NCBI lineage: Bacteria > Bacillati > Actinomycetota > Actinomycetes > Micrococcales > Microbacteriaceae > Microbacterium > Microbacterium sp. CR_7. Next base: position 4,713 of record NZ_JAVAYF010000009.1, read on the forward strand.
GAGGGCAAGCACAAGTACACCTTCGCCGGCGGCGATGGCAAGGGCGTCTCGGCCAGGGTCGACGGTACGCAGCTGCTCGTCGAGGCCTCGTCGAGCGCCAAGAAGGGCACCGCGCTCACGCTCAAGGTGCGTGTGACCGACGGACAGACCGAACCGGTCGAGGGCACCGTCACGGTGCTCGTCGCGGCATCCACGCGGGCCATGCCCGCAGCCAACACCGACACGGTGTCGGAGGCCGACCAGGGCAAACCGGTCACGGTGGACGTGCTCGCGAACGACTTCAATCCGTTCCCGGAGACGCCGCTCAAGGTCGTCTCGGCCGTGGTCGAAGCCGGAATGGGCAGCGTCTCGCAGAAGGGCGATCAGCTCACGGTCACGCCCGCGGCGACCTTCGTCGGCACGCTCGTCGTGCGCTACCGGATCCAGGATGCGACCGAGGACCCCGACCGCGAGGTCAACGGCCAGGTCGTGGTGACCGTGCAGGGCGTGCCCGAGGCTCCCGGCGCGCCGATCGTCACGAGCGTGCAGGACCGCACGGTCGTCGTGTCGTACGGTGCTCCGTCGAACAACGGCGCCGAGATCACCAAGTACACGGTGAAGTCGGTGAGCGGCGGCGCCTACTCGAAGGAGTGCCGCTCGACCACGTGCACGCTCGACGGACTCACCAACAACGTCGAGTACACGTTCCAGGTCACCGCGACCAACCGCGTCGGTGAGGGCAAGCCCTCCGGCACGTCGGCCGTCGCCCGCCCCGACGCGCGCCCCGACACCCCGAACCCGCCCACGCTGAAGTTCGGCGACAAGTCGCTCGCCGTCAGCTGGACGACCCCCTCCACCCCCGGTTCGCCGGTCGAGAGCTACACGCTCGAGATCTCGCCCGCCCCGCCCTCGGGCGTCGCGCAGAAGCAGGTCACCGGCAACTCGCTCACCTGGGAGGGCCTCGAGAACGGCGGCAACTACCAGGTGCGGGTGCAGGCGCACAACAAGGCGCCGGATCCGTCGAGCTGGAGCAACTGGTCGGCATCCGAGGTTCCGGCGGGACCGCCGCTCGCCCCGGGCGCCCCGACGACGACGCAGCTCGCGTCGGTCGGCACCGAGGCGCAGATGCAGGTCAACTGGAGTGCGCCGAACTCGAACGGTGACGCGATCGCGAGCTACCAGCTCGAGGTGTGGAACGGGTCGTCGAAGGTCAACACGCTCACTCCCGGCGCGGGGGCGACCTCGCAGGCCGTCAAGGTCCCGACGTCCGAGACGCCGTACACCTACCGCATCCGCGCGCAGAACAAGGCCGGCTGGGGAGAGTGGTCCGAGCTCTCGGCGCCCCGCCGCGGTGTCAACGCGCCGGGCGCGCCGACGAGCTTGAGCGGCCAGGCGGCCGACCGGTCGATCGTCAACATCTCGTACAACGAGGGCGCCAGGAACGGCGCCAAGTCGAGCGAGCTCAGCTACCAGTACACCTTCAACGGCGGCGGCAGCTGGCAGACGCTGAACGGCAACTCGATCGGCGGACTGTCGAACGGCACGACGTACAACCTGCAGATTCGCGCGGTCTCGACCGTCGACGGGACGACCTATGCGGGTGCCGCGTCGAATGTGGCGAGGGTCGTGCCCTTCGGGCAGCCCAAACCTCCCCAGGCCGGGGCGGACAACCTGGGACAGTCGGTCAGGCTGTCCTGGAACGCGAACGGATCCAACAACGGTCGCGACATCAAGGTCGTGCAGATCAGCGTCGACGGCGGCGGCTGGCAGGGCGTCGGCATGACGGGATCGACGACCGTCGGCAACGGGTACGAGCAGACGCACAGCATCAAGGTGCGAGCACAGGACTCCGAGGGGCAATGGTCGCCGGAGGCCTCAGCCTCCGCGCGCACGAACGATCGTCCGGCCGAGGTCCTCAAGACCGGCAAGGGCGCGTCCGGCAACTGGCCGGGCGAGTGCACGCACTCCTCGTGCGCATACGTCACCCTCACGGTGCAGAACTTCCGGAGTCCCGGTACCTACACCCTGAGGTGCGACGACGGGGGCCAGTTCGGCAACTCCGTGCGGTCCGTGCCCGAGAACGGCACCGTGCAGCTCGGATGCTTCTACGGAAACCCCGGCCGCTCGATCCGCGTCTACATCGTCGAGCTGAACCGCTACGCCGACGCGATCAACTGGTATTAGCGCGACTCGCCCCCGCGTCGCGCCGCACGACCCTTCACAGAACGAGGAACCCACACACTCATGACCATGACCCCCGAACAGGCCGCCTGGTTCCAGGGCACCTTCCAGCGCCTCGTCGACAACGTGGACCGGGCCGTGCAGGGCAAGCGCGAGATCGTCAGCCTCGTGCTCGCGTCGATGCTCGCCGAGGGCCACGTGCTGCTCGAAGACGCACCGGGCACGGGCAAGACCAGCCTCGCGAAGGCGCTCGCCGCGACCGTGCAGGGCACCAGCACCCGCATCCAGTTCACGCCCGACCTGCTCCCCTCCGACGTCACCGGCGTCACGATCTACGACCAGCAGCAGCACCGGTTCGAGTTCCACAAGGGCCCGATCTTCGCGTCGATCGTGCTCGCCGACGAGATCAACCGCGCCTCGCCGAAGACGCAGTCCGCCCTCCTCGAGGTCATGGAGGAGTCGCGGGTCACGGTCGACGGCGTCACGCACGAGACCGGGCGCCCGTTCCTCGTGATCGCGACGCAGAACCCCATCGAGCAGGCGGGAACCTACAAGCTCCCCGAGGCGCAGCTCGACCGGTTCCTCATCAAGACGTCGATCGGATACCCCGACATCTCGGTGACCGAGAGCATCCTCGCGGGTGCCTCCGACCGCAATCCGTCGGCCGGGCTTTCGGCCATCATCACGACGAGCGCCGTCGCCGACATGGCCGACCTCGGCGCCTCCGTGCACGTCGAGCCCGCCGTGCTGCGCTACGTCGCCGAGATCGCGGAGGCGACCAGAGAAGACCCGGCGATCCGCCTCGGCGTCTCGGTGCGAGGTGCGATCGCCATGATCCGCATCGCGAAGGTGTGGGCCGCGTCGCAGGGCCGGCACTTCGTGCTCCCCGACGACATCAAGGCACTCGCACGCCCCGTGTGGCAGCACCGCCTGCTGCTGGATGCCGAGGCGGAGTTCGCCGGAACCTCCAGCGACACCGTGATCGCGCGCGTCCTCGACGCTGTCGCGGCACCGCAGGCCCGAGCGGCGGCCTGATGACGACGGAGGCCCTTCCGGCTGCGACCGCGCCGATCGACCGCGACGCCGGCTGGCGCGACGTCGCGGCGGTCGTCGGTGCGCGCATTCTGAGGCGCCTCCGTCTCATCGCCGGAGCGATCCGTCCGCTGGCGTGGGTGCTGATCGCGCTCGCGGTCGGGTTCTGGATCCTCGGGCAGATCGCGGGCTGGGCGGAGTTCACCGTCGCCGCCGTGGTGATCGCCATCACGGTCGTCCTGTGCGCGCTGTTCCTCATCGGCCGCACCGCCTACGACGTCTCGCTCGATCTCGCGCGCACCCGCGTCGTCGTCGGCGAGCGCGCGGTCGGCGCCCTCACCCTCGCGAACCGCGGCGCGAGGGCGATCCTGCCCTCCCGCGTCGTGCTGCCCGTCGGCTCGGGGCGCGGCGAGTTCGGCATCCAGCGTCTCGCCCCCGGCGAGGAGGCCGAGGAACTCTTCGCGATCCCCACGCAGAAGCGCGCTGTCGTGAAGGTCGGCCCGGTGAGCGTCGTGCGCGGCGATCCGCTCGGGCTGTTCGAGCGCGCGCACCGTCGCGACGAGCCCGTCGACCTGTACGTTCATCCGCGCACCGTGCTCTTCGACGGCCAGTCGCTCGGCTACCTCCGCGACCTGGAGGGCCTTCCCGCGGCAGACCTCTCGCGCGACGACGTGTCGTTCCACGCCCTGCTCGAGTACCAGCCAGGCGACGACCTGCGCCACGTGCACTGGCGCTCGACCGCCCGCACCGGCACGATGATGGTCCGCCAGTACGAGGAGACGCGCCGCTCGCACTTCGTCATCGGCCTCTCGCGCTCGGCCGGCGACTACGCCACGGACGACGACTTCGAGCTCGCCATCTCGGCCGCCGGATCGATCGGACTCCGCGCGATCCGCGATTCGCAGCGCGTCGACGTGCGCGTGCAGGGTCGCGAGCTCCCCGCCGGCACGGGCAAGCAGCTGCTCGACTCGCTGTCGGGGGTCGAGTACTCCAAACCCCGAGACGGCGGCATCGACCAGCTCGCCGGCGTCGTGTCGCGCACCATGCCGCTCGCGAGCGTCGTCGTGCTGGTGTGCGGCTCGAGGGTCGACACCGACGACCTGCGCGTCGCGTGCGCCCGCCTGCCCTTCGGCGCGAAGGTGCTCGCCGTCGTCGCCGACCGCAGCGTGGCCGCACCGGCGCTCCGGCGCATCGGCGAGGCCGATGTCGTGACGATCGGCGCTCTCGAACAGGTGCCCCTCGCCCTGCAGAAGGTACTCGCATGACCGCCGTGTCGACCGCGCTCGCGAAGGACTTCGCCGGGATGCCGGTGCGCCGCTGGATCCTGGACCTCGCCGCCTCAGCGCTGCTGATCGCGGTGTCGATCGTCGGCTTCTGGCCCACGTTCGCCGGACCGTCGTACCTCCCTGCAGCGATCGGCGCGCTGCTCCTCGGCCTCGCGATCGCCGCCGTCGCGGCGTGGCAGCGCTGGGGCATCCTCATCGTCGCCGGCCTCACGGTCGCCGTCTACTTCGTCTTCGGCGGCGCGCTCGCTCTGCCGCACACGGCCATCCTCGGCGTCATCCCGTCATTGGAGACCCTGGAGAAGCTCGCGGTCGGCACCGTCACAGCCTGGAAGCAGCTGCTCACCACGGTCGCCCCGGTGTCGGGGACCGACGGGCACTTCCTCGTGCCGTTCCTGCTGACCCTCGTCATCACGGTGCTGACGGCGTCGTTCGCACTGCGACTGCCGCACGTGGCGTGGGCGCTGCTGCCCGCCGGCGTCATGCTCATGCTGGTGATCGCGCTCGGCACCCCTGAGCCGGCCTTCCCCGTGGTGCAGGGTCTCGTGTTCGCCGTGCTCGCGACGGCATGGCTCGCGCTCCGTCAGCTGTGGGCGCCGCAGAACGCCGCCGTCTCGGTGAGCGAGGTCGATCCGTCGCGGGCCGCGCACATGCGGCTGCGCCGTCTGCTCGCGGGGGTGGCCGTGCTTGCCGTCGCCGGGGGCGCTGGTGTCGCGACGAGTGCGATCGCCGCCCCGGTGCAGCCGCGGCACGTGTTCCGCGACGTGATCATCCCGCCCTTCAACATCCGCGACTACCCGAGCCCGCTGCAGGCGTTCCGCAAGAACGTGCGCGACGAGGCCGGCGACACGCTCTTCAGCGTGAACGGTCTGCCGAAGGGCGCCCGCATGCGCATCGCGGTCATGGACCAGTACGACGGCATGGTCTACAACGTCACCGACGGCGGCGCCGACTCGTCGAGCGCGTTCACACCGATCCGCGCGAACATGTCGCCGGATGCCGACGGCATCCCCGTGACGCTGCAGGTCGAGATCGACGAATACCGCGGGGTATGGGTGCCCGACGCCGGACAGGTGTCGCAGATCGACTTCTCGGGCGCGCGCGCCGACGAGCTGCGCCGTTCGACCTACTACAACACCGCGACCGGCACGGCCGTCGCGACGTCGAAGCTCGCGGAGGGCGACAGCTACACGGTCGACACCGTGATCCCGAACGAGTTCGACGACACGCAGCTCGCCGACGTCGGCTTCGGCACCGTGCCGCTGCCGAAGCAGAGCAACGTGCCGGAGGAGCTGACGTCGCTCGCCGCCGAGACGGTGTCGGGGGCCGAGTCGCCCATCGAGCAGGTGCGGGCGCTCGAGACGTTCTTCGCCGACGGCGGCTTCTTCAGCCACGGTCTCGAAGGCGAGGTGCTGTCGCGGGCCGGACACACCGCCGAGCGCATCACGACGCTCATCGGCGGCGACCAGATGATCGGCGACGACGAGCAGTACTCGGTGGCGATGGCGCTGCTCGCGCGCGAGGTCGGCATCCCCGCGCGCGTCGTCATGGGCTTCTACCCCGACGAGGAGAAAGCCGGGGAGGCGGTCTTCGAGGCGACCGGCGACAACGTTCACGCGTGGGTCGAGGTGAACTTCGAGGGCCTCGGTTGGCTCACGTTCAACCCGACGCCGCCCGAGGACAAGGTCCCCAACGACCAGAACACGAAGCCGAAGGTCGACCCGAAGCCGCAGGTGCTGCAGCCGCCGCCCCCGCCGCAGGAGCCGGTCGACCTGCCGCCGACGCTGCCCGACGACCGCAAGGGCGACGACGAGACGCTCAACATCCTCGGCATCATCGGCACGATCCTCGTGATCGGCGGCATCTCGCTGTCGATCCTCGCGCTGCTCGCCTCACCGTTCATCGTGATCGGCGCGTGGAAGGCGGCGAAGCGTCGCTCTCGGCGCTCCGCCGCCCGGACCTCCGACCGCATCAGCGGCGGATGGGACGAGCTCACCGACAGAGCGGTCGACTACGGCGCGCGGATCCCGCCGGGCGGAACCCGGTCGGAGGAGGCCGCGACGGTGGCCGCGACTCTCACGCTCCCGCAGGTCACGACGCTGGCCCGCCGGGCGGACGCCGAGGTGTTCGGCCCGACCGAGCCGACCGCCGAGGACGTCGACGCGTTCTGGACCGAGGTCGACACGATCGTCGGCGGTCTCGGCAAGGAGGCCGGATTCTGGAAGCGCATGAAGGCGCGGCTGAGCCTGCGGTCGCTCCTCGACGGCAGCGCCGTGTCGGCCGGTCTGCAGAACCTGAAAGAGGCGGCGGCCGCGCGCGTCCGCCGCGAACCTGGCACGATCGAGAAGAGCCCTCGTCCGACGACCTCCACCTCACCCGAGAGCGAGACACCATGACGCAGCCCCCGTCCGGCGGCATCGCCCCGATCTCCCGGCGCGCGATCGCCTATCTGATCGACGCGCTGATCGCCGGCGGTATCGCCGTGGTCCTGTTCGGCATCCTGACGCTCGCGTCCTCGCTGTCGGGATCGCTCGAGGCCTCGATCGGCATCCTGCTCATCGGCGGGCCGCTCGTCGGTCTGGTGATGCTCGGCTGGTTCGTGTTCTACACCTTCATGCAGGCCGGGAACGGCTCGATCGGCATGCGGGCTCAGGGCCTTCGACTCGCCTCCGAAGACGGCTCGGCTCTCGGCTTCGGACGCACCCTGCTGCGCAACGTCATCTTCGGACTCGCCGCCGGCATCGTGGTCGGATACTTCACGCCGCTGTTCGACGGGTCGGGCCGATTCCAGGGGTGGCACGACAAGGTGGCGAAGTCGCTGATGCTGGATGCTCGAGGCGAAGGCTCGGCTCTGCCGCCGCACACGCGTGCGACGTCCGCCTCGCCGGAGCCCGGCGCACCGGTCGGACCCGTGGCGCCCGCAGCCCCGCCTCAGGCGTACGCGCCGGCGGCTGCTGTCGGCGCACCGGCGATTCCCGGTATCCCGGCTCCGCCGTCGGCTCCGCAGAGTTACGCGGCCCCGCAGACCCCGCAGCACGCGGCACCGCAGCACGTGGCACCGCAGTACTCGACACCGCAGCACGCGGCACCGCAGCACGCGGCACCGCAGTACTCGACACCGCAAACACCGCAGTACGCGCCCCCGCAGGAGTATGCACCCGAGCAGGGCCCATCAGCATCGCCCGCCGTCCCGCCGGTACCGCCTCTGCCCGCCCCGGTCGCCGTCGAGGCCTCCGCCCCTGCGGCGCCCTCCGATGCGGCGCCGGAACCGGAACTCCCGGCGACCGCCGCCCCTTCGGCACCGGCGGCTCCCGCCGCCGCCGACGAGGGCGTGATCGCCTTCGTGCCCGGAATCACCCTCGACGCCCCGCCGCACCGGCCCGCGGCGCCGGCGGCGCCCGTGTCGGATGCCGACGCGCCCGCGGCAACCTCTCTCCCGGCCGCTCCCGCTTTCCCCGCCGCGCCCGCCTTCCCTGCGGCCCCTGCCTTCCCGGCCGCTCCGGCGTTCCCGGCTGCGCCCGCGGCGACCGCCGAGCCGGAGAGCGACGAGGACGACCTGGAGGAGACGCGCATCAGCATCCCCGGCCACCGTCTCGTGTTCACGTGGGACGACGGGACCAGGGTCACCGTGTCGCGCCGCACCGTCTTCGGGCGCAATCCCGAGCAGGAGGAGGGCGCGGTCATCGTGCCGGTGCGCGACGAGACGCTGTCGCTGTCGAAGACGCACTTCGAGGCCGCCTCGTCCACCTCAGGGGGATGGGTGCTCGACCGCTTCTCCACGAACGGCATGACCCTCGTGCGAGACGGACAGCGCATGGCGTGCCCGGCGGGTCAGAGGGTGCCCGTCCGCCTGGGAGACGCGCTGGAGATCGGCGACCGCATCGTGACGATCGGCGGATACGCGTGACCATCCCTCTGGCGGTGTCGACCGGTGCGGCGACGCACACGGGGCTCCGGCGCACTCTCAACGAGGACTCCTTCCTCGCGAACTCGCCCGTGTTCCTCGTCGCCGACGGCATGGGCGGGCATGAGGCGGGCGAGCGCGCGAGCGCAGCAGTGATCGCGGAGTTCGCCCGTCACATCGGTCGTGAGGCACTCGCACTCGACGACGTGCGCGACGCCGTGGCGGTCGCGCGGACCGCGGTCGAGTCGCTCTCCACGACGAGCAACGGCCGGGCGGGCACGACGCTGAGCGGTGTCGTCATCGCGAACGTCGACGGCATGGGCTACTGGCTCGTGCTCAACATCGGCGACTCCCGGGTGTACCGCCTCGAGGACGGTGACCTCGAGCAGGTGAGCGTCGATCACTCGGTGGTGCAGGAGCTCATCGAATCGGGCGAGCTGCGCCCAGAGGACGCGCAGACCGACCGGCGACGCAACATCATCACCCGCGCGATCGGCGCGGGCAGCGACGGCGAGGTCGACTACTGGCTGTTCCCCGCCGAGCTCGGCGACCGCCTGCTGATCTGCTCCGACGGACTCTCGTCGGAACTCAGCGACGGAGCCATCCGCGAGATCCTCATGGCCGAGGTCGACCCGCAGCGCGCCGCCGACATCCTCGTGTCGAGCGCCGTGCACGCGGGAGGACGCGACAACGTGACCGTCGTCGTGATCGATGCGATCGCCGTGGCGTCCCGACCGGGAACGCTCGTCGAGACCGATGAACCGGACATCGCGGACACACGTCCGCGCGAAGCCGCAGGAGGAGTGCGCTGATGCGTGTGAACTACCGCCCGGGAACCTGGAACGCGCTGATCCGCGATGGAGCCGTGCTCGTGCTTCCCGGCTCGGTCGACCCCGCTCTCGTCGCCGAGGCCTGGGACCGCTTCGACGGCATCCGCGAGCTCGGCGGACTCGTCGACCTGCTCTCGTCGCGCTCGGGCGGCTCATTGTCGTCGCTCCCCGATTTCGCCGCTGTGGTGCTCGACGGCGACGACGCGCGCATCGCCGTGCGCGGCACCCCCGAGGTGACCGTCGAGGCCGCGGACGGCAGCGTGCGGATCAGCGGCGCGGAAGTGTCGACGTGGAGCGAGCGCTTCGTCCGCGGCGTCTCCCGGGCGACGGTGAGGGCGGGGGATGCCGGCGCGGATGCCGCAGACCTGCCGATCCTCGGCGGTGTCGTGCGCGCGGCGTCGCTCGACATCGACCCCGCCGGGTCGTCGGCCGAGGCGTGGGGCGTCTCCGACACCGCGCACGGTGCGGCTGCCGCGGCGCCTGCCGCTCCGGCGGCGACCGCGTCGGAGTCGGCTGACGCGGCGCCCGCCGCTGCGGCATCCGATTCCGTCTCCGCCGGGGATCCGGCCTCCGTCGGTGCGAGCCTGGGCGGACTGGCGGGCCTCGCCGGCGCCGCGCCCGTGCTGACGCCGGCGCTCGCGCCCGTCCCGGCGCCTCCAGCCCAGCCGGAGCCCCAGCCCGAGCCCGAGCCGGAGCCCCAGCCCGAGCCCGAGCCCCGGCCCGAGCCGGAGAACCAGCCCGAGCCCGACCTCACCGACACTCTGCTGCCCGAGGACGTGAACTCGACCGAGGAGATCGACGAGTTCGACCTGCTCTTCGGCCAGACGATCCACCGGCCCGCCGCCGACGACGCGGCGCCGCTCGACCCAGCCCCCGTCGCCGATGGCCCGGTCGACCCGGCGATCACCGGCGACCACGACGGGGCGACGATCTCGGCAGCCGAGGCACGCGCCATGCGCCAGGACGCCGCGCCGGTCTCGCCGGAGGCGCCGACCGTCGCTCTCCCCGTGGTCGGCAGTACCGGCCGGATCCGCGTCTCGACCGGCCAGATCGTCACACTCGACCGCACCGTCATCATCGGGCGCCGTCCGCGGTCCACGCGCGCCAGCGGGGCGAGCCTGCCGCATCTCGTCGCCGTCGAGAGCCCGCAGCAGGACATCTCGCGCAGCCACCTCGAGGTGCGTCCCGAGGGCGACACGGTCGTCGTGATCGACCTGCACACGACGAACGGGTCGACTCTGCTCCGTTCGGGTTCCGACCCGGTGCGGCTGCACCCGGGCGAGCAGACGATCGTGCTCTCGGGCGATGTGATCGATCTCGGCGACGGAGTGACAGTCGCCTTCGAGGATCTCCCGTGAGTCGTCGCCCCTCGCCGCCGCCCGAGCTCCCGGGCTTCACCTACGTCGAGCCACTCGGCACGGGCGGGTTCGCCGACGTGTTCCTCTACGAGCAGCAGATGCCGCGGCGGCGGGTCGCCGTGAAGGTGCTGCTCGCCGACCGGCTCGCCACCGGCGCAGCGCAGGAGTTCGCCGACGAGGCCAACGTCATGGCCATGCTGTCGACGCATCCCGCGATCGTCACGATCTATCAGGCGGGCGTCGCGGGCGACGGTCGGCCGTATCTGGTGATGGAGTACTGCCCGCGCCCGAACCTGCAGCTCCGTGCTCGCAAGGAGCCGTTCTCGGTCGCCGAAGCGCTCCGCGTCGGTGTCCAGGTCGCCGGTGCCGTCGAGACCGCGCACCGTGCGGGGGTGCTGCACCGCGACATCAAGCCGGCGAACATCCTCGTCACCGAATACAACCGTCCAGCGCTCACCGACTTCGGCATCGCGTCGACCACCGGCGCCACCGGCGAGGCGTCGGGCATGTCCATTCCGTGGTCCCCGCCCGAGTCCTTCGCCGATCCGCCCCAGAGCGGGCCCCGCACCGATGTCTGGGCGCTCGGCGCCACGCTGTACACGCTGCTCGCCGGGCGCTCGCCGTTCGAGCGGCCGGGGGAGCGCAACTCCAGCGCCGACCTCATCGAGCGCATCGAGCGCGCCGCGCTGCCTCCGCTCGGACGCCCGGATTCGCCGGACAGCCTGCAGCGGCTGCTCGACCGGTCGATGGCGAAGAACCCCGACGACCGCTTCCCGAGCGCCGTGGCGTTCGCCCGTGCGCTGCAGAAGGTGCAGATCGAGCTGTCGCACTCCGTGACGCCGATCGACATCGTCGACGACCACCCGCCCGCCGAAGACCTCGACGACGACAACGACGGTCTCACCCGGGTCCGCGAGATCGTCAGCATCGATCCCGATGTCGCGGCCTTCACACGCCCGTCGGCCGCGACCCAGCCCAAGGGTCCGTCGTTCGAGCCGCCGGAGGTTCCGCGGTTCGACAGCCCCGAGCCGGTCGACGAGGCGACGCAGCTGCGTCCGCCCACCCCGGCTCCGATCACCACCGACGACGACGACCGAACGATCGCTCGCGGGCCGGTCGTGGTGTCGCCGCATGCGGGCGGATCCGCCGCGCCGACGGCATCCGCCTCCTCGTCCGTGCAGCCCCCGCGCCTCGATCCGCCCACGGACGCTGAGCGGGCGGACGCCGCGCCCGCAGCACCGCAGCAGGCGCGCAGCCGCAGGGGTCTCTGGATCGGCGCGGCCGCAGCAGGCGTGGTGGTCGTCGTCGGCGCCATCGTCGGACTCAACGTCCTGGTGGCGAACATGCCCGCCCCGGAGCCCGTCGCCACGGAGGACGAGGTCGATCCGCAAGATATCGTCTCGGACGTGGTGCCCAAGGTCTCCGATCTCAGCGGCACGCGCTCGGGCGACAGCGTCACGTTCACGTGGACCAACACGGATCCGCTCGAGGGCGACAGCTTCATCTGGATGCCGGTCGATCTCAGCGGAGCAGGCACGCCGTCGACCACGGCCGAGACGACGGCGACGATCACGGGCGCCGCCGCGGGGCAGGTGTGCATAGACGTCTCCCTGCGCAGGGAGGACGGTCGAGCGTCGGAACCGGTACGGGGGTGCGTGGAATGACGGACATGACGGACGTCGGTGTGGTCACCGTCGAGTTCGCGGGGGAGTACTTCCCGATCGAGGCGGGCAGTCGTTTCACGGTCGGACGCGAGGGCGACCTGGCGATCGACGACAACCTGTTCCTGCACCGTCACTTCCTCGAGATCTTCGAGGTGGGCGGACTGTGGTGGCTGTCGAACATCGGCTCGCGCCTCACGGCATCCGTCACCGACAGCGCCGGCGGGGTGCAGGCGTGGCTGTCGCCGGGCGCACGACTGCCTCTCGTGTTCGAGGCGACGACCGTGGTCTTCAGCGCCGGCCCCACGACCTACGAGCTCGTCGTGCACGCCACGCAGCCGGCCTTCCGCGCGACGCAGCGCGAGGTCACGAGCGGCGACTCGACCATCGGAGACGTGCCGCTCACCGAGAGTCAGCGACTGCTCATCCTCGCACTCGCCGAACCGCAGCTGCTCCGCGACGGAACGGGGATGAGCGAGATCCCCACCTCGGCGAGAGCCGCCGCACGGCTCGGGTGGACCGTGACGCGCTTCAACCGCAAGCTCGACAACGTGTGCGACAAGCTCGACCGGATCGGCGTGCCTGGCATGCGCGGTGGACAGCGCTCCTTCGCGACCAACCGACGGGCGCGTCTGGTGGAGTACACGATCGCCACGCGCCTCGTGACCAAGGAGGACCTCGTCGAGCTGGACCGCCCGCACGCCTCGGGCGAGGACGAGGATGCCTGAGAGCCGCCACCCGGAGGAGGAGAGCCGGTGAACGAGCTGAGCGCCCTCGGGCTGTCGCCCCGGCATGAAGACGAGTGGCGCGACTTCTTCGCGAGCGGGCGGGTGTTCGCCGTGCCGCTGGACCGACGTCGAGTGCGTGCGCGTCGGCGCGCGAACGCCGCCGTGATCGGGGTGGGCGTCGTCGTGCTGATCGCAGCGGTCGTGACCTTCGTCGCGGTGCTCCTGCTGCATCTCGGCGGACCGGTGACCGTGCTGCTGCTGGCCCTCCAGATGCTGGCCGCCGCGATCCTGGTGCTGCGCTTCGCGCTGCTGCATCGCCGTCTGCGCATCGGCCGTGGCGCCGGTGACGACTACCTCGTGGTCAGTGCCGAGGGCCTGCGGATCGCCGGCCACGTGGATCTGCCGTGGAGCGCGGTCATCGGCGGAGTCGGCTTCGACGACCGGGGCGCCACGGTGCCGCTGCTGCGCGGCCCCGCCGCCGCGATCGAACGCTCAGCGGGCCGAGTGCAGTCCGAGTTCGTGTTCGGCGTGCGCGGCGTGCGCGCCCTGCGCGACGGAGCCCCGCACGACCTCCGCGCCCTCTTCGAGGTGATCGAGCACCACGGCGGCATCCGCCTGCCGCTCGACACCATGGTCGCACCCGAGAACGTACTCGCCTCGCTCGCGGCTATCTGCATCGCCGGTCGCCGCGCGGGCGTCGAGGTCGAGGTCACGGCCGATCGCTCCAGGATCTACACGAGAACAGTCGCCCTGCTCGGCCCGGAGAAGACGTCTCCGGCGGCCGCAGGGCAGGGATGAGGGGAACATCATGGCCGACCTGCGAGCCAGCCGCTGCGACCAGCTCACCGGACCGGTGACGGCGCTCACGATCGCGGTCGTGGGGTGCAACGAGCGTCTCCCGCACACGTTCACCGACGTCATCACGGCGGCGGAGGATGTGCGGGACATCGCCGAGCTCGGCTCCGCCGGTGTGGAGGGCAACGACTACGTGGCCTGGGCAGCAGGTGCGCCCGCGACTCTCACGGCGATGATCGAGGCCGCGCAGGCCAAGAGCACGGCGGGCATCTGGGAGGCCTTCTCGCACCCGCAGTTCGGCCTGCACCGGCTGGCGACGGCGTGCGCCGGACTGCCGGGCTGGGCCGTGCCGGAGGGGTCCGAGTTCGCCTGAGCGGCTGTTCGAGCGCGGGTCAGCAACCGACGGGCGCGCCGAGATCGGGCAGCTCGATGTCCTCGCCCCACCCGGAGAACTCGAGCTGCAGCGCGCCGGCTGCATCGGCGCGCGTGAGAGTCGAAGGCAGGGCCGCCCCCTCGGTGCTGACGCGGAGCGCCCCCAGGGTGCCGTCGACCCCGAGCACGAGGTCGACCGTGCCGTCCGACGGGGCGGCCAGCTTCGACGCGTCGGCGCTGTACTCCGCGATCGTCTGCAGCGGATGCAGCAGTGCACCCCAGCGCGTGAGTGCGGCGTCGTCGGTCGCGACGCACGCGAAGACGCCGGCCTCGAGGCCATCGCCGGCGGTCGTCGCCGAGGGGTTCACGTACGCCTGGCCGTCGGCGACGACGACGGTCGTCGTCGCGCCGCCCACCGTGAACGCCGCGACCGTCTGCTCGCTCGACCCGCGCACCTCGACGGCGAGGACGCGTCCGGCGCCGTTCGTATAGGTGCCGGTCATGGTCGCCGTCCCCGCTTCCCGCACAGCGGAGAGGACCGTGGCTCGCGCCACGTCGGCATCCAGCAGCACGAGTCCGTTCCCGGATGCCTCCTCGTCCCACGCGTCGAGGTCGATGTGAGTGGGCGACGGCACGGGGTCGGCCGGCGTCCCCGCGCCGGAGCATCCCGTCAGCAGCAGCGCTGCACCGAGCAGGACGGCGATCAGCCGCCGGTCACTCGGCCGGGACATCGGCGACGCATCCCGAGACCGCGCCCTGCGCGTCGAGCGTCTCTCTGTCGAGCTTGACCTCGGCGGTCTCGTTGCCGGAGGCCGGGCGGACGACGATGCACGACCCGTCGTCGACGATGGCGGCCGCGCGCGGCAGCCAGGCCTCGGTGCCGGTCACGAGCTGAGACACGTCGAGCGTGGGTCCGGACGGCCCGTCGACGACGATCACCTGGTACGGCACGTCCGGGCCCGACCAGTCGGCGCGGACGACGTTGTCGGTCACCTCGAGCTTCAGGTCGGTCGCCGCCGATCCGCCCGACAGGCCGCCGAGGATGACGAAGACGACGAACGCGATGAGGGCGAGTAGGGTCGTCCCGACCGAGATGAGGAACGCGGGATGCCGCCACAGCGGCCGCTGCTTCTCGGGTGCCTCTTCGAGCTCGGGGAGAACGTCGCCCGAGGTCTCGAGGGTGCGGATCGCGCCGGGGGCGACCTGCATGCTCGGGCGGGGCGTGTCCCAGCCGAGTTGGCCGTCGAGCGCGGCCGGAGCCGCGGTGCGCGCCGGCGTCCAGGGCACGGGGGCCGCGGTGATCATGGCGTTCGCCGGGCGCTCGGCGGCGGGAGCAGCGTTCTGCTGGCGGCGCGTGCGCGGGATGTCGCTCATGGATGTGCTGCAGATTCTCCGTCGTGGTCGGGCGCGTCTATCCTAGTCATGGCCTGTCGCCGACCCTGGAGTCCCATGACCTCGACGCACCGACGCCGGCGCGGAGCTCTCGCTCTCGCCGCCCTCGCCGGTGCCCTGCTGCTCGGGTCGCCTCTCGCCGCGTCCAGCGCACTCGCCGCGTCCGCACCGGAGTCGGGAGGGGCGGTCGAGGTGTCGTACTCGGACGTGAGTGAGATCCGCCCCGGCGAGGGGTGGCTCATCGACTGCTCCGGCGTCGGCGTCCTCGAGGGCATCACCGTGACGTGCGCGGAGGACAGGGTGGAGCTCGTGTCCGCGGGTTTCGACACCGATCTGGGCACTCAGACGCTCACGGTGCCGCAGGTCTTCGGCGCCACCCGTCTCTCCGTCGACTACCGCGTGCGGCTGGAGCCGCCGCCCGCCCCCGAGGTGGGCGGCGACCGTCTCGACCTGCCGATCGCCGTGGGGGAGCAGGCACTCATTCCCCTGTCCGCCCTCGCCATCACGTGCGCCGTGTGCACCGACGACGGCGGCGCGACCATACGGGTCGACGACCCGCCCGCCGGCGTCTCGGCCGGCGTCAGCAGCACGCACCTGGCGCTGCGGGCGACGACGCCCGGCGACGCGGTCGTGCCGCTCACCGTGACCGACGATGCGGGTCAGGCGGTGTCGATCGAGCTCACCGTCTCGGTCATCGCCGCGCCGGATGCGGTGATGGGCGGCCTGCACGTCGTCGGCGACGCGACGGCGATCCCCGTCGCCGAGCAGATCTGGGGCGGCGACGCCGCGATCGTCTGCAGCGCACCGCAGTCGATCGGTCTCCGCTGCACCGCCGAGGGCGGCGTCGAGCGCACCGGCGCCGGCCCCGCGCAGCTGCTGTTCCGCGTGGTCGCCGACGACGGCCGTTTCACCTGGGGCAGCATCACAGACGACCCGGACGCGGATGACATCGCGCTCGCCGCCCCCTCGTGGGAGAGTGAAGCGCCGCTGTCGCTCGTGTCGGCCCCCGTCGACGAGCAGCAGGCGGACGACGTCGTGCCGCTCGCCGGTCTGGCCCAGCTTCTGGAAGGGATACCCGCATCATGAGCCTTCGGCTGACCGTCGCCGACCGCCCAGGGGCGCCGCAGCCCGAGTCGTGGATCGTGAAGATCGACGAGGCGACCACGATCTCCGAGATCGGCGAGTCGCTCGACGTCCCCGTCGACGAGCTCGCGCCCGGCACCGACCCCGCCTCGGCCTTCACGGCCACCGGCATCCGCAGCGGTGTGGTGGTGCCCTCCCGGCGTCAGGTGATGCTCGACCCGGGCACCCTGCGACTGGAGTTCGTGGCCGGTCCGTTCGCCGGCGAATCCGTGCCCGTGTCGCCGGGCGTCGCGACGATCATCGGACGCGGCTCCACCGCGGCCGTCCGGGTCGCCGACCCGCATCTCGGCGAGGAGCACGCGTCGATCACGGTCTCCGGCGGTCTGGCCGAAGACGGCTCGCTGCTTCCCGTGACCGCGCGCATCGAACTCCTCGCCTCCGACGCCGAGCTGGTCGTGAACGGGTCGAGCGGAGAGCGCTCCGCCGACATCGTGCCCGCCGACCTCGTGCAGCTGGGCAGCAGTGTGATCCGCATCGGCGCGGCCCCGGCATCCGATGCCGACATCACGATCGACGAGGTCGGCGCCCGTGCGTTCAACCGTCCGTCGCGCATCCGCCCCTCGCAGGTGCCGCCGGTGATCCCGCTGCCCGGCGACAAGCCGGAGGAGCAGGATGCCTCGCCGCTCCCGTGGCTGTCGGCCATCGTGCCCGTCGTGCTCGGCATCACGCTGGCGTTCGTGTTCCAGCGCCCGATCATGCTCCTCATGGCAGCCGCCTCGCCGGTCATGGTGATCGGCTCGTTCTTCGCGAACAAGAAGCTCGCCCGCCGCAAGGGCGAGCGCAGCGAGGCCGACTGGATCGAGGAGATCGACGACGCGCGCAAGCGCATCGCCGTGCATGTGCGTCAGCAGCGGCTCACCAGCTGGTACCACCACCTCGACCCCGTGTACATCCGCGACGTCGTGACCCGCCCGCTCTCCCGGCTGTGGGAGCGTCGACGCAGCGAGGAGGACGCGCTGCGCGCCAGGGTGGGCGTCGCCGACGTGCCGCTCGACGTGCGGTTCGAGGGAGGTCCGCAGAAGGAGCGCCGCAGCGATCGACGAGTCGGCGTATCGCCATCGCCGGTCGCGGTGGATCTCGCCTCCGGCCCGGTCGGCGTGGCAGGACCAGCCGATGTCACCGGCGGCGTGGCCCGCGCGATGCTCACCGGTCTCGTGGCCCTGCGCTCGCCGCGCGACCTGCAGGTGGTCGTGCTGTGCGACCGCGACCAGGAGCACGCCTGGTCGTGGGTGCAGTGGCTGCCGCACGCGCAGCCGGGCGTCGGACCGGTCGCGCTCATCGGCAACACCGACCTCACCCGCCGCGAGCGCATCCGCGAGATCGGCACGCTGCTCGACATCCGCATGCGGATCGGGCGCGACCGCCGACTCGACACGGAGTCGCAGATCGTCCTCGTGGTCGACGGCGCGCGCCGCTATCGCATGCTCCCCGGCATGGTGACGATCCTCGAGCAGGGCGCGGCGTACGGCATCCACGTGATCGCGATCGACTCCGATCGCTCGCGCCTCCCCGAGGAGGCGACCACGGTCGTCGTCGCTGACCCGGGCGACCCGCTGCTCGGCCGTGTGGAGTCGGGCGAGGCCTATCACTCGCCCGTGCTGTTCGATCAGGTGAGCGTCGCGTACGCCGAGGAGATCTCGCGGGCGCTGTGCTCGATCGAGCACGTGCGTGGCGTGGGCGACGACGCGACCGTGCCGAACAGCGTGCGCTACACCGAGCTGCTCGGCATCGACCTCGCCGACCCGCAGCCGATCATCGACCAGTGGCAGGTCGTGCCGCGGCAGTCGTACGTGGTGATCGGCGCGGGCGCTGAGGGGGAGTACGCGATCGACATCGCGACCGACGGCCCGCACGCGCTCGTCGCGGGCACGACCGGTTCGGGCAAGTCCGAGTTCCTGCAGGCGCTCGTGATCTCGCTCGCGCTGGCGAACCGGCCAGACGCCCTGAACTTCGTGCTCATCGACTACAAGGGAGGCTCGGCCTTCGCCGACTGCGCGCGCCTGCCGCACACGGTCGGCATGGTGACGAACCTCGATGCCCGCGAGACCGAGCGCGCTCTCGCTTCGCTCGACGCCGAGCTCAAGCGCCGAGAGCGCGTGCTCCGCGACGACATCGGCGCGAAGGACGTGGATGCGGCGTGGGAGAAGGATGCCGAGGCCGCCGCTCGTCTGGGGCTCGCCCGCCTCATGATCGTCGTCGACGAGTTCGCCGAGCTGAAGACCGAGCTGCCGGACTTCATCAACGGCCTCGTGCGCATCGCCCGCGTCGGCCGGTCGCTGGGCGTCAACCTCGTGCTCGCGACGCAGCGCCCCTCGGGTGTCATCACGCCGGAGATGCAGTCGAACATCAACCTGCGCATCGCGCTGCGCGTGACCGACCGCGCCGACTCCACCGACATCATCGGCGTGCCGGACGCCGCGCTCATCTCGGCATCCACACCCGGCCGCGGCTACGTGCGAGCGGGACTGGATGCTGCGCCCGCACCGTTCCAGACGGCGCGCGTCGCCGGGCTGCGCATCGGCCACCAGCGCACCACCCGGGTGCTGCCGCCCGCCGCGCGGTACGACTGGCAGACGGTCGGCCTGCCGCCGAGGTTCCCCGCGGTCGAGACCGCCGCGCACCGACCGGACCAGGACGACACCGACCTGCGCGGCCTCGTGCAGCTCGCCAACCAGGCCGCCACCGCCCTCGGCATCGAGCGCAGCCCGTCGCCCTGGCTGCTGCCGCTGCCCGACCTGCTGCCGCTCGACCGCTTCGACGAGTCCTCGGCCCCCGAGGGCGGGCTCGTGCTCGGCCTGGTCGACGTGCCGTCGAAGCAGAACCAGCGCCCGCTCGTGTGGAACGTGCTCACCGGCTCGCACCTGCTCTTCTTCGGCGGCAGCCGGTCGGGTCGGACGACCGCGGTGCGCACCCTGCTCGCGCAGGCCGTGCAGCGCTTCACCCCGGCCGATCTGCACATCTACGCGGTCGACTACGGCACCGGGGCGCTGCTGCCCTTCGCCGATGCGCCGCACACCGGCGCCGTCGTCACGCCGCAGGACGCCGCCCGGCTGCCCCGGCTGCTCGACCGGCTCGGCATGGATCTGTCTCGACGGCAGGCGACCCTCGCACGCGCCGGGGTCGGCAGCATCGCCGAGCAGCGCCGCCAGGTCGACGCCCGCGACGCCCTGCCGTACAACATCGTCGTGATCGACGGGTGGGAGCGCCTCGGCGCATCGATGAGCGCCGACGACATGGTGCTCGTGCGCGATCAGGTCATGCGCCTGCTGCGGGAGGGCCCGGCCGTCGGTCTGCGGCTCATCCTCACGGCCGACCGGTCGATCTCGTCCGACAAGGTCTCGACGTTCATCGACACGCAGTACGCGCTGCGGATGCGCGACATCAACGACTACCGGGGCGCGGGCATCATGATCCGCGACCTCGCGCCGAACATGCCGCCGGGCCGCGCGCTCTTCGGCTCGGAGGGCACCGAGGCGCAGATCGCGGTGCTGTCGGCGGATGCCGGGGGCGAGGCGCAGACCGCCGCCGCACGCGGCATCGTGGAGTACGTGCGCGGACACTTCGGCCAGTTCCCGCAGCTGGCGGAGCTCCCGCAGCCGATGCGCGTCGACCCGCTGCCCTCGCGCATCGGCCTCAGCGTCGTGCCCTCGCTGCCCCTGCTGTCGGGGTCGACGGCCGAGACGCCCGTCGTCGCCGTGGGCGGCGACCAGCTGTCGCGCATCACGATCGACTGGCCGTCGATCGGCGGGTTCGTCGTGGCCGGCGACCGCCGCAGCGGCAAGACCCACACGCTCGCGGCGCTCGCACACCAGCTCGGCTGGCACAAGACGCCGATGGTCATCGTCGCCCGCGAGGGCTCGATCCTCGCCGAGGTCGCGAAGAGTCACGGCGTGACGGTGCTGTCGCCGCGCACGCCGGAGGAGGAGATCGCTGCGGCGCTCGCCCCGACGGATCAGCCGCTCACGGTGGTCGTCGACGACAGCGAGTCGATCAGGGACACGGCGCTCGATCGGGCACTGGGCGGCGCCCGCGGCCACGCGCGCTTCATCGTCGGCGTGGGCGCGGAGTCGGCCGGCTCCTCGCTCACCGTGGCGCTCACCGAGGCGAAGAAGGGACGCACCGGCATCCTGCTGTCGCCCCCCTCGACCATCGTCGGAACCCAGGTGTTCGGCGTGCAGCTCGCGCGCACCCACATCGGGCGGGCGGCGCCCGGCAACGGCGTGTTCTTCAGCGACGGGTCGTACATGCCGGTGCAGGTGCCCGACCTGACCGCCTGACGGCGCGCTCGCGTCGCAGATTCGCGCGGGCGTCGCAGAGACACCGCGCGACTCTGCGACGCCGACGCTCATCTGCGACACGATCCCATCCCCACTCGGGGAGATAGACTGACGCGGGTGCCGCGACCGCGATCGGGGCACGGGAGCACCAAGACGGGGGATCAGTCGGATGAGCACTCAGTGCCGCTTCTGCGGCGAGGCCGTGCGCCCGGACAGCATGTTCTGTCCGTCGTGCGGGCAGCTCATCGGCATGCCGGGGAACGCTGTGCCGCCCTTCCCCGGAGGGGCGGCCCCGACCACGTCCGGATCGCCCGCCGAGCAGCGCCCGACCGAACCGCTGCCGCCCGTGCCGTTGCCGGCTCCGCTGGCCGCCGAGCAGCCACGGCCCTCGGCATCCGCTCCCGCCCCGCGGCCGACGCAGGCCGCTGCCCGGTCGACAGCCCCTGATGGCAGGGACCCCGAGCCGCAGCCGTCCGCTGAGCAGCCGCCTGCATCCGCTCCGGCCCTACCGACGACCGTGACGCTCCCGGACGGGCAGCGGCTCGGCCTCGACCGGGTGCTCGTGTTCGGCCGCTCGCCCGAACGCGGAGCCGGCGCTTATCAGGGCGACCCTGTGCGCCTCGACGACCCTGCGCGGGCGATGTCGCGCGTCCACCTCGTGCTCGGCCCGGCCGCTGGTGCCGTGATCGCCACCGATCCCGGGTCGGCGAACGGCACTCTGCTCGACCGTGAGGGCACGCAGTACGCGCTCGTCGCGGGAACCCCGACGGCTCTGATCCCCGGCGACCGACTGCTGCTCGGCGACGCCGTGCTGCACATCTCCTGACGACCCGCACCGCATGGGGAGTTCTCCCCATCGGCTCGGCGCCCTCGTGCGTGTTAGAAAGTACCCGGACCTATTCCGCGGCGTCGCCGCACAAACAGGGGGTATGACATGGCTGAGATCAAGGTAACTTCCGAGTCGCTCGCAGGCGTCGCCAACCAGCTCGCATCGGGCGCGACGTCGATCGAGTCGCAGCTCGGCAACCTGAAGTCGCTCGTTCAGGGCCTCATCGCCGGCGACTGGGGCGGCTCCGCCTCGCAGACCTTCAACGAGCTCTACGAGCAGTGGGACGCCGCCGGCATCCAGCTCAAGGAGTCCCTCAACGGCATCAGCGACCAGCTCTCGAAGGCCGCGCTGGCGTACGAGGAGTCCGAGAACAACATCGGCAACAGCTTCCGTTCGTAAGTCCGTTCGGCCCGGTGCGCCGGGTCCGCTGATGTGAGGGGGGATGCCTCGTGGTGCAGTTCCACGTATCCACGCCGGCGCTGGGGTTCTCCGCGGCGTCGATGACCGGTGCGGTCGCGCAGTTCGATGCGCAGCTCGCACAGGTCACGGCCGCCGTGAACGCGGTGGTCGGCTCGACCTGGACGGGGAGCGCCGCCGACGCGTTCCTGGAGGAATGGACGTCCTTCCTCACGAGCGCCGGGGTCACCCGCGAGGCACTCATGAGCATCGCCGCTCGCCTGCAGAGCGGGCAGAGCACCTACGAGGGCAACGAGGCCCAGCTCACCGTGGCCTCGCGCTCGTCGAACGTCAACATCCGCGTTCCCGGCGTCGGCGGGGGTAACGGCGGCGCCCAGGCGTCGGCTGCACCGGCGACCTTCGAGGCGACCGAGGTGCAGGCCATGCCCGCCGACGTCACGATCGAGGCACGCGTCACCAGGGGGGATTCCGCATGAGCGGGCTGCACACCTACGAGACGGCTGACATCCGTGGACTCGAGTCCGCGCTCAAGCAGCTGCACGGCTACTGCGGCGAACTGCAGGCCCATGCGTCCGGGGCGACCGGCGCCGTGAGCGCGCAGTGGAGCGGCATCGCGAACAACGAGTTCGTCAACACCGTGCAGACCTGGCAGGTCGGCGCCACGATCCTCACCTCCTTCGCCGAATATCTCGCCACGTGGGCCGGTGACGCCGCGACCCAGTACGAGACCGCGCAGTCTTCCGCCGGCAGCATGTGGGGCGGCGGCGGTGGCGCCGGTGGCGGCGGCGGATCCGTGGCGGTGTGACCCCATGGTGAGAATCGATCCCGCGAAGTACTCCACCGCGGCAGACGCATACGACACGATCTCCCAGCAGGCGCTGAACTACGCCATCTCGGCGCGCGGTGACCTCAGCGGCTTCGGCGGTATCGCCGGCACCGACCCGGGCGGCGAATCGTTCGCCGAGTCCTACGACGCGATGGCGGCCGCCGCCCTCCAGACGCTGTACGACATCGCCGTCGCGGCGCGCGGCCTCGACCGCACGCTCATGGCGACCGGCGGCACGCACGCCCAGGCCAACGCGAACGCCGAGCGCATCGTGTACGACGCCGCCTCCGAGTTCGTGCTGCGTCCGGCGATCGCCGAGTCGAGCGTCGCCCCTCCGCCCTCCGCGTTCGGCGGTCGCCCCGACACCATGGTGCAGGGACTCGACAGCGCGGCCGTGTGGGTATGGGACCAGATCCTCAATTTCATCGGCACGCTGTTCCCCGACGGCGACCCCGAGAAGCTCGAAGAGGCGGGGCGGGCGTGGAAGGGCATCCTCTCGGACATCCGCAGCCTCCGCAACGACATCCGCATGGGCGACAACGCCCTCGCCGGCCTCGACAGCGGTGAGATCTCGGCGATCACGCAGAAGATCGACGACTTCGCCGACGGACTGACGACCTTCCTCAGCGACGACGAGGGCATCGGTCAGATCGACGACATCTGCAGGGAGTACGCGCAGCAGATCCGGGACACCCTCGAGGAGACCCGGCAGATGCTCATCCAGCTGGTGATCGAGGTCGTCGCCGGAGCGGGGCTCAGCGTCGCTCTCTCGTTCGTGACCTTCGGCGCGGCGGGCGTCGCCGGTGCCGCCGCGATCACGGCACGCATCGTGGCGATCGGCGGTCGCATCGGCGCGCTGGTCGCGCGATGCGTCGCGACGGCGACACGTCTGGCGGCCCGTCTGCGCGCGATCGTCCCGGGCCTCGCCCGCGCGGCGACGAAGTTCCCGAAGCTCACCCGCGCCGGCATCGAGGTCGTCTCGGGCACCGGCGCGTCGGTGATCGCCGAGACCGTGCAGGGCAGCGAGGCCAACTACGGCGCCGCGTTCCTCTCCGGTTTCGCAGGAAGTTCGCTCACCGCCGCGATCGTCGCGCCGTTCGGCAAGGCCGGCGAGCGCTTCGTCGTGCAGGCGCTCGCGAACGGCGCGGGCGGTGCCGGCGGCACGGTCGTCGACCTCGGTGTACGCGGTGAGGACATCAGCGCGTCGGCGATCGCGATGGGTGCCGGGCTCGGCGTCGCGGGTTCCGCGCGTCTTCCCGGCCGTCGCGGCGGTGCCAACGCGGGCGGCAGCGGCAACGGCGGCGGCGTGCACGTGAACGACTACGACGGCCCGTCCGGTCAGGGCGGCGACGCGAGCTCGTCCGGCGGCGACGGCGGCGGCGCTCCGCGCTCCGACTACGACGGTCCGTCGGGTCAGGGCGGAGACGTCAGCGGCAGCGGTGGCGACGGCGGCTCCGCCTCGTCGAACCACGGCGATGCGCCCACGGCGACCGACATCCACGTCACGCCCGAGAGCAACGGCTCCGGAGCGGGTGGATCGGATTCCGGCGCGGGAACCGGCGCCGGAGACGGCGGCAGCGGCTCGACGCCCGACACGACGTCGACGCCGGATACCACGTCGACGGCGGACTCGAACCCGACCCCCGACACGAACCCGACCCCCGACACGAACCCGACCCCCGAGGCGAACCCGACGCCGGACACCTCGTCTTCGGGCGACTCGACCGGCGGTGGCTCGGACAGCACCGGCACGTCGACGTCCGAGACTCCGACGGCGCCGCAGGGCACCGGCGGCGACTCGTCGTCTCTCGGCGGCTCCGGCGACTCGCCGGTCACCGGCCCGGGCACCGCGGGCGATTCCTCTTCGTCCGGCACGGACGCGGGCACCCCAGGCGACTCCGCCCCCGCCGGAGCCGGGAACACCGGCGCACCGGGGAATGCGGGCACCACGCCCGACGGTGACACGTCTGCCCCCGCCGACCTCGACGGACCGCCGCCCGTCGATCCTGACGGCGATCTGAACGTCGACCCCACGGCCGATGGCGACGGCGCGGATGGCACCGGAGCAGACGGCGCGGACTCGACGCAGGATGGAGCGGATGCCGACGATGCAGCGCCGCACGCACCCGTCGAACAGGGCGCCGCGGATCAGACGACGACAGACCAGCCGCGCCGGGAGTGGGACGGACCTGCGCCGAGCCATGACCCGCATGGTCGGCCGTATCTCGAAGGCCCCGACGGGCGCCGCACCCTGGAGGGCGACCCCGACAACACGTACCGCGACCGGACGGGTCGACTGCACGATGCTGACACGCACCACTTCGCATCCGACACGAACAGGCCCGAGACCGACCTGCCGGTCGATCGCGCAGCTCGGGGCGAGACGGAGACTGTCGCTCTCGACTCCGACGCGAGGGCAGAGCATCAGGCTCGTGTCGACGAGCGCACCGAACTCAAAGCGGATTCGGATGCCGCCCAGCAGCGTGTCGATGAGCTCGCTCGCGAGGCCGACATCGACCCTGGTGAATTGAACGGCAGGTCGGAGGACGTCGATGAGACGATCCGTGACCTCGTCGACGACGGGCACCTCTCAGAGCGCGACGCCGATCGGATCCGCGCGGCTCTCGATGAAGAGCGCAAAGCGGCGGACGCGCTTCGCGGAGCATCGGAAGCCCTCGGAGACCAGGCCGCAGGTGCCGTGTCCGCCGCCCGCGGCGAGACCACGCTGATCGCTCCGGGCGGTGCCGGAGCCGGCCAGTTCGACCACGTGACCATCTCGGGCAACCCGCCGACTCTGCACGTGTACGAGGCGAAGGGCGGTAACTCCTCCCTGGGGTACCGCATGGTCGACGGTGTTCGTGCGGAGCAGGGGACCACCGCCTACCTCAACGACATCGCAGGGCGCGACTCCCGTCTCGAGAACGGGCTGAACGACTACATCCAGAGTCCGGATGCCGACCCTCGCGTGGTGGAGGCCATCCGCAACGGCAGCCTTGACGTGCGTTACGAGCTCGTCGAGGCACGTCCGAACGGCGACATCCGCGTCACGGAGTTCCAGATCGACCGCAGCCAGGTGCGGGTGCCGGGTGCGGATGCGACCCCCTCGGCTCCGCACGGCGGCGCAGACGGCTCCTCGTCTCCGTCGCGAGTCGCCGGAGTGAACGCGCCGGTCCACACGGGGGGCGCCGATGCGGCACCCACCGCGGCCGACGGTTCGACGAACGGTGCGCCCACGCAGGCGGATTCGACTACGGCCGCAGACGCGTCTGCGCCCGAGACGGCGGATGCCGACACGAACGGCGGCTCCGATGGAGAGTTCGGCGAGAGCGGAACCGGCACCGAGGCGAACGGAGACGGCGGAGATCCCGTCGATCCCGCGAACAGCACGGGGCACGGCGGCGGACCGGAGCTCAGCTCCGACCAGATCATCCGCGACTTCGCGGAGGCGAACGGACTGTCGAACCAGGACCTGCACGACCTGCGGCACACGCCGGCCTCGCAGCTCACCCTGGATCAGCGTGCACAGCTCCTCGAGCTGCGCGGACTCATCGACACACCGACGCCCGACACGCATCTCGTGAAGGTGATCCCCTTCGACGACGTCGCCCGGTACCTCTCCGGCGACTACGACCCCCAGGTCCGTGGATTCGTGGCGCGCGCTACCGACCTGAATCCGTGGGGCGGTCTCGATCAGGTGGTCGCGGACGCCCGTCTGGACTACACGCCCGACAGTGGTCGGACGAACCCGTACACGGAACCGGGTGCGGACTCCTACGGCTTCATCGAGTTCCAGACGGACCAGACGCACCGGCTGACGACTCCCTTCTCGCCCGAGTTCGGAGGCACGGCGCAGTACGATCAGCCGTTCGCCGGGTCGGGCTTCCTCCTCAACCGCGACGATGTCTGGCGACCGGAGTACGAAGCATCTGCACCGATGGACATGTCCGCGGGTGCGCGGATCTGGGCGGTCGGGCCTGACGGACCCCGCCTCGTCGGGATCTACGTTCCCGGGAGAGGCTTCTTCACCCCCGGTTCCGGCTCGTGACAGCGGAGCGTCTCGAGTCGGGGCTGCACGCCCGACTCGATGGGGTGGTCTACCGGCTCGAGAGTCGCGGCCGGGGGTGGGTGCTGGTCTCCGAGAACCCTGCTCCGGGCTTCGAAAAGCTCCCGTTCGACAAGAACCGCGGTTCCCTGTACGTCCGCCGCGTCCAACCCGACGAGCGTCTCGAGTGCTTCGACATCGACCACGAGGGGGAGTACCGCGGTCTTCGGGTCAGCGTGTCCTCGAGCACACAGGGCCGGGTCATGGCCGTGACGCGGGATCCGCAGGCGCAGAAGTACGGGTTCGATCCCTTCGAGCGTGACTCCTGGGTGAAGCTGATCCCGCGAGACGATCGGGATCTCCGGATCACCGAGACGCACACGCCAGTGCCCGCGCCGTGGACGAGATGAGCGGACCGCCGCGGGTGCCCGGGAAGCGGGACTCCACGAATCGAGATCGCCCGTTTGATAGCTTTGATCGCGATCGGTGGATGCGGCGCTCGGCGTTCGACGATCGTCGGCTGCACATCACCGCGGGCCACGCGTCGGTCGCTGCGACCAGGCTGCGTTCCGCTCTGGGAGGGACACGATGACCGAACTGATCAAGGCCGTCACGCCCGCGCGAGGTCGCGCGTGGCTGAGTCAGGGACTCGGGTGGGTCTCAGGCTATGTGGTCCGTCGCGACGACGTCCTCGCAGCGACGACGCCCTCCGCCCTGTTCGCCGAGCTCGGACTCGGGTTCCCCGGGTCGCCGTTCACCGCCGATGCGCCATACATCGACACCCTGCGCGTCCCCGCGGCCTCGTACCTGGCGCTGCAGTCACCGGGCACCCGTGACGTCGTCCCTCCCTTCCGGGACCACTCGCCGACGAGCGGCACGGGATTCGTCGAGAGCGCCTCTGCCATGGTCCCGTACTGGTGGCTCGCGCCGAGCGCGCTCCCGGCCGGCACGAGTCTCTGGCGCGCGCATGCCGACGGCCGCGAGGAGATCCTCGCCGGCTACGCGAACGTCGCCGAGGGCTGGGTCTCCGTCCGACCCGACTTCGGGCTGCCCGCTGTTCCCGTTCGCTCCCCAGAGCTCGTCGGCGTCTGGGCGGAGGTGGCAGGCGAGCGGATGCTGGCGGACGTCCTGCCCGATGGGCAGGTGATCGTGTGCTCGCCACAGCAGCGGGAGGGCATGCAGAAGTCGGCCCGCGGCGTCTGGTGGCGCCACGCCGAGGCGGCGGAGGTGGACCGGCTGTTCGCCGTCCGCGTCGTCGGACGCTGGCAGAACCGTCGGGTGCAGCTCGTCGGCGCCGACCGCGGCGAGTCCGGCGACCGCGCGCACATCGTCTTCCTCGGTCATGACGCCATCGACGCCGAATCGCTCGGCCTGACGAAGTCCGACGCCGGTGTCTACGAGGGCGTCGTCGCAGCCGCCGAGGTGACGAGCCTGAACGAGGAGCAGACCGGGCTATCCACTTCGCGCGGTGCGGCGGGCGTCGCGTGATGATGCTCGCTGTCGGACGTGATCGATAGGGTGTGAAGTATGAGCTGGAAAGTGATGCCTGCCGCTGAGGTCTGCGACCTCATGGACTTCTGGGCTGCGGCTCCGTGGCCGCTCTCTCGCGACGAAGTGCTGCGCCTGGCCGTCGATCGATTCGGTTGGACGATCGACGAGGAAGACGGCACCTCTTATCTCATGAACACCGTCTCGAATTTCACGGTCCCCGACGTCTCGACCATCGGTGAGAACCCTTTGAGTTACCTCACCCTGCGGATCTCCGATGTCATCCGTGACGTGTCGCCGGAGTCGACGGCTTTTCTCGGCGACAGCTTCACGCTCGCGGTGCGCGAGGGTGAGCGTCGCTGGGGGACGGCGTCACTGCGCGACGTCAAGGGTACGACGATCGCATCGTGGAGCAGCGCGTCGGGTGGGCGGATCTCGTTCAGCAGAGCGCCCAAGAGCCTGGCTGCTCGATTCGAGACGCCGCAGGGCGTCGCCCTTGACCAACGGTTGGGGCGCTGACGGATGACCACCTGGGATGCGTTCGGGGATGAGCTGGGGCGCGTGTTCCGTGGCATCACGGATCGTGTGTACCTGATCATCGCGGCCGATGCCGACCCTACGCGCTACGTGCAGTTCGCGGGGCAGGCGTCGCGGCTCGACGCCGAGGCACCGGGTAGGGACGTGGTCTCTGATTCCGACGAGTCCGTCCTGCGCACCTCCGGGTGGGCCGAGCCGACCGCCGAGCAGCCCAACTGGGCGTTCTCGCTCCGGCTTCCTGCCCTCACGGCGGAGTACGCCGCACTTGCGGAGCGAAGCGTCACCGCTCTACGTGAGGCGTACGGGGTGTCGTCGCCCGACGACCTCGCCTACCGCGCGTGGCGTGAGCCCGAGCTGATCCCGCCAGGTGAGACGTGGTCGCCCCAGCAGATCGCCGACGTCGATCCGGGAGCCGACTCCGTCGACTTCCCGACCCTGGGGATCTCTTCGGACTGACGGATTTGCTCCATGAGCATTCCGCTGCCGACGAGGCGACAGAGGGAGACCCGACGTCGCAGGGTCTCCTCACATCACGGATCGTGTGTGCGTGAAAGCCCACTCCAAGCGAGGTGTGCGAAATCGCTCAGCGCGCGGCGTCGGCCAGGTGGCGTGCGTTGTGGCTGAGCACCTTGACGATGATGCCGTGACGACGCAGTTCAGCGACCGTGCGGGCGCCCTCGTCGGCGTCGCGGCCGAGGGCGCGGATGTTCGCGACGACCAGCACATCGCCCTTGTGCAGCGTGGCGATGAGACGGGTGAGCCGGTCGTTCCAGCTCTCCAGGATGTCGGGTGCGGGGTGACGGAAGCCCTCGATCGGCACACCGAAGCGGGTGAGGTCGTCGCGCTGCTCGACCACCGACGGCATGTCGTCTCGCGAGACGACGAGCCCGACCAGACGCGAGCCGTCGGGACGCGCGAGCCAGAAATCGCGGTTCTGCTGCAGCTCGGTGAAGCACTTCGGGCACTCGGCCGCCGCGTGCGGCAGGTGCAGCGGGCTGGTCAGCGGCTCCTCGACGGATGCCGCCGCCCTCGTGGGATCGATCGTCTCGCTCATCGCGCACCTCCGGCATCCATTCTGCCCTGAATGAGACGCGAACGGTGACGCGTCAGAGCAGTCCGAGCGCCTTCACCGCGTCGCGCTCCTCGACGAGCTCGGCCACCGACGCGTCGATGCGCTGACGCGCCCAGTCGCTCACCTCGAGCCCCTCGACGACCTGCCATTCACCGTCGATCGACCGCACCGGGAACGAGCAGACGAGACCCTCGGGCACCCCGTACTCGCCCCGCGAGACGACGCCGGCCGACGTCCAGTCCCCGGTGCCGTGCACCCAGTCGCGTACATGGTCGAGGGTCGCGCTGGCCGCGGAGGCGACAGACGAGGAGCCGCGCACCTCGATGATCTCCGCGCCGCGCTTGGCGACCCGGGGGATGAAGGTCGAGTCCAGCCAGGCGGGGACATCGCCCACGATGGCCTCGAGGGCATCGTGCGCGGGCGTGCCGGCGACGGTCGCGTGCGACACATCGGGGAACTGCGTGGCCGAGTGGTTGCCCCAGATCGGCACGCGACGCACGGTGTCGACGGGCACCGCGAGCGTCTGGGCGAGCTGTGCGCGGGCGCGGTTCTCGTCGAGGCGAGTCAGAGCGGTGAAGCGCGAAGACGGAACCCCGTCGGCGGATGCCGCGGCGATGAGCGCGTTGGTGTTCGCCGGGTTCCCCACCACCGTGACACGGACGTCCGGCGAGGCGTTCGCGGCGATCGCCGCGCCCTGCGGGCCGAAGATGCCGCCGTTGGCCGCGAGCAGATCACCGCGCTCCATGCCCGGCCCACGGGGGCGAGCGCCGACGAGCAGCGCGAGGTCGCATCCGTCGAACCCGACCGCCGCGTCGTCGGTGACCTCGACGTGCTCGAGCAGGCCGAACGCGCCGTCCTGCAGCTCGAGCGCCGCGCCTTCCGCGGCGCCGAGCCCCTGGGGGATCTCCAGCAGCCGCAGCCGCACCTTCTCGTCGGGGCCGAGCAGGTCTCCGGCGGCGATGCGGAACAGCAGCGCGTAGCCGATCTGCCCGCCCGCGCCCGTGATCGTGATCGTGGTGCTCATGCCCCGAGCCTACGACGGGCGCCGGTGATGCGGGAGGGCGGCAGTCGGGCGGAGTACCCTCGTGGCATGACCTTCAACCCCGAGGCCGATGTCTCCGGCAACACCGCCCGTCGCAAGGGCCGCGGCGCGGTCGTGGCAGGTGCGGGAGGTGTGGGCCTGCTCGGCATCATCGCGCTCATCGCCGGACCGCTGCTCGGCATCGACCTCTCCGGTCTGCTCGGCGGGTCAGGAGGAGGCACCGGCGCCGAGCCCTCCGAGGGCAGCGTGATCGAGAACTGCGAGACCGGGCAGGATGCGAACGAGAACGTCGACTGCCGGGTCGCCAGCTCGCAGCTCGCCCTCGACGGCTACTGGGAGGACCACGTCGAGAACTACCGGCCGCCGCAGCTGATCATCGTCGACGGGGCGACGGCCAGCTCGTGCGGAACGGCGTCGAACGCGGTGGGGCCGTTCTACTGCCCGCCCGACGAGACGGTGTACATCGATCCGACGTTCTTCCAGCTCATGCAGCAGCAGTTCGGCGCGTCCGCGGGCAATCTCGCGCAGCTCTACATCGTGGGGCACGAGTGGGGCCACCACATCCAGTACATCACCGGCGACATGGAGCGCTACCCGAACAACGGCACGGGGCCTGACAGCAACGGCGTGCGCATCGAGCTGCAGGCGGACTGCTACGCCGGTGCGTGGATCGGGCAGATGGAGGGGGAGAAGGACAAGAACGGCGTGCCCTACCTCCAGCCCAGCACCGAGGCGGAGCGCGAGGATGCTCTGAACGCGGCGTTCACGGTCGGCGACGACAACATCCAAGAGCAGTCGAGCGGCACCGTGAACCCCGAGAGCTTCACGCACGGCTCGAGCACGCAGCGACAGTTCTGGTTCGCGAGCGGCTACCAGAACGGCCTCGACAGCTGTGCGCAACCCCTCACGGTACCCGGCGACCAGCTCTGAGACTCGCGATCCGCGGGCGCGGCTCAGACGTCGTCGATGCTGGTCTTGCCCAGCGTCGCCGCGAGGTCGTGCTTCTTCGCGTCGAAGTAGTTCGCGGGGTCGACCTGCACCGGCTCCGTGTCGATCCACTGCGTGTTGCCGTCGACGCGGAGCACTCCGATGTACATCGCGCGATCGGCATCCGATGACCAGATGGTGAGCAGGCGCTCGTCGCCGGCGTCCTTCTGCATCGCCGACAGGGCGGCGATCACCCCCGCGCTGTCGGTGCTGCCGCGGAGCAGCGCGGCGACCGCCTGATCGACGGGAATGCGCGAGCTGAACCCGTGGATGACCGGGTTCTGCAGCACCCCGCCGCCCTTCACGCGCCACCGCCGGGCGCCGACGAAGATCATGACCACGCTGACGACGATGATGATCGGCGGGAGGGCGAACGCTCCGGCGATCGCGAGGCCGGCGCGCACTCGGCCTCCGAGCAGCTCTGCGGTCGCCGTGGGGTTGAGATAGACGAGCAGCGCGACGATCGCCATGACCCCGGCGACGATCGCCCATCCGGTGGTCTTGCGCGGCGACCGCTCGGACTCGAACAGGTCGGGACGCGTCGCGAACCAGGAGTAGAGGTTTCGTGCTTTGGAGCGGAGTGGCGTGAAGCTCATCCGTCCACGGTAGCGGGGGTCAGGCGCGGAGCGCCGCGGTCAGCGTCTTCAGGAGTCCCAGGATGCCACCGCCGGCACGGAAGCGCGTGAGGCCCTCGCTCACCTGCGCCCCCGTGCGCGCGGAGACGAACCACGGCGGTGTCGGCAGGATGGTGAAGCGGCCTCCGCCGTTGATGAGCGGCAGCGAGCGCGGGAACGGACGGAACGGTCCGCGGATGACCGAGCGCTCGACGCCATCCAGCAGCAGCGCGTTGTGCACGACGCCGAGGCCGCTGCCCACGTCGTCGATCGTGTTGCCGGGGAAAGCGCCCCATGTCAGCGTCGGGATGATGAATCCGAAGGCCGTCCAGCTGTTGATCGCGATCGAGCCGTAGCGCAATGCGGCGATCGCTCGGTCGAAGCCGGCGCCGAGCGACTTCTCCGTCGCAGGGTCTATGAGCAGGTTCGCGCCGAGCGTCCCCTGCAGACGATCGTTCGCGTACGCGACGGCGGCGTCGAGGAACGTCTGTCCGGAGCCGGGCAGCGCGACCACCCCGAGCACCGGGGCGAAATACTCCGTGGTCTGCAGCGCCGCGGCATCCTGATCCTCTTCGATCTCGACGAGCCGCCGATCGCCGAGCACGAGGGCGTCGGGGTAGTCCGCGGTCGCGGCGTCCATGCGCGAATCGGATCCCGGGTACCAGATCGGCCGCTCGGGTGCGTTCGCGTAGGCGCGGCGCAGTGCGGCCCGGAACGCATCCGCCTGCTCCCAGTCCGCCGAGAGGATCACGACCTGACCGGCGATGCAGTTGTGGCCGCTGTTCTGCAGGCGCATGGTCGCGATGTGCTCGGCCTGGTAGGTCAGGTCCGCCTCGGTCCAGGGGCCGGGCACGACGATGATGGGCGAGACCCCGCCGAGCTCTGCGGTGATCGGCTTCTTCAGCTGCGGGCGGTTCTCGCGGCGGCGGCGCGTGGCGCCCGAGCCGCTTCCCCAGACGATCGCGTCGAAGGTCGCGGCGGATCCCGTGATGTGAACGTGTGCGAGATCGCGGTGGCCGGTGAGGTAGGCGCCGACGGCGGGGCCGCCGCGGACGATGCGCAGGAATCCCGGCCCGATGAGCGGAGCCAGGGCCCTCTTGAACACGGGGACAAGGGCGTCCTGCGTCGGGTTCACCTTGAGCAGCGCGGTGCGGTTGTGCGCGAGCAGTTCGTAGAGGACATCGAGCACCGGGATGGACGTGACGTTGCCGGCGCCGAGCACCAGCCCTACACCTCCGGATGCCGTGGGCGTGCGCTGCGCGAGGCCGGCGCCGGCGCGCGCGCCGTTCGGGGTGATGCCCGGTTCGAGCCACACCTCGCCCGTGAAGCCGGACAGGAGGAACCGGTCGATGCCCGTGAGAGGGAAGGCGTGCACGCGCGTGCGTCCGCCCGGTGCGCGGCTCATACGCACCCCGTCGAGAGCGTTGCGACCGTCGGCGAGGCGGGTGAGCGTATCGACGTACGCGTCGAGCGCTCCCAGCACGCTGTAGGGGCCGCTCAGCCACTCTTCGCCTCGCAGGGGGTGGCGTCCGTCGAGCCGCTTCGACGCAGCGGCCGTGACGGCCCAGTCCTCCGCCGCTGCGGCGACGCTCGTCCGCACCTGTCGCAGCAGGGTCACGCGCTGGGCGAGAGTCAGCGCCGACCAGGTGGCGGCACCGGTCTGCAGCTCGCCGATTGCGGTGTCGAGGCGGGCGCGGTCGGCGTCGTCGAGGTCGGGGGCCTTGGCGTCGGCGCCGGGCGAGGCGGACGTGGTCGCAGAAGTCATCGGCGTCTCCTTCGGACGGGACTCCAGCCTAAGCCGCCGCACCCGCTGCGCGAGTGGTCACGTCGCGGTCAGATCAGCGACAGCTCGCGGAGCTTCGCCTCGACATCGGCGTTCGAGGGCTCGACATGGTGCGAGGAATCGGGATAGAGCACCACGGGGATGTTCGTGCGCCCCGAGATCTCCTTCGCGACGTCGGCGGCGGCGGGGTCGGCCACGAGGTCGACGTACGCGTACTCGACGCCCAGCTCGTCGAGCTGCTTCTTGGTGCGGATGCAGTCGCGGCACCAGTCGGCGCCGAACATCGTGATCGTGGATGCTGCAGGAGAGGTCATGCATCAAGGGTACGTCCGCGGGGGAGAGCGGGCGCCGCTACGGCGCGGGTGAGGGAACCGACGCTTGTCAGGTTAGGCAAGCCTTACCTAGACTGAGAGCATGGCGACAGCGAGCGAGCACCTCGAGGATCCGGACTGGGAGCGCATCGAGGGAGCGGTGCTCATCGCGGGAGACGCCGCCGACGCCGGGCTGATCGCAGCGATCGCGGCGCGCATGCCCTGGCACGCCGAAGGCGTGATCCTCATCGAAGCGGCCGCTCGCATCCAGTTCCGCCATATCGACGTCCCCGAAGGGGTGTCCGTGCGGTGGTTGCTGCGTGGCGACGGCATCCGGCAGCACGCGAAGGGCGAGCGCCTTGCGAATGCGGTCCACTCCTGGTGTGTGGAGTGGACCTGCTCCGAGCCGCCGGCGCAGTGGACCGTCTGGCTGGGGCCGCACACGCCGCCGCACGTCGCGCGCATGGCGCGCAGCCTGCTCGGCGTCGCGAACTAGGGGAGCGCGGCGCTCAGACGGTCGCGAGCGCCGGGGTCTGCGCGGAGGCGCCGGCCGTGATCGCGTCGAGTGCCCGACGCAACGACGAGCTCGACGTGTGCGCGGTGTACGGGAAGTACACGACTTCCACGCCGACCTCGGCGAACTCCCGTTCGAGGCGCAGCCCCTTGTCGGTGCCCCGCCAGTCGTCGCCCTTGAAGAAGTGCGTGAAGTGCACGTCGCGCCACGAGTCCATCTTCGACGGACTGGTCTCGACGTACACGTCGTCGACGAACGAGATGTGCTTGACGATCTCGGCACGCTCCGCCGTCGGGATGACGGGCTCGATGCCCTTCACCTGACGGAGCATCTCGTCGCTGACCACCCCCGCGATCAGGACGTCGCAGTGCTGCTTGGCGTGACGAAGAAGGTTCAGATGCCCGACGTGAAACAGGTCGAAGGCACCAACGGCATAGCCGATGCGCGTCTGCATGATCTCCCCAGATCAAGTAGTTCCCCAGAGAGCGGATCCCCACCCGCTCAGCGACTCCCACAGCCGCATTCGTGCAGTGTAGCAGGAACCGGTTTCACGGCGCACAGGAACCCGTGGAACGATGGATGCCGTACAGCGACGCCGTCGCGTCGAAGGGGGAACCGGTGCACACAGCGGTCACAGTGATCGTGCCGACGTTCAACGAACGCGACAACGTCGCAGAGCTCGTGGCACGCACCGCCGCCGCGCTCGCCGGGCACGACGCCGAGATCCTCTTCGTCGACGACAGCACCGACGACACCGCCGCCGAGATCGCCCGGGTCGCCGCCGACGCGCCGCTGCCGGTGCGGGTCATCCGCCGCGACGACAACACCGGTGGTCTGGGCGGCGCGGTGGTGGTCGGGCTCGGGGCCGCGGCACACGACCTGTGCATCGTGATGGACGGCGACCTGCAGCATCCGCCCGAGCTGCTCCCGGCGCTCGTCGCGCGGCACGCGGAGGGCGGGGCCGACGTCGTCGCCGCCTCGCGCTACGTCGGCGGCGGCGATACGAGCGGACTGGGCACCGCGGTGCGCTTCGGCGTCTCGCGGGCGGCGACCTGGCTCACCCGCGCCATGTTCCCGATCCGCCTCGCCCGCAGCACCGACCCCATGACCGGGTTCTTCCTCGTCGACCGCAGCCGCCTCGACCTCCCGACGCTGAAGCCGCAGGGGTTCAAGATCCTGCTGGAGATCCTCGCTCGCACGGACCTGCGCATCGCCGAGGTGCCGATGGAGTTCGGCGAGCGGCGGCACGGCACGTCCAAGGCCAGCCTGCGTCAGGGCACCACCTTCATCGCGCACCTCGCCCGGCTGCGGTTCGGAAAGATGTCGCTGTTCGCCCTGATCGGCGCGATCGGAGCCGTCGCGAACCTCGGGATCATGTGGCTGCTGACCACCCTCGGCGTCCCCTACATCTGGGCCGCGATCATCGGCGCCGAGGCGACGATCATCGGGAACTTCCTGCTGCAGGAGCGCTTCGTCTTCGCCGACATGCGCACCGACGCCCGGGGGTTGGGGCTCCGGTTCGCCGCGTCGTTCGGGTTCAACAACGTCGAGGCGGCGCTGCGCATCCCGCTCATGGCACTCATGGTCGAGACCTGGCACATCTCCAGCGTGCTCGCGACCGGGCTCTCGCTCATCGTCGCCTTCTTCGCGCGGTTCCTGTTCCACTCGCTCGTCGTGTACGCGCCGAAGCGCGCGAGGGGCGGCGACGCGGCATCCGAGCCCAAGCCGGACACGGCGACGCTGCGGGTGATCAGAGCGATCGACGCCGAGGCGATGAAGCCGGGAGAGCTCTAGAAGTCGTCGACCTGAGGAGATCTCCCACACGGATAGGGTAGGGTGCCAGCGGGGAGGGACCAGAGCTGCGTCGGTTCCGAAAGTGCGGCGACCCGGATTCCGGGTCGGCGAGGAAAGAGCCGGCCGGTTCGCTGACCGAAGCAACACCCGATGAGAAGGTGCGTACTCTCCCCGATGACGTCCCACTGCCCGGACTTCCCGCGGCGACCGTCCCACCGGTCGCCGGTCCTCGCCGTGTGCGTCGCGAGTGCTCGCCTTTCCGACCCGCAGTAGCCGCCAACCCGCGAGGAATCGCGGATTCCCGACAACGGCTGGAAACGTATGAACACCTCTCACATCTCCCTCTCCCCTACCCGACGATCTCTCACCCCCCGCATCGCGCGGATCGCTCTCGCTGCTCTGGTCGCTGCGATCCTCGTCTTCGCAGGTCTGCTTCACGCCGCCCCGGCGCACGCCGCTACCTCGGTGCAGGTACGGCCGGGGTCCATCTCGACCGTCACCGTCCCCGGACCCTCTCTGCGTGACGCCCAGATCTCGACCACCACGAGCCTCCGCTCCCTGCCGTCCCGCGGTGGCGGCGTGTACACGTCCGCCCAGCTCCGAGGGAGCGCAGCCGGCGCCTACGTGGTGCAGGCGCGCACCGATCCCGACGGCACCGTCAAGATCGCGATCAAGCGGAACAACGGAACGGGGCGGTCGCTGACGCAGACCACCCTGTCGCAGCACCTCACGCTGCCGCAGAAGATCCGCGCCGGTCAGAAGCTCTCCCTCTCGCTCAGGGTGGAGGGCAGCGCCGACGTCAAGATCACGGCGACGGCGAAGATCGACGGCTCCGCGTCCCGGACTCTCTCGGCCAAGGATTCGTCGTCGTCCCGGATCCGTCCGGAGGGCACGGGCTCCGTCGCCTTCTACACCTCCAAGCAGTCGCCGAGCGTAGAAGCAACCGTGGTCGGGTCGTCGATCGCGTCCCTGCAGGCTCCTTCGACACCCGCCCCGCTGCCCCGTCCCGTGCCCACGACGCCCACCGCTCCCAGCGCACCGCCGGCTCCGGTACCCGCTCCGGCGCCCGCGCCTGCTCCGGCGCCCGCGCCTGCTCCGGCGCCCGCGCCTGCTCCGGCACCGCCCGTGACGGACTCGGGGTTCCCCACGGCCGCCACCACCGGGGTTCCCGCCGGCGTCAGGCTGACCGTCCACCAGGGAGACCTGGTCGTCACGCAGCCCAACACCGTCATCGACGGTCTCGAGGTGCGCGGCATCATCGACATCAAGGCGCCGGGGGTCGTCATCAAGAACTCCCGGATCGTCGGAGGGTCGACCGCGCGCAGCATCGGACTCGTCACGAACGTGAACTCCGGTCAACCGTTCACGATCCAGGACTCCGAGATCTACGCGGCGTCACCCGATCCCGCGTGGAACGGCATCGTCGGCTCCAATTTCACGGCGACGCGCATGGACATCCACGACGTCGTCGACCCTGTCCGCGTTCTCGGGAACAAGGCGGTCGTCCGGGACTCCTGGCTGCACGACAACTCCCACTGGGAGAAGGATCCCCTCCGCGGCGGAACCCCGTCACACGACGACTCCGTGCAGATCGAGGGCGGAGCCTCCATCCTCCTCGAGGGGAACCGCATGGAAGGAGCGACGAACGCCGCGGTGCAGATCACGCAGAACTCGTCGGTCGCGAAGCTGGGTTCGATCACGATCCGCGACAACTATCTGCAGGGCGGAGGCTGCACGATCAACGTGGGTTCGACGGCCGGCAACAATCCGCCCGTGATCGACGGGAACGTGTTCGGCCCCGATCGGATCCACTCGGGGTGCGCGATCGTCGCGCCGCAGTCGAGTGCCCCGATCCTCTCGTCGAACATCTGGGAGGTCGGCTCCAAGCCGCTCACCCGTTTCACCGTCGGCTGAGACGGACGCGGCCCGAGACAGAGACGAGGGCCCCGGAACCTGGACGACCGCAGGGCGGCAGTTCAGGCTCCGGGGCCCTCGTCTCGTTGTCAGAGCTGCTCGACGGTCGCTCCGCGAAGGCGGTTCCGCGTGTCGAAGACCGGTGCTCCGCTCGCCTCGAGCGCCTGGTAGTCGATCTCGTCATGATCGGTGATCAGCACGATGAGGTCGTAGGAGGCGAAATCGACCGCGCCGGGATCGATGCGCTCGACGGTGCGCGGCCACTGGTGGTCCTCGACGTGCGCATCGACGGCGTGCACGACCGCGGACTGATCCTGCAGCAACTCGACCAGCGGCAGGGCAGGGGACTCCCGGATGTCGCCGGTGTTCTTCTTGTAGGCGAGTCCGAGCAGCAACACCCGGGCACCGTTGAGAGCGCTGCCCTCGGCGTTCAACCGTCGACTGACGCGCTGCAGCACGTACTCCGGCATGTGATCGTTGACGTCGTTGGCGAGCTCGACGAAGCGGAAGCTCTTGCCGAGCTTGCGGCGGACCTGCCATGAGAGGTAGCTCGGGTCGACGGGCAGGCAGTGGCCGCCCACCCCGGGGCCAGGGGTGAACTTCATGAAGCCGAACGGCTTGGTCGCCGCGGCGTCGATCGACTCCCAGACGTTCACGCCGAGAGCGTGCGCGAAGACGGCGAGCTCGTTCACCAGCGCGATGTTCACGTGGCGGAAGGTGTTCTCCAGGAGCTTGGCCATCTCCGCCTCGCGCGGCGAGCTCACAGGCACGATCGTGTCGACGATCGCGGAGTAGAACCGGGAGACCTGGTCCAGGGACGCGGCATCGATGCCGGAGACGATCTTGGGAGTCTCCTGCAGACCCCAGGTCGGGTTGCCGGGATCGATCCGCTCGGGGCTGTAGCCGGCGAAGAAGTCGGTGCCGGCGGCGAGGCCCGATCCCTGCTCGAGAAGAGGGATCAGGAGCTCCTGGGTCGTGCCGGGGTAGGTCGTCGATTCGAGCACGACCAGCGCGCCGTTGCGGAGATGCGGTGCCAGCGATTCCGCCGCGCTCTCGATGAAGGAGAGGTCGGGGAGCGTCTCGCGCAGTGGCGTCGGCACGGTGATGATCGCGACGTCGAAGTCGGCCGCGTCGGCGTAGTCCGACGAGACGCGGTAGCGTCCCGAATCCAAGGCCGAGCGCAGTTCGTCGTCCGAGATGTCGTCGACGTGCGAGCGACCCGACCCGAGTGCTCCGACTCGGCGGAGATCGAGGTCGAGACCGACGACCTCGTGCCCCACGGCCACCGACCGCATCGCCACCGGCAACCCCACGTACCCCTGACCGATGACGACGACCTTCTTCGCCCCGTCTCTGTTCTCCTCCGTCATGTCTTTCCCCTTCATTTCTTGAACCAGATTCCCTTGACCGGTGTGCCGGAAGCCAGCGCGCGCGAGAGACTTCGAGCCTCCAACCCGCGTTCGCGATACGCCTCGATGATGCGCGTGGCGAGTTCGGGGCGGTCGACAGTCGGGGGCGAATCGCTCCGCCCTCCGTCGGCGAACCCCGCATACGAGTCGTGCGAGAGCAGGATGGCGCCTGCTTCGGCGCCGCGGAGCGACCGAGCGATGCGCTGCTCGGTCGTCGCCTCCCGTGAATCCCAGGCGGTCGGTCCCCACAGAACGGGCTCGACGCCGGCGGCCTTGACGGCCCGGAAACTCGAGAGCGACTGCAGGCCGTACGGGGGCCTGTACCAGCGCACTGCCACCTCGGCGAGATCTTCGAGTTCGGCCTTCGCCGCTGCCGTGCGCTCGCGCACCGCTCGGTACCCGAGCCGCGAGATCGGCCGATGATCGGGTCCGTGGAGCGCCACCTCATGACCGCCGCCGACGATCTCGGCGAGCAGGGAGCGGTGGGCGCGCGCCCGGTTCATCAGCACGAAGAACGTGGCGGTGGCTGACTGCTCACGCAGCACGTCCAGGATCCGCTCGGTGTGCGTCGGGTCCGGACCGTCGTCATAGGTGAGGACGAACTCGGGTCGGGCCGTCCGCACGCGGACGATCGACCCCAGGGGTCCGCCATGACTGCGCAGCCATCTCTTCGCCGCAGCAGACACGCGCGTCCTCATGCCGAGCTGCCCGGGCGCGAGTACGCCGAATACGTCTGACCGACGCTGGCGGAGATCATTCCGGCTCCGCGGTAGACCAGACGAAGACCGCGCGCGTCATGGCGCACCGAGCGGCTCAGTCGTCCGTACAGGTGGCGGCCGAAGCCCGCGACGACTCGCGCCGCGCCGCCCACGACGCCCTTCACCCGGATGAGGGCACGCCTCGAGGACCGAGGTTCGAGGCGCAGCTGCACGAGGACCGAGACGTTGCCGTGGCTGAAGGACCGCTTGAGAGCCCATGGTCTGGTCTGACGCTCGGGCTCCACCGCGTCTTCGGCGACGGATTCGTTGCACCAGACGAGG
The DNA here is from genome assembly GCF_041954755.1 of Microbacterium sp. CR_7. Lineage (NCBI taxonomy): Bacteria > Bacillati > Actinomycetota > Actinomycetes > Micrococcales > Microbacteriaceae > Microbacterium > Microbacterium sp. CR_7. The sequence goes on from NZ_JAVAYF010000009.1 coordinate 46,267, forward strand.
CGTGCGCCGGTCTTCTTCAGGCCCATGCTGAAGAGGGTGTCGGAGCCGCCCCCCAGGCCGATGCGCTGGTCGAAGCGCACGCCGCTGCGTCGCACCTGCGAGAGATCGAGCAGGAGGTTGCCGGTCGCCGCGACGGCGATCTCGGCGCCCGTCCGGCGCTGGGGGCGTCGGAAGAGCCCGCTCTCCAGCACCCAGGGGTCGGCATCGGGGTCGAAGAGCGATACGACTCGACCCATGACGGCAGCCGGACGGCCGGTGGTCGACCAGGTCTCGAGCAGCGAGGAGATCCACCCCTCGAGCGGGACCTCGTCGTCGTCGATGAACGAGAGCAGGCGGATGTCGGCGGACTCGTCGAGAGCTCGATTGCGGACGGCAGGGATCCCCGGCGTGGCCTCGGCCACGTAGCGCGTCCTCACCCCGTGGTAGCTGTCGTCCACGACGCCGCGGGCCGATTCGGCGGGATCGTTGTCGATCACGAGGATCGACGCGGACGACACCCGTCCGTCTGACGCGAGCGGCGCCACCTGCGCTCCGACGAGATCGAGCGTCCGGACCAGCCGGTCCGGTCGCTTGAAGGTCGGGATCGCGACCACGAGCGAGACGGGATCGCCGGTGGACGCCTGGTTGTCGTCGTGAACTGCGTGCATGTGGTTCCCCCTCGGAGCCGACGCGCGTGGATCAGTGGTGTGCGGGGAGTCGTTCGGACCAGGATCGTCGGTCGACGGCACGCCAGATCGCGTGATCGCGGGACGGTCCCATCGCCGTCGCCGCGGATGCGCCAGACGCAGCTGACATCCCCAGACCCCCAAAGTGCTCCCCGGGCGTGCCGTCCCCACGGACACGACCGAGGCTCAGCTTACACAACGCCGCGATCTTCGCCACCGGTCGCGTTCTTCCGGCTGCGGATCACCTTGGCCGGGCTTCCCGCCGCGATGCTGAAGTCCGGGATGTCCCTGGTGACGACGCTGCCGCTGCCGATCACGACACCTCGTCCGATCGTGACGCCCGATGTGATCGTCACTCCGCTGCCGATCCAGCAGTCATCGCCGATGACGACCTCGCCCCGCTCGACCCCCTGTGACTTGATCGGCGCCTCGGGGTCGGCGAAGACGTGGTTCTCGGAGTACACGCGTACACCCGGTCCGAGCATCACGTCGTCCCCGATCACGATGCTTCCGGAGCATCCGATGAAGCATCCGGTCGCGAAGCTCGACCGGTCGCCGACCCGCAGACCGACTCCAGCCTCCCCGCCGTAGTACGACGAGGGGCGGATCGCGGTGCCGGCTCCGATCGACACCTCGTCCCCGAACACGATGCCGTGCTGAGAGAGGCCCTGCAGCTCGACGCCGTCCTCGATCACGAGACGCCCGGAGTGCCGGATGTAGGACGGATTGGTGATGCGCACGCGGCGGCCGACGAAAAGTGGGCCGCTCGATTCTCCGAGGAAGGGCTTGCGCAGCATCCCGCGCACCGCCATCCCCGCCGCCCGGCGATACGCGCTCCACTTCGCCGCCTTCGCCTGGCGGTCGGTGAGGCCGGTGAACTCAGGCATGGGCTGCTCCGGTCGGGCGCAGCGATCGATGCCACCGGTAGACCGATGCGAGCAGGATCAGGGCGTTGACGGCGAAGAGCGCGGTGTAGAGCACGACGAACAACCACGGAACCCACAGCGTGGCGAAGACGAGGATCAGTAGTCCGTAGTCGGCGGGAAGGACGAGGAGCGCGTAGAGCGGGGACGTGCGGAAGGCGGCCTTCGATGTGGTACCTCCGGCGCCGGTGCGTCGGATGAGGTCGGTGAGGATGACGCCGAAGAAGAAGACCGAGCCCACCACCTGGAACCCGAGCGGCACGAGCAGCAGCGCTGCGTCGATATCGAAGAAGCGCCACCAGCACACGAGAACCGCGAGGTGGATCGTCGCCATCTTGGTGGCGTCCACCATGTGGTCCAGCCACTCGCCGCGCGCCGATCCTCCGCCGCGAAGGCGCGCCAGCTGTCCGTCGGCGGAGTCCAGCGCGTAGCCGAGCACGAGCAGGGCAACCACGAGCAGCGATGATGCGAACGTCGGCGGCACCAGTGCGACGACGGCGATCCCGGCGAAGGTGAACAGGGCGCTGACGGCGGTCACCTGATCGGGCGTGCGCCCCCACGAGAAGGCGATCGCTGCGAAGACGCGGCCGATGGGTCGATTGACGAAGCGGGAGTAGGCCGGAGCCCCAGAGCTGGACTTCTGCGCTGCGCGGAGGGAGGCGAGTGTCTCTCGCACCCGTGGCGTCGGCTGGGACATGAATCCTCCGGTCGTATGTGAACGGGGACGTCTGATCGCTGACAGACCGCGATGGGCGTCGATCGGTTTCGACCTCCCCGCGGCCGATCCCCGCCGGTGACGCGCGGTTGCACTGACTTTAGCCGACGCGTCGACGGTTCGTCTCGCAGGCGGTAAAGTTTGCCGAACGCCGCGGCGCTGAGACGTCCGGGATGCAGGGGAGGGGACCCATTGACTCGCACGCGCAAGATCCTGATCATCTCGGCGATCGCCGTCATCGTCGTCGCGCTCGCCGTGATCATCTGGCTCGTGAGCGTCTCCTCGCAGTCCTCCGACGACGCATCTCCGGCGCCCACGATCTCCGTGCCGCCGACCCCCAGCGTGTTTCCCACGCCGACTCCGGGCGCGACAGACGGCGAGCCGTCGGACGAAGGGCCTGTCGAGGTGGGCATCGATGACGTCGCCACCGTCGTGACGGGCGTCACCGCCGAGGTCGTCTCGATGGAGTCCTTCGAGTCGTCGAGCGAGCAGCCGGGTGATCTCGCCGGACCCGCCCTGCGCGTGCTCGTGCGTGTGACCAACGCGACGGATTCACCGCTCGATCTCGGCGGTGCGGCGGTCAACCTGGCCTCCGGGGCGGACGGCGCCCCCGCCCCGCCGTTGGGCGACACGGTCGCGAACGGCCTGCCGTCGACACTGGCGCCGGGGGAGAGCGCCGAGGGAGAGTATTCGTTCTCCCTCCCTCTTGACGCGCGGGGGGATGTCGCCATTACCCTTGATCTGTTAACTGGCGAGCCGCTCGCCGTCTTCCGAGGAGCAGCCCCCGCCAGTTGACGGACTGGGGTATCTGGGGAACTCGTCCTCGCGGACGTGCTGATTCATTGGGGAATGAATTATGGCTGTGCAATCGGGGTTCTTTGCGCGCGCTCGCGTCTTCCGACGCGGAATGATCACGACGGTCGTCGTGTCGGCGATCATCGCCGGCGGTCTCGCCGCGGTGCCGTCCGCGGCCTCCGCCGACACCGTGCCGACCGATCCGCGCACGCCGGGGACCGTCACGTCCGATGCCCTGCCGACGGTGCAGATCAACGGCGCAGCCTGGGATCAGGTGATCGTCGGGGACACCGTCTTCGCGGCCGGCACCTTCTCCACGGCTCGACCGGCCGGAGCCGCCGCGGGCGTCGACGAGGTGACGAGGAACAATGTCCTCGCCTACGACGTGCGAACGGGCGCTCTGCTCCGCTTCGCTCCGAACGTCAACGGGCAGATCAACTCGATCGCCGCCTCGCCGGACGGCACGCGGCTCTACATCGGCGGGGACTTCACCGAGGTCGACGGACAGGTGCGCAACCGGGTGGCGGCGTTCGACCTGCCCTCGGGCGCTCTCGTGTCTTCGTGGTCCCCGAGTGTCAATGCGTCGGTGCGCGGCATCGCGGCAACCGACACGAACGTCTACTTCACCGGCAACTTCGGCCGGGTCGCGAGCAACGACCGTGTGCGTGCTGCGGGGGTCACCGCGGCCGGCGACCTGCTCCCCTGGGCGCCGGAGCTCAACAACCGCGGCAATGACATCGTCGTCTCGGCGGACGGTCAGAAGATCGCCATCGCGGGTCACTTCACCACGGTCAACGGATCGTCTAATCCGGGTTACGGCATGGCTCTGGTCGATGCCGGGACGGGTGGGCTCCTGCCGTTCGCAGCGAACGGCGTCGTGCGCAACGGCGGGGAGAACGGAGCCATCTGGTCGCTGAGCACCGACGGCACCGACATCTACGGAACGGGCTACACATTCGGGCGTGACGGGGGAAACCTCGAGGGGATCTTCAAGAGCGATTGGGCCAGCGGAGGTCTCACCTGGGTCGAGGACTGCCATGGCGACACCTACAGCGCCTATGCGACGCCTGATGTCGTCTACGGCGCCGGCCACGCCCACTACTGCGAGAGCGTCGTCGGCGGCTTCCCGCAGAGCGACCCGTGGACGCACTATCGCGGCATCGCGTTCGCGAATGCCGCCGAACGAGCGACTCCTGACGGGCTGGCGCTGGGTTACTTCAACTGGGTCGGCAATCCCGCTCCTCGGATGCTGCACTGGTACCCGACCTTCGATACGGGGGAGGTCAGCGGCGCCACCCAGGGTCCGTGGAGCGTCACGGGCAATGCGGACTACCTCGTGATGGCGGGAGAGTTCACGCGAGTGAACAACCAACCGCAGCAAGGGCTGGTGCGCTTCGCCACGACCGACAAGGCCCCGAACTCCGACGGGCCCCGCCTGAGCGGCAGCAACTGGGTTCCCACCGTGACGCCGGTGGCGTCGGGCGCGGTGCAGATCACCTGGCCGCTCAACTGGGACCGCGACAACGAGTACCTGCAGTACAAGGTGATCCGTGACGGTGTGAACGCGTCGCCGATCCACACGGTCACGGCGCGGTCGAAGTCCGCCGACTGGGGGCTGCCCGGTATGTCGTTCGTCGACGGGGGCGTGGACCCGGGGAGCACTCACACCTACCGCCTGAGGGCGGAGGACGCGAAGGGCAACGTCGCCTGGAGCTCGACCGTCACGGCCACCGCGGGCACGACCGGATCCACGGGCGCGTCATCGTACTCGCAGGCGGTGCTCGCCGACGTTCCGCTGCATTACTGGCCCCTCAACGACACGGGCACGACCTCGTACGACTGGGCCGGCGACAGCAACCTGACGGTGCGCGCCGGGGTGACCCGAGGGGTCGACGGCGCGCTGACCCCCTCGACGATTCCCGCCTCGCGCTTCAACGGGACGAACACCGGATACGCCGGCACGGTGAAGCCGACGCGCGCTCCGCTCTCGTTCAGCGTGGAAGCGTGGTTCAAGACGACCACGACGGCCGGAGGACGGATCGTCGGCTTCGGCAGTCAGAGCACGGGCACCTCCACGTCCAACGACCGGCTCGTGTACATGGACACCGCGGGGCGAGTGAACTTCGGCGTGTATCCCAACGAGCGGCGCGTGCTCACATCCTCCAAGGCCTACAACGACGGTTCTTGGCATCATGTCGTCGCGACCCTCGATCCGGTCGCCGGCATGTCCTTCTACGTCGACGGCGTCCGAGTCGGCCAGCGTACCGACTCGATCTCGGCGCAGATCTACAACGGCTACTGGCGTGTGGGCGGCGACGCCACGTGGTCCGGAGCCCAGTACTTCGCCGGCTCGATCGACGAGGTCGCGATCTACGGCGCGCCGCTCAGCGCGACTCGGATCGCCCAGCACTATGCGGCCGCCGGGCGGACACCTGAGTCGTCGACGCCGCCGTCCGATGCATACGGCGCCGCCGTCGTGGCGGCCAGCCCCACGCTGTACTGGCGGCTGGCCGAGACGTCAGGCACCGTCGCGCAGGATTCGTCGGGAGCGGGGCAGCGCGGAACCTTCGTCGGAGCCCACACGAAGGGGCAGGTCGGAGCTCTTCACGGCAACGCGAACACGGCCGTGACGTTCGGCGGGGGACAACTGATCGGACAGACCCCGTTCGTGAATCCGACCACGTACTCCACTGAGGCCTGGTTCAAGACGACGTCGACCGCGGGCGGCAAGATCATCGGCTTCGGAAACAGCGCGACCGGCAACTCGTCGTCATACGACCGGCACGTCTACATGACCAACACGGGGCAGCTCGTCTTCGGCGCATCGAGCGGAGGTCAGGTTCGACTCACCTCGGCCGGCGCGTACAACAACGGTCAGTGGCATCACGTCGTCGCGACGCAGAGTGCCGCCGGTATGCGGCTCTACGTCGACGGCGAGCTGGTCGGCTCCAACGCGACGAAGACCGCGGGCAACTACACCGGGTACTGGCACGTGGGCGGCGATGTCTCCTGGGGCCCTGGCGGCAACGCGTTCGCGGGAACCATCGACGATGTCGCCGTCTATCCATCGGCCATCGCTGCGACGGTCGTCGGCGATCACTACACGCTGGGACGCACGGGTTCGACCGTGAACAAGCTGCCCGCATCCGTGTTCTCGTCGCAGGTGACGAAGATGCAGGTCTCGGTGGACGGTTCCGGATCCACGGACCCTGATGGCTCCATCGTGTCGTACGACTGGAACTGGGGCGACGCGAGCGCACACGGTTCGGGCGCGACGGCGGCGCACACGTACGCGGCGCCTGGAACGTACACGGTCACGCTGACCGTGACGGACGATCGAGGCGGGACGGCCGTCTCGACGTCTTCGGTGACCGCAGTGGCGAATACGGCGCCTACCGCGTCGTTCACCCCGACGATGTCTCCGCTGAAGGTGACGGTCGACGGGTCGGGATCCTCGGATGCTGACGGGTCGATCGCGTCCTACGACTGGGACTGGGGCGACGGCAGTGCGCACGGGTCGGGTGCGGCGGCGAGCCACACGTACGCGGTGGCCGGCACCTACACCGTCACGTTGACGGTGACCGACAACGACGGCGCGGTCGGGTCGAAGACGGAATCGCTGGCGATAACCGTCGGCACCGGGATCCTCGCGGCGGACGCGTTCGACCGAAGCGTCGCGAACGGGCTCGGCAGCGCCGATCCCGGAGGTGCCTGGACGCTGGCGAACACCGCCTCGAGCTACGGCGCGGACGGCTCAGGTGTCTTCCGGCTCTCCGCCGGCGGGGCGCTGCGGACGGCGTATCTGACCGATGTGTCGTCGGCTTCGACCGAGCTGTCGGTGGATGCGACCTTCGACGCGGTCCCGACCGGGGGGAGTGTGTTCGCTCAGGCGATCGTGCGCCGCATCGGAGGCGACGATTACAGGGCCCGGGTCTCCGTGAGT